>JBILQT010000175.1:0-15419 GCA_044373065.1 Sandaracinaceae bacterium
AGCCGGCGTGCGGGTGGAGGTGCTGCTGCGCGACGCGCAGGGTGGAGAGCGTCTCGTCGGTGTGACCGTGACCGATGCGGAGGGCCTCTATCGCGCAAGCCTTGGCATCCCACCCGAGACCGAAGTGGGCGCGCATGAGCTCATCGTGAGGACGCCGGGCAATGCGCGCTTGCTCCCGGCCGTGGCGCCGTAAACATCCTGTCGCAATCAGATTGCAATCAGATTGCAGTCATATCGATATCATGGCGCGGCAGAAGGCCGCTCGAGGCTGATGCGCCCGAGCTTGCCGCTGCGGAACTCGTTCACCAGCACCTCGGCGGCCTTGTGCGTGTCGACGCCTGCACCGGGTCGCAAGAAGCCGCGCTTTCGGCCGATGGCTTGAAGCAACGCATCGGCGTTCTCGGGGACCTCACCGAGCTTGAAGCGCGCATCCAGCAACGGCGCGTAGTGCGCGAGCAGGTAGGGGCCGACGGAGATGGCCATCACCTCGTAGTCGACAGCCGTCGCCGGAATCGAACCACCGAACGCGAGGCGCAGCGCGGCCGCTTCGTCTTCGATGTTGGGGCTCATCAGGCCCGGTGTGTCGGTGATGATCATCCCGTTCGGCAACACCACGCGCTGTTGGTTCTGTGTGACGGCAGGCTTGTCGCTCACACGCGCGACCTTCTGGCTCATCAGCGTGTTGATCAGCGTCGACTTGCCGACGTTCGGGATGCCCGCGATGAGGGCGCGCATCGAGCGTCCCTTGCGCTTGTTGCCGAACTCCTCGGCCAGCGCAGCGATGCGTGCACGCGCCTCGGCTTGCTGGTTCGTGCTGGAGGCCATCGCAGCCACGCGGCCCCCCGTCTTGGTCGCCTCGAACGCGCGCAGCCAGGCTTTGGTCACGACGGGATCCGCCACGTCGCTCTTGGTCAGCACCTCGATGCAGGGCCGCTCACCGCGGAGCTCGTTGACCAGCGGATTGCGACTGCTGAGCGGCATGCGCGCATCGAGCACTTCGATGACGAGGTCGACCTTCGTCATCAACTCGGCAAGCTCGCGACGAGCCTTGGCCATGTGCCCGGGAAACCACTGGAGTGACATGCGGCGCGTTGTACTCGCCTTCAGCGAAGGCGCTCGTGTTGTGAGGCGCGTGGGCTATGTTGTCATATTGCAATCGTGTGAAAACGGCTGACGCAGGAAACAAAAAAGGCGACCCGAGGGCCGCCTTCTTCATTCATGCGTTCTGATGCGAATCACATCGCGCGGCGGCCGGCACAGGGGCTGCCAGCGGCGTAGTCGCTGCGGTAGGGCCCGAGCACGGCGACGGTGACGGATGCGGGCTCTACGCTCACAACCTCACACGCGACGAGCTCCTGCGTTCCACCGGCGGCGGGGATGCCCCAGGCCTCGATGCGGATGTCGCCACCGGCCGAGGGAAGGACGCCTGCGAAGCGTCCTGCGAAGGCCGTGAGGCCGTTCGTCGTCGGCATCGGAATCGCCGTGTCGCCGACGCCGCTGATGCGTGGCGTCATCGTCTCGGCGCGCGCGCCGCTGATGATCTCCGTGTCGCCACGGAACATGCGGATCTGGAGGTTTGCCATGTTCGCCCCAGCGCAATCACGCACCGAGCCGCTGACGGCCGACGTGCTGCTGTTGAGCTCGCGGTTGAGCTGGCCCGCGACGATGTCTGCCGCGGCGCCCGAGATCGCCGTGACCTCGGTGGTGGCGCCAGCTGCAGTGCCCCAGGTGTAGAAGAAGCCGAGGCCCGGGACGCTCGCCGCATTCGAAGGAACGCGGTACGCGAACCAGCCGCCGCTCGGAAGCGAGATCATCGCGTTGCCCGTCGCGTCGGTGGTGACCGTCTGGCAGCCCGGTGCTGCGCATCCCGTCGCGACGCCAGCGCCCGTGTAGACCTGGATCGCCGTGGTGGCGACGGGCGTGGACGAGAGGCCGAGTGCCGAGACGTTGAGGATGCCCGAGACGGGTGCGCCACCCATCGGCATGATCGAGGTCGCCGTGTTCGCGCAGGCAAGCATCGCGGGGAGCGGCGCTGCGCGGGTGCCGGTCTGAATCACCGGAAGCGCGGATGCACCGGTGTCTTCAGGCACAGGACCACCATCGGTGCCGGGCGGAACGAACGCATCGCTCATTGGCGTCGCCGCATCCGGAGTCGCTGTCGTTGGGCAACCAAGCACGCTTGAAGCCAGACCAAGAACTGAAGCAAGCCACACATGTCGACGCATCATCGAGCTCCTTGCGAGCGAGGCTCGCGGATAGAATCACTGGACGAAGACCCAGCCCGGCGAGCGTATCGGAAGTCGTTCCGCAACGCGACCTCCTCACATCGCCTCGTAGGCTTTGAAGTTTCCGCGTGCGGCCGGGGCCGTACATGCCCTGTGACCGTCATGTGACGCGCGTCAGAAGAATTCAGGCACACTGGCCTCGCGAGCATTGGAAGATGCGGCGAAGTGAAGCGCGCGTTCCGGGGCAAACACGTCGCTGCGCGAACCAGAGAGTGAAGTCGTTGAGGGTGATTCGTACAAAGGAAGACCGATGAGGCAGAACACAACACCCGGACGTTCAAGCGGCCTCGTCGTCGTCGTCGATGACGATCCGGATATGTCCGACCTCGTGTCGTCCTGGGTTGCCGAGGAGGGCTTTGCGGTCGAGGTCTTCGCAAACGCGGCATCGCTTCGCTCGGCGCTCGAGGGCGCGGCACCCGATGTGGTGCTGCTCGATGTGGAGCTGCCCGATGCGCACGGTCTTGAGTTGCTGGAGGAGATCCGCACGGCGTATCCGGCGATGCACGTCGTGATGATGACGGCCAACCGTGATGTCGATACGGTCGTCGGCGCGATGCGCCTGGGTGCGGTGGACTACGTCGCCAAGCCCTTCGATCGCACACGCGTCGTGACGGCCACGCGCAACGCCGTGGAGCGCTCGCGTCTCTCGGGCCGCGTAAAGCAGCTTGAGTCGCTGGTGGAGACGGGCTCGTACCGCGGCATTGCAGGTCGCTCACCCGCGATTCGTCGTGTCTTTGCCGAACTCGATCACGTGGTCGCGAGCGATGTGAACGTGCTCATCCTCGGAGAGAGCGGAACGGGAAAAGAGCTTGTCGCGCGGGCCCTTCATGAAGGCGGAACACGCGCGAAAGCTCCCTTTGTCGCCATCAACTGTGCGGCCATCCCCGAGGCGCTCGTCGAGTCAGAGCTCTTCGGGCATGAGCGCGGTGCGTTCACCAATGCGACGGCGCGCCACGTGGGTTCAGTGGAGCGCGCACACGGAGGAACACTCTTCCTCGATGAGACAGGTGAGCTGCCGCTCGCGGTGCAAGCGAAGCTCCTTCGCGTCCTTCAGGAGCGAAGCTTTCGGCGCGTTGGCGGCACGTCGGATGTGCGCAGTGATTTTCGACTCGTCTGCGCGACCCATCGTGACCTTCGCGAGTCGGTGCGCGCGGGGCGCTTCCGAGAGGATCTCTACTATCGCCTCGCGGTGTTTGAGCTCGACCTTCCGCCGCTTCGTGAGCGAGAGGGCGATGTTGGATTGTTGGCCGAACGCTTCCTCGCAGAGCTCGCACCCAAGCGTCGTGTGCATCTCTCGAGTGAGGCGTTTCGCGTGATGGAGAAGCACGATTGGCCGGGCAACGTGCGTGAGCTGCGCAACGCGATGGAGCGCGCGCTCGTGCTCTGCGGAGATGGGCCGGTGGAGCTTCTGCATCTGCCGCCTTCGCTCCGCCGCCCTGTCTCGCTTGCACCTGAGCTGGCCGTGCGCCTGGAAGCCCCGCGCACGGAAGCGCGCTTTGACCCGCGTGAGTCAACACGTGGCGTGGAAGAGAAGTCTGGGTCCACACAGCTCGCGGCGAGCATGGATGAGATCGAGCGCGAGGCCCTTCGACAAGCGCTTGAGCGCCATGGCGGAAACGTCACGGCCGCCGTGCGCGAGCTCGGCATCGGGCGAACGACCGTCTACCGGAAGATGAAGAAGTACGGCCTCGCTTAGGGCACTTACCTTTTGGTTTGATCGCGGCTTACGTCCTCGGTCCAGCCCTGCGACTAGCCACGGCGCGCAGAAACGAAGTGACGAGCACCTGGCTACGCCTCGGTCTGGCCCTGCGGGCGCCACGGCGCGGACACCACGCGCAGCAACGAAGTTGCGAGCATGGGGAGCACCTGCGCGCTGAAACCAAAATCTTGCGTGCCGAAAGAGCGAATCAGTTGAGCTGCAAACTGCCCTAACCAGCGAGAGCGCCGACGAAACGAAACAGGATTGCGGGTTCGCGATCCTGTTTCGCTTTGTGCGCCTGGTGGCCGTGACTTACGCAGCGATGACTTGTTGGATGCCGAGCTGACGCAGCAACTCTGCGGGCTGACCGGAGGCGTGCTTGATGCGCACCGAGCCACCGGCGTAGCTGTTGCGCCGCATCAGAGACACCAAGAGCGCAACGCCTGAGCCGTCGATCGACTCGCAACCGCGAAGACAGATCAGCACATCGGCGGTTGGGTCGACTGCAACGAGCCCCCAGCTTTCTTGGAAGCGACGAACATGGGTGGCGTCGAGGGCGCCCTCGACAACGGCAACAGTACGATCGGTGCTCTTGAGTACGCGCATGGTGTTCCCCTTTCAGCGGCCAATGCCGCGCAGCATGACGAGTGGTGTGCGAGCGAGGATGGAGAGCTCCATCTTGAGGAAGGAGCGAAGCGAAGTGCAGGCGGCGGCATACGCCATGTCGAAGACAAGCTTGGTGCGCATCGCGTCTTCTTCGTTGTCGCAACGGCCGAGGAGCGAGGCGATTGGGCTCTTTGGATCTGGGTCGCCTGCGTAGCCGAGGCTCACCTGCGCAAGCCCCGTGATGCCGGGCTTGAGCTCGATGGCGCGCTCTTCGAAGAGCGGAATCCTGCCCGCGAGCTTGGCGATGAGCTCAGGCCGCTCAGGCCGTGGACCAACGACACTCATCTGCCCCGAGAGGACATGGAAAAACTGCGGCAGCTCATCGAGACGTGACTTGCGAAGGAAGCGCCCGACACGCGTGACGCGCGGGTCTCCCTCTTTCGCGAGCGTGGGCCCCGAGAGGCGCTCTGCGTCCGTGCGCATCGTTCGGAATTTCCACATATGGAAACATTCGATATTCAGCTCGCCGTTGAGCTGACGGCCGTTCACGCGGAGCGCGCGACGCTGCTGGTAGAAGATGGGGCCAGTCGAGTCGAGCTTCACCGCGATGGCGATGACGGGCATCACCGGCAGGATGGCCGCAACAGCGACGGCACCGATGGCGACATCCATTGCACGCTTGGTGGAGAGGATGCTCGACTTGATCAGCAGGCGCTCTTTGGCTGACTTTCGCCGAGGCGGGAGAGGCCCGGAGACAGGGCCAGCGAAGGGAGTCACGTAGGCTTGCATACGAACCTCTCTAGCGAGGAAGATGCCAACGTTCGCGCAAATGCAATGTTTGCATTTCGGCTTGTTTTACAAGGTGTTGCGCGTGCGTGTTCCATTCTGGGATGGCGCTGTCTCAATGCGGAACTCGGCGCATGGAACGGCGCATCGGGGTCCAGTGAAGTGCTCCCGCGCGCACGCAAAACGCCCCTCGTGCGGTGTGTCGACGAGGGGCGCTTGGATGCAGAGTTGCGAGGGGGATCAGCGAGGGCGCTTGGTCATTTGGGTGCCCACGTGAGGTCGCCGCGGAGGAAGCGCAATGCGCCTTGAAGGGTGGCCCACTGCAGCGATGCGAAGGCCTGGCTGATGCGTCCGAGCGCACCCAACGAAACGCCGCGTGAGGCGAGCAGCGCGATGAACCAGAAGGCGAGCTGCGCGCCGAGGGATGCGACGCCGTAGGGGTTCAGTGTGAGCGCGAGGAGGGCGCTGGTGCCGAGCAGTGTGGTGAGTGAGACCGGCAAGGCGAGGCGTGCGAGCTTGTGCATCACAAAGCGCGCGAAGAGCGGGTTCTTGCGCGGGTGAAGATACTCAGGGCGCATCGCGAGGAGCTGAAATGTACCGGAAATCGTGCGGACTTTGCGCGTTTGCTCATGCGCTTTGTCGGCCTCGACATCGTGCACGATGGCATCCTCCGCGATGACCACGCGGCCTCCTTGAAGGGCGGCGTCCATCGGGATGCTGACGTCATCGAGGAGGCAACCTGCGGTCGGCGCGTGGAGATGAGAGCGACGCACGGCGTAGAGCGCGCCCGTTGCACCGACGACCGATCCTGTTCGCGATTCGTGGATGCGAAGGGCTCTCTCGTAGCGCCAATAGAGGCCGGCACTCTGCGAGCTTGGGAGTGCGAGTGCGCAGCTTGAGACACAGACCGAGGCATCCGAGAGCGGTGCGAGGAGCGCGGTGAAGGTGTCCTCACCGATGTGCTGTCGTGTGTCGGAGAAGATGACGATGTCGCCCGTGGCGTGCGGGATGGCGCTTGCGATGGCGGATGATTTTCCGCGCGCGGGCAAGTCGAGAACGAGCACGCGTGCGTCGTGAACGCTGCGCGCTTGGAGGAGCGTGTCGTCCGTGGAGCCATCGCTCGTGACGATGAGCTGAGTGAGCTGGTGCGACCCGCGCTGCGCGAGGATCTCCTTCATTTTCATGGCGATGCGTGGGCCCTCGTTGCGAGCTGTGAGGATCACGCTGACGCTGCCTGCGTAGGGTGAGGCTTGGACGGGGCGTGGCCTCAAGCGCGCCTTGGCGGCCAGGTAGGCGGGGTACCCGATGAGCGTCAGCGCGACGTGAGAGGCTGCCGCGAGGTGTGCGGCGAAGCTCACGCCGAACATGCGAGCTCGGTGTCCGCGTGCTTGGCGGCGAAGTGGTTCTGGATCGCTGCGAGGATGCGCGGCGTGGCGAGCCCGTCGCCATAGGGGCTCATCGGTCGGTGATGTCGCGGCCCATGGAGGAGGGCAATCGCACGTCGCACGAGAAGCCCTGCGTCGGAGCCAATCAGCTCGGCGCAGCCTGCCGCAACGCCCTCGGGCCGCTCGGTGCTCTCGCGCGCAACGAGCACGGGGATGCCAAGCGCAGGGGCTTCTTCCTGGACGCCCCCCGAGTCGGTGATGACGAGCGCCGCCTTCGCCAAAAGGGCCACGAAATCTGGGTAATCGAGTGCTTCGACGAGGCGCACGCGTGGGTGGCCGGCTAGGCGCATCACGGTCTTTCGCACGGATGGATTGGGATGCATCGGGAGCGCGATGACGGCGCTTGGGTCCTCCTCGAGCAGACGCTGCAGGCCATCCACGATGCGCTCGAGCGGCGCGCCGAAGCTCTCACGCCGATGCAGCGTGACGAGCACGAGGCGCTGTCCTTCTTCGACAGCGATGGGGCATGCGCGGCGAAGCGAGACGGTGTGGAGCAGCGCATCGATGACCGTGTTGCCCGTCATGTGGACGAACGAGGTGGGGACACCCTCGCGCAAGAGGGCGTGCATCGCGACCTCGGTGGGCGCGAAGTGAAGCGTGGTGATCGAGGTCACGAGCCTGCGGTAGCCCTCCTCGGGGAAGGGTGAGAGCAAGTCTCCGGTGCGGAGGCCCGCCTCGACGTGCGCGAAGGGAACGCGCGCGTGAAAGGCCCCGAGCGCGGCGCCAAAGACGGTGGCTGTATCGCCCTGGGCGAGAACGAGATCCGCTGTGTGCTCTGCCAGGTCGCGCTCCACCTCGCGGGTGACCTCCGTTGCGATGCTTGAGGGGCGCTGATCGGCGCGCATCAAGTCGAGGTCGCGGTCGGGGTGAATCTCGAAGAAGGCCGCGACGCCATCGAGGAGCGAACGATGCTGCGCGGAGAAGAGCACGCGCACCGCGAAGCGCTCGGGGAGGGCGCGCATGGCGTTCACGATCGGCGCCATTTTGACGAGCTCGGGGCGTGTGCCGATGACGGCGAGAATGCGAATGGGCGAACTCATGCGGGCCTCCGACGAAGGAAGACAAAAAGGACGAGTGGGATGAGCGCGAGGAAGGCATTCGGACGCGCATTCGGTCGGGCGCTGCAGAGGGCGCCACCCGCCAGGCCGCCGAGAGGCAGCGCCGTGTCAGCGCCTGCATCCGCGAGCGAAACCTGGGCGTCTGCGAGGGGCATCGCGGCGTCCGCGAGGCTCGCTGCGTCGACGGGCGAGACTCCGGCATCTCTTGAGATGCTTGTGTCGTCGGGGATGAGCGCTGTGTCTTCGAGGGCGAACGCGAGGGTCTGCGTGCGCGCTGCGGCCCACGTATCGACCCAAGCATCGTTGCCAGGTGACGAGGCTGCGTACGAACCCCATCCATGTTGAACCGCCGCAAGGCCGTCGAGGGCTTCGATCGGCGATGGATTCTCCTCCGCAGCGCCAAGGACAAGTGCGCGGTCGTCCCAGTGAATCGCGAGCGGTTCGCGCATGGCCGTGCGTGGATTCCAGCGTGCGAAGGAGATGCCGGGGCGCGCGGTCTCGACGTCATAGCCAGCGAAGTGAACCTCCGCGGTTTGGAGGCGAATGCGCGCACCTGCTGCGCCGACCAAGCCGCGTGTCGAGAGAAGCACTTCGGCGTCACCGGGCTCACCTGTCCCGCGCACGACAGGGGCATCTCGGGCGACGTCGAAGACGCCATCATGATCGCGATCGATCGTGATCTCCCAAACGCAGGGCTCGAAGAAGGAGAGCGCGACCATGGCTGCCTCGCGCGACTGCGTGACGCCATTGAACTGCCCAAGTTCGTCGCTGCCGACGTCAGGCCGGGCAGGCGGGTTCAGGTAGACCGGATACACAGGGCGCGTGGTCGGCGCAGGTGCAACGCGTGCAGGCTGGCTCGTGCGTTCGTAGGGCGCTTCGAGGCCGCGCGGGCCCGCTTGGATGAAGTACTCGTAGCCAGCGACGCCCGCGAGATCGAGCGCGACAATGTCCCGATGCGCGAGCACGTAGAAGCTCGTGCTGAATGCGGATTCAGCGCTCCAGTCATACGCGCGGAGGTGCCAGCGCGTTGCGTGCAGACGCCCGGAGATCGGCGCTGCGGTGCATCCAGAGGGCGTGACGGCGACGTCGAAAGGCGTGAGCGTGCGAAGCCAGGGGTCGATGGCGTCTGTGCGCACGATGAAGCGAACGCGATGCGTACCAACCTCACGTGCGGTGAACGGATAGCCGCTGCACAGGCCCGTGCTCAGCGTGGTGGTCCAGCCCTGACCGGGCGAGAGCACGCCGCGCTGAACGAGACCCGAGGGCGACGTGATCTCCACGTCGACGGCGCTGGCGACATCGGAGGCGGCGCGTAGGAAGATGGCCTCGCCAACCCGCTCGACGTCGACATCGAGGAGCGTGTCGTCGACGAGGCGCTGTCCCAGACCGACCTCCTCAGAGCCTTCGGCGTGCGCGGACGAGACCAGCCCGAGCAGCGAGAGTGTCGCTGCCAAGGTCGCGGCGGAGGCGCGTCCGCTCTGCGTAGAGGTGTTCATCACGCACCAACCCTCAGCAGCCCCCATGCCAGCCTTCTGCAGCCGCGTTGCCGCGCGTCTGTACCAGAGTGGAACACTCGGCGTTCGCGAGTGCTCCAAATCGAGCTTCGCCATGTTTTTCGAGACGTTTGCAGTGCACTCGCGGCTAGCACGGTGCTTGCGATTCACCCCGCGTGAGCTCCTCGAAGAAACAGCGCGGCACCAAGACTAAGCCCCCGGAGGCGAGCGTCCAGGCGCCCACTGCCGCACCCGTTCAAGAGGTTGCGCAGGTCTCGGTTGCGCAGGTCTCGGTCTCGCCCCCCACGCGGCAGCCTTCCAGGCCCGCGCCGCCACCACAGGGGACGGTGCTCGCGCCGAATGAGCTCGCGCTTCGCATGCTCGGCGACTCCCTTGCTCGCGAGGTCATTCGTGCGCAGGCCTCTGTGGTGCTTGTGGTTTCGGGTCGTGCAGGCGAGGGACGCACAACGCTTGCTGGCGCGCTTGCAGGCGCGCTCCGAGATCTCGGGCCTGCTGCCGTTCACCGCCTCACGATGCGCGACCTGCAGTGCGCGCCGGAGCCCCTCGAGGGCATCGTCGTTGTCGACGGGCCTGCGCTCCTGGAGGGCGAGGGGCCGATGGCGGTTTCGTCCGCTTGGTGGAGCAAGGTCGATGGCGCCATCGTCGTTGCACCCGCGCGCGACGTGCCCGTGGAGGACCTGGCCTCCGTCGGTCGCGAGCTTGAGCTTCGCGGCGTTCCGCGCCTTGCGTTGGTCGCCAATGAGCGTGATCGCCCGCCGGTGGCGCGCGCGATTCGCGATGCCTTTCAAGGCTTCTGGCGTCGCACCTTCTTGGCACGCTGGATGCGAACGGGTGCGCACGCGGAGCGTATGCCTTGACCTCACCAGCCGAATCCCCAGTTGCTCAGAATGCACCAGCGCCTCTTCCGGCCCTGCGCGCAGAGATGGTCTTTCAGGCCCTCTATCGGCGATGGATGTGGCTTCTCATCACGACAGTCACGACGCCGCTTCTCGCCTGGATTGGCTGGTCATTCATGCCCGAGCGCTTCGAGGCCCGCGCGCGTGTGACGGTCCAAGACCCGCAGACGGTAAACCCGTTCTTGGGTGACCTCGCCGTGGAGTGGGATGCCGAGGACAGGGCCACGCTCATCACGAGCATTCTTCGAAGCCCCTCGACGATGGAGACCGTGCTTCGTGAGTTGGGCACCGTCACCGACCGCTCCACGCTGGAGGAGATCGAGCGCGAAACACGCTCGCTTGCAGAGCGCATGATGATTGTCGAAGTGGGCGGCGGCGTTGTGCTGATCAAGCTGATCTCGGCACGCCCCGAAGAGTCATTTCACGGAGTGCAGGCGCTCGTGAATGCGTTCGTCCACGAGATGCTTCGTCCGCAGCGCGACAACGTCACGGCGTCTTCGAACTTCCTTGAGTCGGAGCTTGCGACCATCGAAGGCGAGCTCACCGAGCTTGAGCATCGCATCACGACGTTTCGCCAAGAGCATGCGGATCAAGTGCCGGAGATGCGCTCAGCCACCCTCGCGGAGCACCACGCGCTGAGGCAGGCCCTTGTTGAAGCAGAGCTGCACATGCAGTCGACGACGCGCCAAGTGCAGGCCACCGAGGAGCGTCTGCGCGCACTCTCACCGGACGAGCGCGCACTTGAGGCGCTGGTGACCGAGGCGCGCTCAGGGCTTGCTCGGGCGCGCGCAGAGTTGGGCGATGAGCACCCGCGCATCGTTGCAGCACGAGCGCGTGTACGTGAGCTTGAAGCGCAGCTTCGTACTGCGCGTGGCGAGCGTCAGGAGGTGGATCTCGATCGCCTTGAGGCCCAGACAGCCGGACGCGAAGACGGCGAAGGCAGCGGCGGGCCGGGCGTGCTGACGAGCGAGTTGCTCGCCTACCGCGGAATGCTTCGTGAGCGCGAGGGCGCAGCCGCGGAAGCCTCACTCCTGCGCGAGCGAATCGGAACCGCGCGTTCTACCTTGATAGCGTCCGTCACCGTCGAGGAAGAGCTCGGGATGATGATGCGTGAGATCGAAGCGCGCAGGAGCGTGCACGCCGAACTGCTCACACGTGCGCAGCAGGCGCGCGTGATGCGCGACCTCGCGACGCAGGGTGACCTTCAGCAGGTCTGGGTGCTCGAGCCACCCGTGCTTCCGACGCAATCGCTCAAGCCCGCGCGCTGGCTCGTCACGATCGGCGGGTTCCTCGGTGGGCTGGTTCTGGGCATCGTGCTCATCGCCGTTGGCGAGTCGATGTCGCGTCTTGTGCGCACGCCCGAAGAGGCCGCGCTCGCCGTGGGTGCAAGGCGCGCTTTCATCATGCCGCGCCTTGGCAAGGGCCCATGAAAACGCCCGTTTGGGCGCCGCACGCCGTTGCGTTCGGCCTCGCGATCTTGCTCGCGGCAGCTGCGCAGGTGAACCCAATTCTCCCGGTCGCGATGGTGGTGGGTTCGCTCTTCGCGCTGTGGGTCTTCATGAGCCCATTTCATCTGGCGCTCATGTTCTGTGTGGTGCTCTTCGCAAGGCCATCCGAGCTACTGCCTGTCCTCGAGTCGCTCTCGATTCCGAAGCTCCTCGCGTTGGCGTCGATCGCCACATTCTTTCTTCACCGTCTCTTCTCGCGGCGTATGGAGGCCACGCGCTCGCCCTTTCATCCCCCGATGATCGCCCTCACCTCGGCGGTCTTTCTCTCGACGCAACTCGGAACAGATCGCGCGGGGAGCATGACGCTCTTCACCGACAGCTTCGTGAAGATCATCGTCGTCTACGTGCTCCTTGTGCACCTGGTCGACAGGCCTTCGCGGGTCGCGACCACGTACGTCGTGATGTCGATCACCGTGGCCTGCATGGCCATCTACTCGATGTATGCGAAGGCCACAGGTCTCATTCTCGTGGAGGGAAGTCGTGCTGCTTATGTCGGCGCGCTCGGTGACCCGAACGACTTCTCTCTTGTGCTCTTCATGTACGTCCCCTTCCTCATCGAAAGCACGATGCACACGAAGGGCGTCAAGCGCGTTGGACTCGCGATTCTTGCGCTCATCCTGATCTTGGGGATGGCAGGGACGCAGTCACGCGGCGGCTTCATGGGCGTCTCCCTCGCGCTCGCGGTGATGTTCCACGACCGAGGTTCGCTCAAGATGCGCCTGGCTGCGCTTCCTGTGGGGCTCGCCATGGTCGGACTGCTTGTGTTGCTCTCGGGAGCCGGAGACCGTGAGAGCGGCGCGGTGGGCTCGGGAGAGATCGATGAATCCGCACAGGGCAGGCTCGATGCATGGATTGCCGGTGGTCGCATGCTGATGCGCCATCCGGTTCTTGGCGTGGGCTTTGGGAGCTTCGCGCTGAACTACGAAAGCTACTGCTTGAACCCTGTCATCTGGGGCCAGCACGAGACGCACAACTCATACATCAAGGTGGCTGCGGAGACAGGCCTTGCTGGCTTCATCCCCTTCATGACGCTCGTCGTGTTCACCCTGCGCGAGGCCTACCGTCTTCGGAAACACGCGCAGAGCGAATCGAACGCACTCGCACGAGCGGCGATGCGTGCCGCGCTTCCCACCGCGTGCGGATTCGTATTGATCGCGTTCTTTCTGTCGCAATCCTGGAGTTGGTACTTTTACGTGATGTTCGGCCAGGTCGCGGCGATGGGCGTCCTGCGAACCAATGCCGTTGGCGCGCGCGATGCAGTGCACCCAGCGTCTCAACGTCTTGTCCAAAGGAGGACCGCATGACGCACCGAATTCGTGTCGCGCATCTCGTTCAGCATCTCGCCACAGGAGGCCTCGAGCGCATGGCCTCAGCCCTCGCATTGATGGGCGAAGCGCAAGGCGTCGACGGCGTCCTCGTGGGCTATCTGGGCGCGACGGACTACCGCGCATCGCTGACCGAGCGAGGCGTCAAAACTGCCCTCCTTCAGACGGCGCCCGGGCTCGCACCCAGCCTGCCGCTTCGCCTCGCGCAGTGGCTCATGGAAGAGCGCATCGACGTGCTCCACACCCACCACCTCGGGCCCTTCGTCTACGGGGCCGCTGCCGCACGCATCGCGCGCATCCCACACGTGCACACGGAGCACTCACACGAGTTCTACGACGTCCCGCGGAGGCGCGTGTTCGGGCGTGCGATGCCGCATCTGAGTCGAACGATCGCGGTGACGCGGCAGGTCGCAGACTTCCACAAGCAGAGCCTCGGCAACAGCATCGAGGTGATCGAAAACGGAGTTGCGATCGGCGCACTTCCCGATGCGCAGGCCCGTACCGCCGCGCGCTCACGCTTGGGTGTTCCAGACGGTGCGTTCGTGGTCGGCTGCGTGGCGCGACTTGCGCAGGAGAAGCGCCACGACAGGCTCTTGGAGGCCTTCAAAAGGATGCGCACTCCGGCGCATTTGGTGTTGATAGGCGATGGCCCATCGCGGGCCTCGCTTGAGACGCTTGCAGCGGCTCTCGGGCTCGCCTCGCGTGTTCATTTCCTCGGCACGCAGCTCAACCCCGAAGCCCTGCTGCCGGGCTTGGATGTCATCACGCTGACCAGCGACCGCGAGGGCCTCCCGATGTCCCTTCTCGAGGGAATGGCCGCGGCGATACCCGTTGTTGCGACGGCCGTTGGAGGGATTCCTGCGCTGCTCGCGAACGATGCCGGCATCGCAATAGCCCCGGATGATTCGGACCTCTTTGCGGCCTCCCTGGATGCCCTCGCCGCCGACCCTGCACGTCGCGAGACGTTGGGCGCACGAGGTCGCGCGCGCGCCATCGCGCATCACTCGCTTGAGGCGATGTCTGCCGCGTACGTCAGTGTCTACCGAGAGGAACTCAAGCGATGCGCGTGATGCATGTGATTGCGCCAGGGGTGCTCGCAGGGGCCGAGCGCTTGGTGCTCTCGGGGTGCGAGGCGCTCGTGGAGCGAGGGGTCGAGGTCGAGCTCGTCGTGATCGAGGAGCTGCGCAACCCTGGCTTCGCGCGCGCCTTCGTCGCGGAGGCGGAGATACGCGGGCTGAGCACAACGACGCTCGTCTCGCTGGGTCGTTTCGATATGATGTTAATGCGTCTCTTGACGCGCTGTGCGCGGCGGGCAGATGTCGTTCACGTGCACGGCTTCAAGGCCCTTGTGCATGCGCAGTTGGCAAGGACGCTCGCCCCGCTCGTTGTGACTTGGCATGGCGATACGGCCGCCGACGCGCGGGTACAGCGCTACGAGCGCATCGGTCATTTTCTCGCGCGCCATGCGGATCGCCTGATTGTTGTTGGTGGCGCTGCGCACCGTCAGGCCTTGTCGCTTGGTGCGGAGGCCAGCCGCACTCTCATATGCGAGAATTTCGCGCCCGACGTCGAGCATGTCGTTGAGTCGATTCGCGCGCGTTCGGGAGTGCCTCGATTGCTCTTTGCGGGGCGTCTCTCGGAGGAGAAGGCGCCGCTCACCTTGCTGGAGGCGCTGGCAGCATCGACCACACCGTTTGAGCTCTCCATTGCAGGCGCAGGGCCCCTCCTTGAGCGCGTGACTGCACGTGTGCAGGAGCTTGGCCTCGCCTCGCGTGTTCGCATGCTGGGTTGGTCGCGCGATGTGGGTGCGTTGATGGAGCAGCACGATGTGCTCGTGCTGCCCTCGCTGCGTGAGGGCTTGCCCCTGGTGGTGCTCGAGGCAGCAGCGCGCGGGCTGCCGATGGTTGCGAGCGATGTGGGCGCAGTGAGCGATGTGATCATCGATGGCGAGACAGGCTTTCTTGTCCCGCCGGGCGATGCGGAAGCACTGCGTCGCGCGTTGGAGGCTGCGGCACGGAGTTTGGATTCGCTCACGGAGCGCTCCCTCTCGCTTGCACCCTCGATGCGACGTCGCTTCGGTCGGGCGCGGTGGGCGCGCGAGACCGAGGAAATCTACCGTGACGTCATCGCTCCAACACGCGCTCCCTCCATCGGAAATCCGCTCGCAGGAATCCGTTCATTGGCTGGTCTTTGGGGATGATTGGGGACGGCATCCGTCCACCACACAGCACCTTGTGCGCGCGCTTCCGAAGACCGACCAAGTGACCTGGGTTGGCTCGCTCGGGCAGCGCGCGCCG
>JBILQT010000522.1:0-3491 GCA_044373065.1 Sandaracinaceae bacterium
CCCGATGTCGTGACGATTGCGGGGCTCGGTGCGGCATGCGCGGAGCTCAAGGCGCGCTTGGATGCGAGGCCAAGAATTGCTGCGATGCGTGATGAGCTTGAGGCGCTGCTCGTGGCATCGGGAGGCGTCATCAACGGCGCCGAGTGGGCGCGCGTGGAGACCGTGGTGAACGCATCCTTCCGCGGCTGGCGTGGTGCGACGTTGGTCGCCGCGCTCGACCTCGAAGGGCTCGCCGTCTCAGCAGGGGCTGCGTGTTCGAGCGGGGTCGATGCGCCCTCGCCTGTGCTGCGTGCGCTCTATCCAGAGGAGCCTTGGCGTGCGACCTCCGCAGTGCGCATCTCGCTTGGGCCCGAGACGAGCGAGGCCGATGTCGCGATGGCGAGGGATGCGCTCAAGCGCGTGCTTTCGCGTACGCCGGCTTGAGCGATAGGCTCCTCGGATGTCGCGGTTCGAACGCTCGTTCTTCGTCGCGTTGCTCATGGCAGTGACGTCCATTGGGCATGCGCAGTCCGACCCGAATGTGGACCTCGCACGGCGAACGCGAGCAGACCTAGTCTTCCCAGACTGCGCGGGTGCCCCAGCGACAGCCTCGCCTCCTCCGGAAGTTGCCGAGGTGCTTCAGGAGCGAGTCGCGCGCGTGGCCGCAGATGCAGCGGTGCGGAGGCTACTTCCGATCGTGCTCCGCTCCCTTGGGTTGACCGACGAAGCCGGGCATTTCGAGGCCGCACCGCCAACACGCGACGAGGCGTCGCTCGCGGCATTGGGAGACGATGCGCTGCGTCTCGCCAATCGACTTCGCGATGCGTCGCCAGCGGGGCTGAGCGTTCCAAACTCGCGTCGCGCACAACGCGCTGCGCGGCTGGCGTGGGGCGCGACATTTCCCTTGCGACGCTTGCGCAGTGCCCCAGCCTCGGCGGTGGTCGAGATGTACCGAGATCTCTTTGCGGTGGCGCATCGCATTGATGCGGCAGCCTCATGTCGTATCGCCGCGGACGTTGTCGCTGGAGCCGACGCCGTGATTCGCGCCAATCGTTGACGGGCCGCGCAACTGGGCACGATTGCCGTCTTGCACCTCGCGCGTTAGAGGGCGCGCATGAGCGAGGTGTCGAAAGGTCGTGTGCTGGTGGCCATGAGTGGCGGCGTGGATTCGTCCGTCGCGGCCGCGCTGCTGCATGAGCAGGGCTACGACTTGGTCGGTGTGACGCTGCATCTTTGGGATGCCGAGGGCGAGCAGAAGGTCGGTCGTTGTTGTGCGCCGGAGGACCGCGAGGATGCGAAGAAGAGCGCCGATGCGATCGGCTTTCCGCATTACGTGATCGATGAGCGCGAGGCCTTTCGCGCGACGGTGGTGAACCCCTTCGTCGAGGCCTACCGCGGTGGCAGCACGCCGAGCCCGTGTGTCGCGTGCAACCAGCAGGTGAAGCTTGGGCGCCTTGTGCAGCTTGCCGATGCGTTCGGCTGCCAGTTCATTGCGACGGGGCACTACGCGCAGATTGCTGTGCGTGAGAATGGCGATGTCGTGCTGCGTCGCGGTGTCGATGCGCGCAAGGACCAGAGCTACTTCCTTCACGGCGTGCCGCGCTCGATCCTCGCGCGCATGAAGTTCCCTCTCGGGCATCTTGAGAAGACGCAGACGCGTCTTGAGGGCCAGCGACTCAACGTGCCGAACTGGGAGAAAAAGGACTCGATGGAGCTCTGCTTTGTGCCCGACGGCAACATCGCGGAGTTCGTCGATCGCGAGCTCAAGGGCGATGCGGCCAACTCGGGCAAGATGGTCGAAGAGGGCAAGACCATCGCGGCACATCCGGGCGTGCATCACTTCACGATTGGTCAGCGCAAGGGGCTTGGACTTGGTGGTGGCGCGCCGCGCTACGTGCTCAAGATTCTTCCTGAGACGGCCGAGGTCATCGTGGGGCCCGAGTCAGGTTTGCTCGGCGATCGCGTGAGCGTGCCGCATGCGACCTGGCTCAATGGCGCACCGACGGAGCCCTTCGATGCGATGCTGCAGATTCGCTACAAGCATCATGCGGCGATGGCGCGCATCACGCCGACCGCATCCGGCTTTGAGGCGCGCTTTCATGAAGCGCAGCGCGCGCTCGCACCAGGTCAGTCGGCCGTGATCTACCGCGGGGATGAGGTCGTTGGCGGTGGTACGATGGGCCACGTTCATGCAGCTCAAGAGAACACGGCTTCGGTTGCGTAGCCTTCGCCCAGCGCTCGCGACCTTTGCGCTCACGGCGCTGAGCTTGGCGAGTTGCTCGGTGGGCCAGGGCGAGGGCTTTGCGGAGGGTCGCATCCGCCTCGACGACTGCGCCGTGAACCTCGCGAGCTACGCGATGCGGCCGAATTTTTTCGGCGCGGACTACATCGAGAGCCCCGGCGACATCGATGGCGAGACGCGCATGGTCAACCTGCAGATGCAGCGCGGCTCGTACCGCGAGGGCGATAGCGACGGCATCTACATCTTCGTGCGCGATGTGAACCTCATCGGTCGCGAGGGCCTCGGAATGCCGATCGACTTGGCGCCGACGACGGGCGTCGAGCCGCTCGTGCACATGACCTTCTACGCGAACCAGACCTGCGAATCGGGCCAGCCACGCGAGTTCTGGCGCATCCCCGGCGTGCTCCCCGCAGTGTCCGGGACCATCACCTTTGACGCTGTGCGGGCCGAGGATGTGCCTGGCAGCGGTGATGCGTTCATCGGCCACTTCGAGAACGTCGTCTTTCAATCGCCGGATGATCCGGTGCGCCGCAATGCCGAGCTGAATGGCGCGTTCTCGTTCTTCTTCCAGCGGGGCGCGCCCGCACAGAGATTTCCGTGAGTCGACCGACAAGAACCGAAACCATCGTTCATTTGGGTCGCCACGGCGACGGCGTCTACGAGAGCAAAGAAGGGCCGGTCTATGTGCGCGGCGCGCTGCCGGGTGAGCGCGTCCTCGTCGGGCTGCCAGCACGCGAGAAGAAGATCCTTCGCGCGAAGCTTGAGCGCGTGGAAGAGCAAGCGCCTGCGCGCCGCGTGGATGCATGTGGCTCGCTTGAGCGCTGCGGTGGTTGCCCCTTCGGTCACATGACGCGTGAGGCGCAGTGTGAGGTGAAGAAGCAATGGCTGCTCGATGCGCTGCGGACGCAGAAGGTCAGCGCGGTCGACGTCGAAGTGGTGATGCCTGCACCAAGCGATGCGTATCGAACACGCGCGCGTCTTCAGTGGCGACGTGGAGGCCTTGGCTATCGCGAGAGCGAGGGCTTCGAGGTGGTCGTACCGGAGCATTGCGGCGTGCTCGATGCACGTCTTGAAGAGGCGCGTCTGGCGCTCGCCTCGATGCGCGGTGTGCTCAAGGGCGAGGGTGAGATTCGCCTCTCGCTTACACGCTTTGAGGGTGGCGAAGGGGTTGTCGCGGCGTTCACCTCACGCGAGGCGCAGAGCGAGCCTTTCTACAAAGCGCTCGCGTCTCTGATTGCGCAGAAGGCGCTTCAGGGTGCGACGGCGCAGG
>JBILQT010000176.1:0-15375 GCA_044373065.1 Sandaracinaceae bacterium
TGAGCGCGCCCGGAAGGAGTGACTGAGGCGTGGCAGCGCCACGTCGCAAGGAACGACTGAGGACGTAAGCCAGGATCAAACCAAAAGATGAGCGGTCTACGCGAAGAACACCGAACGAACGCGCTTCGAGAAGAGCACCGTCAGGCCGTAGGTGGAGAAGGGCAGGAGCGGCGTCGGCAGGAAGAGGCAGCAGGCCACGACGCCGAGCATCCAGCCCCATCTGCGTTGAAGGCTCAGGCCGCGCAGTGCGAGGAGCGGTGAGAGCAACCAGGGCGAGAGCAGCACGGCGATGAAGCCGGTGGCTGCGATGGCCTCGATGCCGCCTCCGTGCTGCACGCTCCAGGCGAAGTTGCGGAGGCCGCTGAGGGAGAGCATTGGGTCGGGCATCCAGCGGCTCAGCACGAGCTCGATGACGACACAGAAGAGGATCAGCGAGCAGAGCACGAGCGCGTAGAAGCCCATGCGCGTTTGCTTGTACGAGCGGTCGTGATGAAGGCTGGGGTCAGGGTCCACGCCCTCGCGCACGCGCACCAAGTCGGCCTCGGCGCGGGCGCGTGCTTCGGCGATGCGGGCGACCTCTTCTTCACTGCGCGCGAGGCGCGTGCGCAGGGCTTCGATCTGGCTGTCGGCGGCGAGCAATGCGTCTCGGTACATGCAGTCGAGACAACGCTCGCTCGTGTCGGTTCCGCTCCACGCAAATGAAAAAGGGACCACGCGTTGGCGTGATCCCTTCGGCATGTGTTTGTGCGTTGCTTCAGCGTGCCGCGGGCACATCGAGGCGCGGCGCCTCGCCCTGGCGCACGTAGTAGCGGTGGCCGGGGACGACAGTGAAGGTCTGCGTCTCGAGCGCTGCATTGGGCCAGCGAATCGTGACTGTCGCCTCGCAGGCGGTGCCGAGGCCGAAGGTCTGCACGAGGTCGTCCTGCGCGCCGTAGTGGCCGTGTCCGCCTTCGATGTCGTGGCGCTGCGTGATGCCGCCTGCGCGGACCGTGATGCGCGCGCCAATCGCCGAGCGGTTCGCCGTCACACCCTCAAGGCGAAGGCCGACGAAGTTGGAGCCGAGTTGGTTGTCGAAGAGACGCACCTGCATCGTCGGGTAGCAATCGTCGGGGGCGCCGCAGCGTGCGCGCGAGTGGCCGACGACGACATCGAGATCACCGTCACGATCGAAGTCGGCAACCGCGATGCCGTGGCTGCGGTTGTGATCGATGCCCTGCGTGCGTGGCACCTCCGTGAAGCGCATCGCCGAGTCCTGGTGGAAGAGGACGCCGTGGTTGCCCGGGTAGTCGCTCATGCCGAAGTAGAGGTCCTGCCAGCCGTCGCCATCGAAGTCGAAGATGGCGCCCGACATGATGCCCTCGTTCCAGCCACCCGGGTCATCGTGAGGAATCGTGATGCCCATTGCGCTGCGACCCAGACGCTCGAAGACGACATCGGCGTTGCCCGAGTTGACCAAGACCTCGGCGCCATCGGAGCCGCCTCCTGCCCACCAGTGCGCGATCTCGGTCGTGAGCAAGTCGACGTCGCCGTCGTTGTCGATGTCACCGCACATCGTCGCGCCGCTGTTGCCGCCGAGGCGGAAGGGCTGGCGTCCCGAGGCGTGATCCCAGTTGTCGCTGCAGCCGGAGATGGTCGGGGCGGCAACGCCAGCGCAGTCGGGCGCCATCGGGTTCGCCTGGCAGAAGCAGCGCGCGAACTGGTCGTCCTGCCAGACCTGATTGGAATCATATGCATATCCGCTCGCAACGGAGGCGTTGGTGAAGGAGACAGCGCCCTCGGCGTCGCGTGCGCCGCGCCAGAGATGGTTCGGTGCGCGTCCGTAGGAGGCCGCGAGCAACTCGGGGATGCCATCGTCGTTGAGGTCGCAGGCTGCGCCGGACCACGCGCGTGAGTGCGAGAGCGCGTTGTTGATGTTCATCACGTTCGCCCACGGCAGCGTGGAGAGGCCGACGTCGTTCGTCACGTCCTCGAAGAAGCCGACACCGTCGTTGCGGTAGAGGTGATCGGGGCGGAACGTGAACGCGCCGCTCGCTGCGGCGTTGCCGTGGTGCGGCGTCCAGAGGTCGAGGTCGCCATCGAGATCGAAGTCGATGAACGCGGCGCCTGCGACCGTGTCGACGCCCTCCAGCATGCGCACGCCGTTGAACTCATCCCCGTGCGAGAAGGTGTGGTCGGCGTTCTGCAGCATGATCTCGCTGGTCTCACCGCCCGTGGCCATCGGGTTCACGTTGCTGACACCGAGGTAGACATCGAGGTCGCCATCGTTGTCGACGTCACCGAAGGCATGCACATCGACGGGCCTTCCACCAGGCTCACCGGAGCGACGTGCGACGATGCCCGAGCGCTGCGTCACATCCTCAAACGTGCCATCGCCGCGGTTGCGCATGAGCCAGAGCGAGCGCATCGCACCGAAGTCATCGGCGCCTGCGCCACGGCGCACAAAGAGGTCGGTGTAGCCGTCACCGTCGTAGTCGACGGCCGAGAGACGCGTGCCCTCCACGCCCATCAAGCCTGCAGCCTCAGTGCGCTCCTCGAAGACGTTGGTGCCCGGCGCCCAGCGTGCCTGCGCTGGGTTGCACACAGCCGTTGGCTCGCACGCGCCGTCACGGCATGTCGAGTTCGGCGGGCAGGTCCCGCACATGCGTGCATCGCCGTTCGCATCCATCGGCGTCGCGGGGGAAGGGCAACCAGGCGCAAGCACGCCCGCGAGAGAAAGCGCGAGCGCAGTACAAGCTGACTTCGAGTAGGTCATCCATCCTCCATAAGGTGTTTTCGCTCTCGAAGGCAAGCCAACACCTGCGGCCATCGCGTTGCAGTCAGCTCTGCTTCTCGGAGGGCGGCCTCCGACGCACCATGCTCCACACCAGCAAGACGATGAACGCGACGCCGCTGCCATCGAGCATCGCCTGCCAGGCGGCCACGCCAAAGTGCGTCCCGGCCCAGGCATCAAAATGCGCGGCGAGGAAGAAGCGGGCGATGCACCAGAGGCCTGTCAGGCCGAGGAAGGTGCCGAGCATCGCCATGCGAATCGCCGTGCGTACCCAGAAGCGAATCCACCAGACGAGCGCCATGACCACGATAGCGAGCGCCGCTGCGAAGACGACGCCTGCGATGGCGAAGGGATGATCCGCCGCAGCCTCGGCCGCGTGGTTCGCGAGGTTGGTCGCGTCCTGATGCGTGAGCGATTGCGAGGCGATGCCGGCCGTCGCGAGGCCTCCTGCGGCGAGCACGATGACGAGCTTCTCTTTGAGCGCGAGCTCTGCGCGGTAGAGCGAGGTACGCAGCGCAGCGAGCAAGGCAATCGCGCCGACGAGACACGCAGCGGCTGTTCCCCAGCCTTGTTCGAGTAGCGATTCGATCACGTAGGAGGCGTAGCGCGAGGCCGCAGTAGAAGTCGCGTTTCTGGTGCGCGTACGCTGCGGGCGTGACCTCCACGCTCGTGATGCCCAAGGCGCGCCTTGGTGATGTGAACTCCACGCTCCTCGACTTCGCGATCACGACCTTCGATGTCGACGTGGAGAAGCTCGCGTCGTTCTTGCCCGAGGGGCTTGAGGTGGAGCGCTTCACACTCGTCGATGGACGCGAGCGCGGCCTTGTTTCGGCTGTGACCTTTCACAACACGAACTTCTACGTGCACTTCGCGCCTTTCATCCGCTTGGCCTGCGCGCAGACGAACTACCGCGCCTACGTGAAGCGTGGCGACGAGCGCGTGGTCTGGTTCTTCGGCACCGCGTTGGGCTCTCCCTTCGTGTACCTGCCGCGCTACGCCTGGCGCCTCCCGTGGCACCGTGCGCAGGTCACGCGGACGAGCGCTTGGAAGGGCGATGCGCTCGAACGGCTTGAGTGGCACGCACGCGCCGAAGGCGCGGAGGAGAAGCTGCGCGTGCGAGGCACAGGGCGCGCGCTGCAGCAGCTCGATGGCTTTGCGAATGTGGAGGACACGCACTTCATCCTCACGCATCCAACGCGCGGCTTTCTGCGCACGCTGAGCGGTCGCATCGCGACGTATGGCGTCTGGCATGCGCCGCTTGTGATGGAGGAGGCCGAAGTGGACGAGGCGCGCTTTGAGCGCTTCGAGCAACTCGGCTTGGTGCAGCCGGGGCAGGCGCCGCACTCGGTGCTTGTGCAGCGCACGACGGACTTTCTGGTGCTGCTGCCACCGCAGCGCGTGCGGGCGATGGAGCGTTAGCGGGAGACCGCCTACGCCGTGAAGTGCTGCCGCACGCGGTAGAAGTAGATGCCGTTGCCGATGCCCCAGAGCGCGAGCAAGTGCCCGCCGCCGGGCCATATCATTGCGGGGGCGCCGTAAGCTGCGAAGGCGAGGAAGAGCATCGTGGCCCACCAGGCCCAGCTCGCTCGCTTGTTGAGGTAGTAGGCAGCCACAACGAGGAAACCCATGACGAAAAGCGTTAGGAACCTCAACGGGGTCGAAGCCATCGAGAGAATTGCGCCCAGCGCAGCAATTACGGTGAGCGCAACGTAGACGGTGAGCCACGGCAGAATCACGCGCGTCGCCTCTTTGCTCGGCACGTGCTCGCGCGGGTTCATGCCACGTCGCTCCAGCTCTGCGCTCATCAACTCAAGCGCCTCGGGCACGTAGTCCTCGCGACGTGATGCGAGCGCCTCGCTCAGCTCCTCATCGCTCATGGCAGTTGCCGCCCGGCGGATGCGATCGAAGTCGAGCATGACCATCGCGCTAGCCTCGCACGGCCTCAGTAGTTGTGCGCAACAACGCCATTCGCGAAGTACGTGTGCGGCCCCGCGACCGAGAGGTCGAAGACAGGTGCGCTCTCTCCTGTCTCGCGCGTCGAGAGGACGCGCACGCGTGAACCATCGAGGCCGCGCAGCACATCGCCGACCTCGAACGAACCTGCCTCGCGGAAGGTGCTCGCCTCGGCATCGAAGAGCGGGTGCTCCGCGGTGACGTGCATTGTCTCTCCGTTCGACAATGCGAGCGCGAGGATGGGCCGCTCACCGCGCGGGATGAGGCGTGTGACGCGTGTCTCGGAGCGCGCGCCGGTCTCTGGGTCGTGTGCGAGGACCGTCATGCCGCTCTCGAGTGAGGCGATGGGGCGATGGCCGTTCGGCGTGGCGATGGGTGTGTCTGCTGCAAAGCAGGCGGGGCCAGAGAGTGCCCAGCGTCCGAGCGCGCCGGGCAGAGAGTGCAGGCCTGCTTCGTCGCGAACGCAGGCGATGATCTCGTAGCCCGCGTTGCAGTCGCTCTCTTGCCCCATGTCGTCTAGGCCAGGCGGGGTCGCGTCGAACTCGAAAGCGATGCGACGCACGCCGTCGGCATCCGGCGGAAGTGCAACCAAGTCGATGGCGGGCATTTCGACGCCGAGGTTCTCCTCGGTGCACGCCACTGCGCTGCGCGAGCCAGGCGTCATCGTCGAACGTCGCGCGGCGATCCCAATCCGCTCTGCACCTTCTGGCATCGCATCCACCTCCAGCACGCTTGCGATGAGGCAGCCGGACGCCTCTTCGGGCATCGCGCGAACAGGCTCTGGCGCGGTCGGCGCACTCCACTCGACGCGTTCGATGTCGCGGCCTCGCCATGGGAGCGAGACGCGCGCGCCGTTGATGAACACAGGGTGGTACGTCGACCAATCGAGGTCGGTGATCTCGATGCCGGGCTCGACCGGCGTGCGAGATGCGATGGGCTCCTCGGTGCCATCGCTCCACACCACCGTGCTGCCATCGAGGGTCGCGAAGCTTGGAAGGTGCACGCGACGTCCTGACTGAGCGGTGACCCACTGCGGCGCCTCTGTGACCCAGTCGGCTCTGTAGGGCGTGGCGTTCGTTCGCATCCATCGGCGTGTCGGGTGGGCCTCGTCGGGCTCGGCCAACGTAAGGAGTTGGTGCAGAGGGCGCACGCTGCTGACACGCACTTCACCCGATGGCGTGAGCACCATTGGCTCCTCCTCAGGCCACGCTCCCGTGTTCACTTGCACCGCGCGCTCGGACCCGCGCGCTGTCTCGACACATGCGATGAACACAGGCGTGGCTTCTTCGTCGCTACGCGCAGCACGAGTGAGCAGAGCGACCTCGCCCTGCTCGCGTCGAAGGGATGCAATGCGGTTGAAGCTCTCTGCGCTCCAGCCTGCGACCTCGGCGCCCTCGCAGCCGATGCGGTCGATGGCGGGTGCTTGGTCCTCGCCGTTGACCAACCCATCGCCGTTGAAGTCCTCCATCGGTACGCGCACCAGCCGCACGGCTTGCACATCGTCATCGAGCCGCTCCGCGCTCACGAACACGTCGTAGCGGTCGTAGCGAGATACGACCCGCACCGCAGGGGTGCTTCGCTCGCCCTCGATGCTGCCCGTCGCCACAAGTACCCCATGCTCGTACGCGCAGACGCGAATCGCGTCCTGCAGTTCATACGTATGCGGCGCCGCAAGGGTGAAGTGCGTCGCGTCGACCTGCGTGAGCTCGTCCGGCTCGAAAGGGTCACCGCCGCGACAAGCCGGCGGGGCAACACCGAAGGCTTGTCGCGTCTCAACCTCCTCGTACGTACGAGGCAGCGCGATATGCACCGCGCAGTCGTAGTCCACATCCTCCTCGCCGCAGACACGCTCGACTTCAATCACCTCGAGCGTCGATGCATCCAGCCTCTCATCCGGCCCCGCATCGAGCGGCTCAGGCTCTAGCGTCGGAGGAGGCACTGCGGGCTCTACCGGCGAGGTGTTCATCGCGAGCGCGATCAGCGCGGCCGCCGCCAATGCGAGCACGCCTCCCACGACGAAGGGCAGCACGCGCGACCTCTGCGCGGGCACACGTCGCAGCACGGCTTCACGCAGTGCATCGGGTAGGGCAGGCGCCTTGCTCTGTGAGGCCGCGAGGAACTCACGCATTGCCTCGGGCGCGCTCTCATCATCCTTCCAGCGCTTCGGATCTTCAGTCATCGCGAAGCCTCCTTCGTGGCGTGCGGGGCGAGGGCGAGGGTGAGCTCTTTGCGTGCGGCAAAGAGCCGCGAGTGGACGGTGCCGACGGGGATGCCGAGCGCCGCCGCGATGTCCTGTCCGCTCATGCCTTCCATCTCGAACATCACAAAGACGGCGCGCTTCTCGGGCTCCAGCGCATCGATCGCTGCCTGGATGTCACGACGTTGCCGCGCACGCGTCAGCGCATCCTCGGGCGTCTCGCTCGACCCCTCGTTCACGACGAGCCGCTGGTTCACCTCACGGTGCGTTGTCTTTCGCCGATGGTTGCGCACGAGCCCGAGCGCGATGCCCCAGAGCCATCCCTCGATGGGCCGCGTCGCGTCGTACTCATGCCAGCGCCGATGCACGACGAGGAAGGTCTCCTGCAGGAGATCGGGCGCGTCGGCTGTGTTCACGCCGAGGCGATGCAGGTTGCGGAAGACGAGATCCGCATGCGTCAGCACAAGCGAAGCGACGCTTCTGGGCTGGCCTTGGGGTGGATGCTCGGCGGACATTCAACAGGCACTTGTCATGGCCGCGCAGAATCTTCAGCGGGCTCGGTCGATTCTGAGCCCGACCGCTTGGACTACGAGAGCAGCCGCTCGAAGGTCACCGTGCGCAGCGCGTGGCGCAGCAAGAAGAACGCGGTGATGAAGTAGGCGAGGGCGATGCCCATCGCGCGTGCGGGGCCGCCTGGGAGGAGCAGGCCGAAGAGCAGGGTGCCGATCATCGTCGGTGCGAGCAGCGCGCCGGCCACGTTGTTCGCAGTGCGGAAGTCGGGCGACAGCAGCGACATCAGGAGCGCGATGCTCGTGGAGAGCACGAGCGCCGCCGCGAGGAGGATCGGGAGCGCGATCACTTGCTCGACGCTGGCTGCGCCTCTCCATGGCATTGAAATCATGTCGAAGAGGACGAGCGGAGCGGTCACGACAGAGGAGGCCACCAGCGTTGCGAGGAGCTTGGCCATGAGCACTTGCTCGATGCGCACGGGCAGCGCGACGAGAAGCTCGAGCGTGCGTCGCTCGCGCTCGGTGATGAGCAGGTGCGTGGCCATCATCGTCGGGACGATCATGCCGACGATGGCGACCAAGAGCGGAAGGATGGCACCAGCAATGTGATGTGGGTTGCCGCCGACCTCGCCGAGGAATCCGATGTTCATCGCCTCGGGCAAAGGGCGACCGGGGCGCAGGGGTGCGGAGGCGGCCTGCGACATGACGAACGGCACGACGCCGAGGAGCAGCGCGGGCAAGAAGGCGCCTGTCGCGACGGCCATCTTGCTCGCAACAAGCTGCCGCCACTCCTTGCGAAAGAGCACGCGCATCTGTGGATCGAAGAGGCTCGGGATCATGGCGTCTCCGTGCTTGAGGCATCACCGAGCACTTGGAAGAAGAGCTCCTCCAGCGAGGGGCGCACGATGCGGCACTCGAAGACCTCGAAGCCCTCTTGGAGGAGCTCGCGCAGGAGCGTGGGCACCGCGTGCTCGGCATCGGCGAGCGGGATGCACACCTCGCCATCGATGAGGCTCGGCGTGTGTCCGCGTGCCGCCAAGGCCTCGCAGAGTGACGACGCATCTCCCTGTGTGCGCAAGGCAACGCGCGTCTCGGTACGCTTGCGCAGTTCATCCAGCCGCGTGTGAAGGACGACCTTGCCCTGCCGCAGGATGATCACCGAGTCACAGAGCGCCTCGGCCTCGGCGAGGTTGTGTGTGCAGAGCAGCGTGGTGCGCCCGACGCTCGCCTCTTTCACGCAGGCGATCATCTGTCTCCCCGCGACGGGGTCGAGCCCTGCGGAGGGCTCATCGAGGACGAGCAAGTCGGGCCTTGGCAGGAGCGCCGCGGCAAGCGCGAGCCTCCGCTGCATGCCTCCCGAGAGTGCGCTCGTCGGCCTGTCGAGCACGCCTTCGAGGCCCAGCTTCTGCGCGACCTCAAGGTCAGCGTTCGGCGCGGCGTAGACGTCGCGCACGAAGTCGAGATAGCTGCGCACCGTCATCTCGGCGTACATGCCCGGCTGCTGCGGGACGATGCCGACCCGCTTCTTCTTGTCGAGGAAGGTCGCGTCCTGGCTCGTGTCGCCGAAGAGAAAGACAAAGCCCTGGCTCGGTGCGACCGCGCCCGTGATCATGCGGATCGTTGTCGTCTTTCCTGCGCCGTTGGGGCCCAAGAGTGCCGCGCGCTCTCCCGGTGCGAGCGTGAACGAGATGTCATCGACGGCCTTCACCGCACCGTAGGTTTTGTGTGCGTGCACAAGCTCGATCGGCGCGCCTTCGACCGCCGGCCGCGAGGCCTCCACCGCCTTGTCGAGACGGGGAAGGGCGCGCAGCGAGGTGAGGATGAGGGCAAGGCTGATCGGCACCGTGAAGGCGAGAAAGACCTCGGCCATCTCGGGCGAGAAGCGCTCGCCCACCGCCACGCAGAGGCCATCCAAGAGCGCGTGCAGCGCGACCGCCAGCACCAAGAGAAGCGGCTTCTTCTGCGCGACGCTGCGCATCACGAGGCAGCTCAACGCGATGTGCGCAGGGATGACCAGCATGCGCTCCAGCGCACCCCAGAGCGGCGTCAGCGCGCCCATATGCCGGAGCTCGGCGAGCTGCCTTGTGAGCGAGGCCTCGGTGTCGGCATCCAGCCCGAGCTGCGCCACGCCGATGCGCTCGATGAAGAGCACATTGAAGAGCGTGGTCGCTGCCAAGAACCCGAGGAGGAGCGACTCGATGCCGCCGTGACCGACCCCGAAGGCGAGCGCATGCGGGCCACTTCGCTCCGTCTTGCGAAGGCGCATCACGAGGTAGCGCGCGGTCTCCTCACAGACGCCTGCGCTCAACCCAACGACGCTCGCGACCACCCAGAGATGCGCGCCGCGCAGGTGCGGCATGAGCCAGGCGTTGAGCGGTAGGTGCACGACCTGCGAGGCGATGAAGGCGAGCGCACCGAGCCCGAAGGTCGACCACGCAAGCGGATAGCGAGCGCGCACGAGGCGGGCGAGCACGATGGGCCCGAGCACGCAGAGCAGCACGTTGAGGGTGAGACCGAGTGCGAACAAAGCTGCTCCTTCATATCAGCGTGTGCGCAGAAGAGCGGACGTCTCTTGCGGGAACCTGCGAAGAGTGCTCCCTTCTCGCCGCGATGAGCGAAGGCGACGAACACGAAGGCGATGCCCCGATCGAGAGCCCTCCCGAGGGCGCGATGTGTTCCGAGCATCCCGAGCGCACCGCGCTTGTGACCTGCCCTCGCTGCGGCTCGTACGCGTGCCTTGCTTGTTGGCATGGCGCGCTTCGCCGATGCCACGCGTGTGTCGTGCGGCATCCAGGTGGGCTCGTGCCCTTCGAGGACCCAACCAAGAACGTCGTGGCCGGCTTCTTCGCGACGGCGATGCAGGCAGCCTCGCCCGTCATCACGGCGCCGACGTTTCGGCAGTCGGGCGTGCTCCGCGCGAGCATCTTCTTCGCCCTCAGCTTTGTCCCGCTCGCGCTTCTCTCCGGCGTGATTCCGTACACCGCGCTCGTGCTCTTCAAGCCCAACTTCGTGGTGGAGGTCGACCCCGCGACGACAGACGCAATGCTCTGGATGGATGTCGGTCGCTCGGCCCTGCTCGGGTTGGTGGTGAGGCTCGTGGAGTGGCTCGCAGTGGCGATTCCGTTTGTGAGCCTGACGCGTGCGTACGAGGACCGCGGACACCCCGACGCGCCCCTTCGCGCGGTGCTCTACCGCGGCTGGCTTCTGCCTGCGTACTGGCTTGCCTTTGGGCTCGCGGGGGCAACGCCGGAGGGCGTGCTCTGGTTCAGCATGCTGCTCGCGATGCTGCCGCTCATCCTGCTCCTCACCTCGCTGCGCGCGGCCTCCCGCATGGGCTCGGGCGTGGGACCGGTGACGGCCCTGCTGACGGTCGGCATCCCCTTCGCGATGATGATCTTCGCCAATCGCTTCAGTGAGTCGGCGATGCACCGCCTCGTGCCTGACCTGGGCGCGATGTCGGAGCGCCTCGCGGATGAGGAGCGGCAGCGCCAGATCCTGCGCGACCTTGCCCCGCCACCGCCGCCCGAGGCGCCTGCGCCCACGCCGACGCCGCCCGGCGTGCTCTGAGCTACGCGCTCAGAGCCTGAAGGTCTCGCTCTCGGTGCGCGCCGAGCCATTGCAGCTCAGCAGCGCAAAGCGATGCTCGCCGCTGCGCTCTGGTGTGACGTGGAGCTCCAGCAGCGCGCCCGGTGCGAGCTCTGCGCAGGCCGGGAGCGGGTGCGTCTCGTCGAGCTGAAGGGGGAACTCGCGGCGTGCATCGCCTTCTTCAAGCTGCACGTTCGCACTGAAGCGCACATTCGTGCGACCGCGGTTCTGCATTGCCAGGGTGACGCGGCCGTCCGTCTTCACCACCGTGAGCGTCAGCGCGGGCGCAGCCTCGACCTCGCCTGCGACCTCACGCGCGACGCTCGGTGTTGGGCTCGCTTCCACGACGGGCTCCGGTGCCGTGGTTGCCGGCGTGATCGACGCCTGCTCCGTGGCGGCAGTCTGTGAGCCGCAGGCACTCAGCCCAAGGCAGGTGAGGGAGGCGAGGAGGCGACGGGAGAGCATGGTCGCGGTTGGTACGTCGCCTCGTGGAGCGCGTCCAAATACTGCGGCGCCTGTCGCTGGCTTACTCGCTCGGAGCCTCACTCGTACGCCCCTCAATCCAATCGACGGAGCGCTTCCAACGCGCATCGAAGGCGCTGCGATCGAGCACGTAGCGAAAGCGCTCGGCGCTCTCCTTCGCACGCTCTCGGTAGCGCGGTGCAGTGAGGTGCGCGCGCAAGGCACCGTGCTCGGCGGCGACCTGCAGCTCGCCTCGCCAGCGCGCGACATCGCCTCCGTCCTCGTAGACAAGGCCCCACTCCATGGCCCAGCTCGCCTGGGCGGTGTTGAGGGCTTCGTCGGTGCGGAGCGTGCGCAAGAGCGCGCTCAGGCGTCCTGCCTCGCGTGGGTCGAGGTGGGGCATCTCGCGGGCGTAGAGCTCGGCGTTGTGGAGGTACTCGGCGACCGTCACAAAGCCATCGAGCTCGAGCCGCTCCACCGTGCGCGCAAGCAGCGTCATCACACGCCAGCCGATGCCCAGGCCCGGATGCTCTTGGCCTGGCAGGCGCGGCTTCTCGAGGCTGAAAGGTGCGCGCGGATTCTGCAGCGAGAGCCAGTCGATCGTGAGCACGCGGTAGGTGTCCGGTGGATGCACCTCGGCGGGCGCACTGCGCTCGAGCACGTGATGCGGCACCGAGAGGATGTCGCGCCGCACGACGATCTCGACGAGGCGCTCGCTGCCGGAGGAGAGGAGCAGCTCGTGGCGATCGGTGGCGACGCGCGTCTCGATCTGGATGTCGGTGAAGCCGCGCCGCTCGATCGCTGCAATGAGGCCGTAGCGCTCGAAGGCGACGCGCAGCCCGCGCGTGCCGTAGTGGTCGAGGAAGCGCCTGCCGCGGTCCTTGTCGAGCATGAGCGTCTCGCCCGTCTCGTCCGCGTCGCCCACCGTGTCGGTGTCGTCTTGAAGCAGCGCCGCATTCGACAGGCTCCGCGCGATGCGGCGATAGGCTCTATCGAAGCGGGTGCTCACATCGGCAAGCGTGCTCCTTTCTGCGGGGCAGCGCTCGTGCAAGACGCGTGATGGTCTCGTGCGCTACAACCCTTCCGTGCGTCTCACGTCCCCTTCACCCTCGCTACGTTGCCTCGCGCTGGCGCTGATCGCGGCCCTCGCCATGGTCTCTTCCGCCTCGGCGCAGACGGCCGACGCGACCCCGCCACAGACCAGCGAGGACGCCGCCTCGACCGAGACCGCGCCCGATGCCGCGAGCGCGAGCGCAGCGGAGGCAGAGGCCACCCCGAGCGAGACGAGCGTCCCTGCGGCTGCGTATGCAGGCGGCGCTGCGGAGACGAACGCGGAGGACGAAGACGCGCGCGGTGAGGACGTGATGGCCTCGCTCTCCGATGTCATCGGCGAGCCCGAGCTCGCGCAGAGCCCCGAGGAGCAGCAGTCGCGCTTCCGCGTGCCGTGGCGTCCGGAATGGCCGCGCTACTCGTTCGACGAGGCCGTGCTCACCGTGGGCCTCGGCGCGATCCTGATCGCCGCAGAGTTTCTCCCCACCGCCTCCTTCGCCCCCAACTGGCGCGGCGGGATGCTCTTCGACGACGGCGTGCGCAGCGGCCTGCGCCTCAACACCTACAACGAGCGCGAGGGCGCCCGCGCCGCCTCCGATGCGCTCATGTGGGTGAACATCGCGTTCCCCTTCGTCATCGACGCCTTCCTCGTCACCGGCATCGGCGACGGCAACTGGGATTCGGCCTTCCAGATGGGCCTCATCAGCCTCGAGGCCTACGTCGTCTCGCTCGTCGTCTGGCGCGTCACCGCACTCTTCGCGCGCAGGCAGAGGCCCGTCGATGGCGCCTGCGAGGCGGGCGACACCTCACCGCACTGCAACGCGCGCTTCGCCACGCAGTCGTTCTTCTCGAACCACGCCGTCAACGCCTTCACCGGCGCCGCACTCACCTGCCTCCACCACTCCAACATGCCCGTCTTCGGCGATGTCGGCTGGGACGCAACGGCCTGCATCAGCACCACCCTGCTCGCCACCCTCGTGAGCGCCCTCCGCCTGATGAGCGACTTCGAGTACCTCACCGACGTCCTCACCGGCGCAGCCATCGGCTGGCTCAGCGGCTACGTGCTCCCCTGGCTCCTCCACTACCAAGGCGGCGCCCGCCCCGAGCTGCGCCTGCCCTTCACGATGATCCCAGCGCCCCTGCTGGGAGACCAGCTCTATGGCGCGCAGGTCGTCGGGTATTTCTGAGGTTTAGGAGGGCTCTTCGAGCGCCTGAATCAGCACATAAGGCTGCACCGGCACGGCCGTGAACTGCAGCGCGCTCTCGCCCGCCCAGGCCTGATGCTCGTCGGCGGTGGGCCGACGCAGCCCTCCATCCTCAAGCCAGCCACGCACCCTCGCTGCATCATCGGTCGCAATCGCAAGCGCGCAGTCGAGCAGGTCGAGGCCTGGGCGCACGAGGAAGACGGCGCCGCGCTCCAGGTGCGCGCGTAGGTCGGAGGAGAAGACGGGGCCGAGCTGCGCCTGCAGCGTTTCCTTCGGGGAGGTCATCGCGGCGCGAGGGTGTCTCTGCATCCGTGGCAAAGCCACTGCGAACTTCAGGCGCTCGGTTGACGCGAGGGGTATTGAGCATGATGCGGAGTCAGCCCCTTGAGTTCCCGTTCGCCCTTCCTGCGGCCTACCGTTGGCTGGTCGACCGCGGACTGGTGGGACGCGAGCCCAATACCGCTCTTCAGCCATGGTACTTTTTGCCTCTCGACGAGGTCTTTTGCCTGAACGACAGGTGGCCTGACCTGATTGTGTCCCGGAGGTTGTTTGCGTTCGCTCGGCGTCAAGACTGCGATGATCTCGCATGCTTCGCTGTGGGTGAGGACAACCTCCCGCCAAGAGTTTTCCTGGTTCACGCATGGACGCCGGAGGGCTACCAGGTCGTCGCAGAGTTCGATTCCGTCTGGGACTGGTTGAAAGCCGTAGTGAGCGATATCGAGGATTGGGTCGCCCTTGATGAAGAGAGCAGGGGTTGAACCGTGTCTGCTGCGTCAGCGCGATGCTGCGGAGGCACTCCAAGTGCGTGTGCAGCGCGAGGTCTGGTTCAGGCGCTCGGTTGACGCGCCAGCCGCGCGTGGGCGAGCCTCAGGCACGGCGAGTCGTTGTTTGGTTCGGTGGCGAAAGAAGATGGAGCGCGGATGTCGAAGCGGACGGTGATTCAGGCCTGGGTTGTGGGCGCGAGCCTGTTGGGGTGTTCGACGACGTACATCCTCGGCTGCGCCAACACCACCACGCGCACCGACGACGCGTTCGAGCCATCGCCTGACGTATTCGTCATCCAAGACGCGGGCGTCGATGCGTCCGTTGAGGACGCGCCCAACCTCGACGCCTTCGCGCTCGACGCGTTCACACCACGAGCCGACGCCTTCTCCCCCGACGCGTTCATCGTCCCCACCGAAGTCTGCAACGGCACCGACGACGACCTCGACACCACGGTCGACGAGACCGCAGAACTTGGCTGCCGCACCGCCGCCCATGCGGAAGCCGCCACGTGCGAGTCGGGCCGCTGCCAATGCCGCCCCGCAGGCACGCCACTGACTCCAGGCCTCTACGCCGACTGCAACGCTGACTTTGCGGATGGCTGCGAAGTGCCGCTTGGGACAGATGCAAACTGCGGCGCCTGCGGCGATGCCTGCGATCCGGCCAGCCAGTGCCGCTTCCGCGAGGGGGCAGGGTTTGCGTGTGGTCCTGCGGACATTCGGGACTTCACGCTTGCGCGCGACGACGGCGTGATTGCCTGCATCCTGCGGGCGTACGCCGAAACCGGTGAGGCTCGCGTGGTGTGTCGCGGGCCCAACACCGCCCATGCACTGTCGGATACGGAGCCTGAAACCGCCATGCTTGGGTGGACGTTCGTCGACT
>JBILQT010000177.1:0-15332 GCA_044373065.1 Sandaracinaceae bacterium
CCCTGCTCGACGTCGAGGAGGCCTGGGTGTTCGCATCGCTTGAGTCCACGCCACGGCGCCCAGAAGCGCAGATTCAAGCCGCTGCCACGCGACTGATGGATGACGCAAAGGAGCGCTTCCCACTGCCTTCGACAGAGCCCATCGGGCCCGAGGGTGACCCCTTTCGCTCCGGCGCCGATGGCGTGTTCGTCCTCAGTCTGGTGGTCACGAGTCGCCACAGCATCAAGGGGCATCGCGCCGACTCGAAACAGCAGACGCGCGCGCTGCTGCGACATCTGAGGGAGCTCGCGGATGAGGCGCACACGCTCGACGTCTCCATGAGCACTTTCCTCTCGATCGACGAGGTTACAAAGCGCGACCCCGCGATGCGCGGTATTGCGTAGCCGCGTGGACCCTTCCCTTCCCATTTGGGCATTTCCGCTTCTGCAAACGCTGAAGTTGCTCGCCGTCATCGGCCTCTTCGTCGGCACCGCTGGCGTCTTCATGACGCGTGACTACGACACGCAACAGCGCGCGGCGTTTGCGCTTGCCGGCCCTTGCTTCGGCGTCACATGGCTCCTCGGCTTTGTCCTCGCATGGGCCCGCAACATCAGCGCACTCACGCCTTGGATCGTCAGCGTGATGGTGCTCTCCATCGTGTCGATGAACGCGGTGCTCTACGTCGCGGGAAGGCCGGGACGCGCAAACCGCACGACTGCAACGGTCGCGCTCTTGCCGCTGGTCGTCTGCGTCGTCCTCATGATCTACCGCCCCGGTTGAGTGCGAATAAGACCCGGCGGTTATTCCAGGTTTCACCCGGGTAAAATCAAGATGGATGCGGCGGTGAGCACAGAGGTCGAGAGCAGCGCGTTGTACGTAAGGTGCGCGATGGCAGGCACAAGCGTTGAGCCAGAGATGGCCCGCAGAAGCGTGAAGACAACGCCCGCCATCGTGACGGAGAGGAGCCCTCCCCAGTTGCCCTGCACTTGCTCCCAGTGCGCACCCGCGAAGAGCCCGAACGAGGCAACGCACGCCAAGGCACGCCGGCCTCCCCACTGGCCGTTGTCGATCGTTCCGAACACGAAGCCACGGAAGAACACCTCCTCGGCGATCGGTGCCACGACCGCGAGTGCGCTGAATGAGAGAAGGCCGCTTGGCCAGGATACGAACGCTTCAATCGGCGCCTCGCCTGTCGACTCCACATGGGAGAGCGCCCACCCAGCGAACATGCGCAGGCCCAAGCCAACGAAGGGCGCGGCAACAAAGAACGCCGCTGTCGCGAGCACCGAGTTGGGCCGTTTCAGCGCCAGGCCCACACCCCTCGGATCGATCAACATCCAAGCGAAGAAGACTTCGCCGAGCGCCAACACACCGCCGCCAAGAAGCACATACGCTGAGCTCATTGGGAAGAGCATTCGGGGGAGCATGCCGGCCGCGTAGAGCCCCAAAAGTCCGCCGATCAAGGTCAGCGTCGCAGCAAGGAGGGGCCTTCGACGACGCGCGCGGGCGAGACGAACGCGGGCGAGGCGGACTGCCCGAGGAGCGCGCGACTTTCGAGGAGACGCAAGCGAGCGAAACGCGAAGAGCATGACCAAGACCAGCGCCGCGCCGAGGATCGCGAGGACGCCGTTTCGGTCCGTCGCACGCAACGGGCGTCGCGCCAGGATGCGACCGCGGATGTTCACGCCCTCCACCGCAGGGCTCTCCATCGTGATCGTGTAGCGACCTGCTTGCTGAATGCGTCCACGGCCGACGTCGAGACACGCGCCCTGTGCACTCCGTCGTGCACTCGCGCGCCCCGCGGCATCGAGGCGCGCCTCCACCGCAACGTCGTTCCCAGCCCGTACCAGCACGGTCGCTTCATCACCCCAGGCCATCTCCGGCTCCGAGGAGCAGATCTCGAAGACTGCATCCTCACCCACCTCAAGGTCTGCGTCGACGAGGTCTCGTGGGTGATCACGTTCGAGACTCGCCATCAACACGACCTCGCCGCGCGCATCCAGCTCGTTCGCCTCCAACGCGGCGGTTCGGCCCATCGTGAAGACAAAAGCCGCACCCAAGAGCGCGAGAACCAAAGCGAACGCAATGCGAAGCACGGCGCATCGTCGCACGGTTGGCACGGAAACGATCCGACTCATCGACGATCCCGGCCCAGGCGGCCGATCCCCCAAATCACCAGGATGTCCCGCAAATGGATCAACTTTGATCCAGGATCGTGCGTGAACGCGATCCTATTTTTCTCCAATAAAAATGGAGCTCTACACGGCGATCTTGGCCGTGACGTGACAATCAGTGACCCTACATCGCACGTCATCCATTGTCGTTCGTGATCCTCTCTGTTAGATCGTCTGCATGGCGCGCATCTCGAACTCATTCTCCGACGGCGAAATCCAGGTCATGGATTTCATCCTTTCCACCCTCCTCCGCGGCGGCACCCCCGCGATGGCTGTTCGCAGCAAGGACTTCTCCTCGCTCTGCCGCAAGGTGCAGGCGATGAAGACCAAGTCGAACGACATCCGCGAAGGGCGCGTGACCACCACGAAGCGCAACCCCGAGAAGTCTTCGGTCGGTCTCATTGAGGCCCCCGACGCAGACTCGGATGACGATTCGATGGAAGGCGTCGGCTGAAGCAATGTCTCCTCTGTGATCGCGTGTGAGACGCGGTCCAACCGAGCGGCACGAGCACAACGTGGTTCACCACGAGGCGTTCGTGCCGTTTGCATTCGTGCCCGCGCATTCGTGAGCGCGTTGCTTGACGTAGGCGCCCCCCTCCGTTACCTGGCGCCGCGATGTTGATCCTCTCCCAAGGGCGCGTGATCGACCCTGCCAGTGGCAAAGACGAAGTCGCCGATGTCGTCATCGAGCGGGGCGTCATTACCGCGGTCGGTCGCGATGCTGGTGCGGCATATCCGGACCACTCCTCTGTGAAGCGCATCGACGCGAAGGGGCAGTGGGTCGTGCCTGGCTTCATCGATTTGCATGTGCATCTGCGCGAGCCGGGGCAGGAGTACAAAGAGGACATTGCGTCCGGTCTTCGTGCCGCGGCTGCAGGTGGCTATGTCGCCGTGTGTCCGATGCCGAATACGCGTCCGGTGAACGACAATCGCGCGATCACCGAGCAGATGATGTCGCGCGCGAAGGAAGTCGGCGGCACGCGCTTGCATCCGTTTGGCGCGGTCACGCTGGGCTCCAAGGGCGAGACGCTGGCCGAGATGGCGGACATGAAAGAGGCCGGCGCGATCGGTGTGAGCGACGATGGCGTCTGCGTCTCGAATGCGGCGGTGATGCGTCGCGCACTTGAGTACGCCCGCACGTTTGATCTGCTCGTCTCGCAGCACTGCGAGGATCACCACCTGACCGCGGGTGCACAGATGCACGAGGGCGCGGTCTCCACGAAGCTGGGTCTTCGCGGTTGGCCTCGCGAGGCCGAGGACATCATCGTCGCGCGCGACATCATCCTCAACGAGCGCATCGGAGCGCGCTATCACGTCGCGCATATCTCGACGCTCGGTGCCGCACGCCTTGTGCGGGAAGCGAAATCGCGCGGCTTGTCGGTGACGGCCGAGGTCACGCCGCATCACCTTTTGCTCACAGATCGCGAGCTCATTGGCTACCGCACCTTCTGCAAGGTGACGCCTCCGTTGCGTGAAGACGAAGACATCGAGGCGATGCGTCAGGCGCTTGCGGATGGGACGATCGACTGCATCGCCACGGATCACGCGCCGCACTCATCCGTCGAGAAAGACTGCGAATTGAACGCGGCCTCGCCGGGGATGATCGGGCTTGAGACCACCATCCCGCTTTTGCTTGGACTCGTCCGTGATGGCGTGCTGACCGCGACGCGTTTTGTCGAGGCGATGTCGACCTCGGCGGCGCGTGTGGGACGCCTCGCTGGGGGCTCGCTGCGTGTCGGTGAAGTTGCTGACATCACGATGCTGGACCCTGAGCTACGTTGGACCGTCGCGAGAGACACGATTCGCAGCAAGCAACTCAACTCGCCCTGGCTCGGTAAGGAAATGCGCGGCGCGTGCACACGCACGATCGTCCGCGGAGAGGTGGTATTCGAACGATGACTTCAGCAGCCAAGACCGCACATCTCGTCCTTGCGGACGGAACTGTTTTCACCGGGATCGCCGTCGGCCACGAGGGCACGACTGTTGGCGAGGCAGTGTTCACCACAGGCATGACCGGCTACCAGGAAGTCATCACGGACCCGTCGTATTGCGGGCAGATCGCGGTGATGACGGCGCCGCAGATCGGGAACACCGGCTCGACGCATGAGGATGACGAGGCGACGCGCCCTTACCTCGCGGGCTTCGTGATGCACGAGCTCAGCCCGATGGTCAGCAACTGGCGCTCCACGATGTCACTCGACGCGTATTTGAAGTCGAAGGGCATCGTCAGCATCGCCGGCGTCGACACGCGCACGCTCACGCGCCACCTGCGAGATCACGGCGCGCAGATGGCGGCGATCGGCACCGAGAGCATGGAGGCCCTGCATGCCAAGGCCAAGGCCGCGCCCTCGATGAACGGGCAAGACCTGACGGGCCGCGTCTCCACCAAGGAGGCGTACACCTGGAGCGAGGGGCTCTGGACGGAGACACCGAGCGCGGTGAAGCGCCATGTCGTCGCCGTGGACTACGGCGTGAAGCAGAACATCCTGCGTCACCTCGCGCAGCGCGGTTGCAAGGTCACCGTCGTACCGAGCACGGCGACGGCCCAGGATGTCCTCGCGCTCAACCCGGACGGCATCTTCCTCTCGAACGGCCCTGGCGACCCGGCGGCCGTTACGCACGGCATCGCGATGATTCAGGAGCTGGTCGGCAAGAAGCCGCTCTTTGGCATCTGCCTTGGCCACCAGATGCTCGCGCTCGCACTCGGCGGCACGACCTACAAGATGAAGTTCGGTCACCGTGGCCTCAATCATCCGGTGAAGGATGTGGTGACCGGCAAGATCGAGATCACCACGCAGAACCATGGCTTTGCGGTGGATGTCGCCTCGCTTGCGGGCAAGTGCGAGGTCACGCACGTGCACCTCAACGACGGCACCTGCATGGGCATTGAAGACAAGAAGACGGGCGCGTTCTCGGTGCAGTACCACCCCGAGGCGAGCGCGGGTCCGCATGACGCGGGTTACCTCTTCGATCGCTTCATCCAGCGCATCGACAGCGCGCGCTGATGCCGAGAAAGCCGGCTTCGTTGGAACGTCCAGCGGCTCCAGCCCCTGAGGCATCCGCTTCACCAGCAAGCATCGTGACCGCGTCTCTGTCGATCTGTGCGACACAGCGCGGTCGCTTCTTTTGGGCCGCCTGGTGGACAGGCGCACCGCAGCGGGTGCCGTTTCGCAAGGCCGATGCGCAGCATGGTGGGGCTGCGAGCTGGCATGAGGCCAAGGCGCAGGCCGAGAAGCTCACCGGGCGAACGTTTGCCGACATCGACTCGGCGTGGGCGCGTGCGGTGAATCGCACGTTGCGCGGTCAGTCGCCCTTCACCGAGACGCAGGCGAAGGTGCTGGAGGGCGGCAAGGTTGAGAAGGCCGTGAAGGTGGAGCCAGCTTCGATCTGGACGACACTGGGGATCACGCCTGAGGCCACGCTGAAGGACATCAAGGCGGCGTTTCGCGCAAAGGCGCTACTCACCCATCCGGATCAAGGTGGAGACGCAGAGGCGTTTCAGGCGGTGCGGGAGGCCTATGCGGAGGCGCTCACACGGCGACGTGCACGCGAGGTGCGGCCGCGCGCCAAGAAGGCTTGAGACTCAGCCCCGTCTCGTCGCAGCGCCGATCCGGCTGATGATGGCCTCGGCGAGTGCGCGCTTGGTGATGCGGCCGGTCGCCTCTGTCGTGTTGGCGTCCACAAGCCAGGCCTCGTTCTCGTCGCCCTCGAAGGCCACATCGGCTGGGTTGCCGACGACGAGGTCGACCTGCTTGCGCACGAGCTTTTGGCGCGCGAACGCGGCGACATCACGGCTCTCGACGGCGAAGCCAACGAGGTACGGGCGCGTCTGTCCTCCCGATGCGCGACGTGCACCAAGGCCCGCGAGGATGTCTGGATTGCGCACGAGCGAGATGGTGGGCGCAGCCTCGCCGTCGACCTTCTTGATCTTCTCGGTCGCGATGCTCTCCGGACGAAAATCAGCAACGGCTGCGGCCATCACAATCGCGTCTTGGTCCTCGTAGCGCGACTCGATCGCCTGCTGCATCTCGACGGCGCGGGTGACACGCACCACCTCCACACCGAGCGGTGCAGCAAGCGAGACGGGGCCCGAGACAAGCGTGACTTTCGCGCCGCGCCGCGCGGCCTCTGCGGCCATCGCGTAGCCCATCTTGCCCGAGGAGCGGTTGCCCAAGAAGCGCACCGGGTCGATCGGCTCATGCGTGGGGCCCGCCGAGATGAGGATGCGCAGCCCCTCAAGGTCGCGATGAAACAATCCCTCCACGGCGCGTGCGATGTCGACTGGCTCGGACATGCGCCCGATGCCTTCCGCGCCGCTCGCGAGCTTGCCTATCGCGGGCCCAACGAAGTGAACGCCGCGCTGCTGAAGCGTCCGCACATTGCTCGCTGTCGAGGCCTGGCCCCACATGCGGAAATGCATCGCGGGGGCGATGAGCATCGGCCCGTCGAAGGCGAGCGCGGTGGTGCTGACGGCATCTTCGGCGAGGCCATGCGCGAGGCGCGCGATCGTGTTCGCGGTCGTGGGTGCGATGACCATCGCGTGCGCCCAATCGGCGAGCTCGATGTGCACCTCGCCTGGGTAGGTTGGGTCCCAGACATCGATGATGGGCGGTGCGCCGACAAGGCCCGTGAAGGTGACGGGCCCGACAAAGCGCGTCGCGCTTGGCGTCATCACCACACGCACGAGTGCACCACGCGCCATCAGCTCACGGGCGAGGTAGGCCGCTTTGTACGCCGCGATCCCGCCGCTCACGCCGAGGACAATGTGCTTGCCCTCCAGCGTGCGCGGCATCTCCGCGTCATCGGTAGAACGCGCCATCTCAGCTCGAGGTGCCGCGGTTGCCGTTCGTATCCGTCACGTCGATGGCGCCTGCGCCTGCAGCAAAGGTCGCGCGGCCCGAAGCATCGAGGGTGACATCCATCGGGGCGCCTGTTCCGACACGCACGCTCACGGTCGCATTGCGAAGCGGGATGGGACGCGTTGCACCCGCCTCGAGATCGAGGAGGCGGAAGCCCTGTGGCGCATGCGCCGTGACGGTGATCGTCGCGTTGCCGCCCGCGCGCTCGACCGCAACGTTCAACACGGCCGGCGTCACCTCAAACTCACGCGTCACGGCGTAGTCCGTCCGGCCAGCGAACGCGGTGTCGGGCACCGTTACGGAGAAGCGATAGCGACCGGTTGGCAGCGCGAGACGGTCGGCCATCACATCGACTTCGTTCATCCCGAGCGGCGAGACAGCCTGCCACTGGACGGTCCAGTAGTGCACGCGGCCTGGGCCTCCCACGGGCGGCGCGAGCAGCGGATCGGGCGTCCATGTGAGGAGGAACTCTGCGTCGTCCACCACGCGGCCCGACTGGCGCGTGAGCGGCCTCCATGTCGTCGCGTCGACCTGGTACTCCACGCGCACCTCCGGCGTGCCGTGGAAGGGATGCCCGCCCACCCACGTGAAGAAGACGTTGTCCAAGCGTCGCACCGAGGCGCCCTCGGCAAGCTGCGCAGGAACATTCATCGGACCGCTGCGTGTCGCGAGGTAGGCAGGGGACGACGCGGGGATATCGCTAGGCTGCGGGCCCGTCATCGCTTCATCGGCCATCAACATCTCTGGCGGATTGGGCACGGCCACATGCGTCCCACCCTCGTAGCCATTCTCACGCGCAGGCGAGGTCACGGCCGAGAGCAAGTCCACCGCGCGCTCCATGATCATCTCGCCATCGAGCGGGCCCCAGAACGTGATCGAGGGCTCGTAGCCCAGCGAGAGCCAATCCTCCGCCGTCATCACGTAGCCGTTGTTGTCCTGTGTGTAGCCAAGGATGAGCAGGCGATCAGGCGTGATCGACGGGTCTTGCAAGCGCGCCCGCTCGCGCATCGCATCGGCCAGGAGCGTGATGGGCTCGCCGGGGATCGTGCTGATGAGGTAGCGACCAAAGGGCCCCGGCGCCTCAAAGCGCACAGCGCTGATCGTCGTGCGTGTCGTGTCGCAGATAGGCGTGGTGCCGATCTCGATGTCGAGAAGCGTCTCGAAGAACGTGGCGGAGCGCGCGACCAACTGATGACAGGAGCGATACGAGCTCCCCGTCAGGTTCATGGTGCCGGGGATCTGGGCGCCAGCCACGAGCGCAGGGATGTCCTGCCCGCAGAGCGCCGCACCGAAGGGCGCATTGAACTCATCGATGGGCGAGATGAGGGCACCCGCGGTGTCGTAGATCTGGCCATCGGCAACGCGGCGTCCATCGAAGGGCGCGTACGAGAGCGCGCCATCGCGCACGGTGAAGTTCTCCCAGTTCGGGCCGCGCTCGATCGAGCGTGAGAGGGATTCGATGGCGAGCGTGTCGACCATCGTCTCGCCCGCACGTTCCCATGCGGCGAGGATCATGTCCGCCGCACGATGCCCGAGGGATTCCTCGCGTGCGAAGTCGGTGCAGAGCGGCTGGTTCATGCCGCACTCGGTCGCATCCAGACCCGTTGGGGAGACGTCGCCACCGGCGCCCTGAAGGTGCATGACGGTGACCTGCTCGCCGCCGAAGCGCTCCTCGAGCACGCGCTCAATGCCGCCCGTGGATTCCGTCGAGGCGAGCATGTTCGAGGCGCCGTGAATCGTGCCGTGGATGCCGAACATCGGAAGGACTGCCATCGGTGAGCCATCGGCTCGGTCGACGCGGATCACAAAGAGGTGGTTGTCCTTCTCAGGCCCGCCCGCAAAGCGGTCGTTCTCGCCACGTCGGTCACGCGAGACCTGATCCATCGGGTCGAAGTCGCTGTCGACGGCGATGCCCATGCGCGCCGGGACACGCGCAGCGAGCGCGCGCTGGGTTGTCTCGACGATGTCATCGACCATGCGGTCGAAGATGCCGCGTCGGAACCTGCCGAAGCCGACCTGCATGCCGCCATGCCCGTGATAGTTCGCGAAGCTCGAGTGCGAGTGGCTCGTGGTGACGATCACCTTGCCCGCGTAGGCAGGCCCAAGGCGCGCTTCGACCTCATGCACAAGGCCTTGGTAGCCCACGCCAAGATCGGTCTTGATGAGGAGCACGGTCTCGTCGTCGGCTGTGCTCGGGCTCGCCTGGCCGGTGCTCAATGCGAGGACGCGAATGCGCGGCCTTGTCTCGATGCCAACCGACGTTGCGAAGCCCGATGCGATGGGTTCCCGACGCGCATCGAGGTAGCCCTCGGAGCCAGGCACGTTCTCGGCACGTCCAGTGTAGGCGCCGAGCGTGACGGAGACGGGCACGTTGAGGCGGCCCTCGGCCACGCCTGCGGTGAGCGCACCCGCGGTGACCGTGCCCCCTGCCCCACCCGTCGCGGGGAGAGGTTGGTAGTCGCAGTGATCGGTGGAGACCGGCACGGGCGGGCCCGCGTCGCCACCTGCATCGGAGGGCGCAGGCCCAGCATCGGGGGTGGATGCCGCATCGATCGCGGGCTCGGGGTTGGGACAACCGAGCATCGTTGCAAGAACACCAGTCAGCCCAAGTCGAAGAAGGTCTACGCGTGCCATGAATCCTCCGGGGGGGAATCTACCCGGTTCGCGCACCGCGGTCGCTAGCCCTTTTCGTTCGCGGGGGCGTGCTGTAGCGTCGCTCGGGTCACTGAAGGCTGACGTGCTGCGGACGCTTCAAGTCGGTTCAAGCGGAGGGAACTATGGCGTGGTCGGTCGACGGAAAATCCAACCCTGGCGTGCTGCACGTGGTCTTGGCCGGGGCGGTTTCAGCGGAAGAGATGGCGGCGTTTGTGCGCGCTGACATCGCCGCCGTGGAAGCCTTTGGCGGGGAGGACTATCGGATTTTCGCCGATGTGCGCGGGCTCTACCCGCTGAGCCCCGAGGCCACAGCCGAGCTCGCCAAGGCCAAGGCCTTCAGCGCGAAGCGGCACAACTTTCGGGGCAGCGCCGTCTGGGTCGCCAGCGCGCTCGTTGCAATGCAGCACCACCGCACCAGCGTGGACTCCGGCGTGATGGACACCGAATTGATCAGCGAAGACGAAGCTGCTTGCTGGGCGCACCTGAAACGTGTGAAGCGTAGGTGAATGGCGCGCTGGTTTCCCTCTTGGGCTGAGATGGGTCTTTCACGCACGAACGCGCTCGCTTACTCTCTCCCCACTGGACCATGAATGTCTGAACCGATTCGCAACATGCGTCGCATTGCGTTTGGAAACACCGACATCGGTCGGCGTCGCGTCTCCAATGAAGATGCGTTTGGCCTCGACCTGAACCTCGGCGCATTCGTTGTCGCCGATGGGATGGGCGGCCATGCCGCTGGCGAGGTCGCGAGCCGCGAGGCAGTCGACACCGTGATCGGCATGCTCCGTCGCGATGCCGCCGCGATCGCAGGCCTGGCCGAGGGAGGCACCGACAACATTCGTCGCGCGCAGCGTGCAGTCGAAGCCGCGATGCAGGCCGCCACGTACATGGTCTTCGCCATCGCCGAGAATGATCCCGAGCAGCGCGGGATGGGCACGACGCTCTCCACGCTCGTCATCTCCGGAACGCGCGCCATCACAGGCCAGGTCGGCGACTCGCGCATCTACCGCGTCCGCCACGGGCAGGTCAGCCGCATGACCGAGGATCACACCCTCGTCGCGTGGCAGATCAAGCAGGGCATCATCTCGGAGCAAGAGGCCGAGCGTTCCCCGCACAAGAACGTCATCACCCGCGCTGTTGGGTCACGTGACTACGTGCAGGTCGACACGATGGTTTGCGACTTGGAGCCCGGCGACCGCTTCCTCGTCTGCTCCGATGGCCTCCACGGCTACCTGCAGGACGAGGAGCTGCCGCAGCACATGGCCAAGCAGCCCGAGCCCGCCGTCGAGGGCCTCATCGCGCTGGCCAACCAACGCGGCGGCCGCGACAACATCACGGCCATCGTCGTCGGCGTCGACTGAGCGACGCGCTCCTCGAGAGAGCTCAGCCCGGGACGCTCGCGTTCGGATCCGTCGCCTCCTCCGGCACCGACTGCGCCTCACGCAGGCGCGCTTGAAGCTCCGAGGCGCGTGCACGCAGGCGTGTGATCTCCTCCTCGTGTCCGCCGTCCGTATCGAGCTCCAGCAGCGAGGCGAGCGCGAGTGAGCTGCGCGCAAGCTCGGACTCATTGCCCAGCTCCTCGAGCACTTGAATCGAGCGCATGTAGGCCTGACGGGCGCGCAGGTGGCTCTCACCGCCCCACCCTGAGGCCTGCTCGATCTCGCCTGCCGTGCGCAGGGCCACCGCGAGGAAGGGGCGACCCTTCGCCTGCTCAAAGAGCTCGATCGAGCGCGTGATGAGGGCGCGTGCCTCCGCGAGATCGTTGGTGAGCATGTGCGCCTTGGCGAGGCCCCGGAGGATCTCACCCTCGAGGATGCGATCCCCGAGCGAGGCGCTTGTCGCCTCGGCCTCACGCAGCGTCTGAATCGCGAGCTCGGGCTCCTGCTGACGGTAATGCGACTCGCCGAGGTTCGTGAGGATCACGGCCTGACGCATGCGATCACCAACCGCACGCGCGTGCTCCAGGGCCTCGCGGTAGAGGGCTGCGGCGCGTGCGTGCTCGCCCTGGTCTTGGTGGATCGACGCGAGGTTGTTCACCGTCTGCGCGATGCCGGATCGGTCGCCGATCTCACGGCGGATGTGGATCGCCTCGGCATAGGCATCGCGTGCCGCATCGAAGCGCCCGCTGTCGTGATAGACGAGGCCGAGGTTGTTGAGCGAGAGGGCGATCGAGCGCTGGTCACCGAGCTCACGGCGCAGCTCAAGGCCCCGCTGGAGGAAGCGCTCGGAGGGCTCATAGGCGCCGCGCATCCAGTGCACCTTGCCCACGTCGTCGAGCGAGGAGGCGACGCCGCGTTGATCCTGCGCGGCATCGAAGAGCGCGTGGCCTGTACCGAGGTGACGCATCGCCACATCGAGGTGGCCAATCGCGCGGTAGACGCGTCCGATGCGGTTGTGCGCGACGCCGCCCTTGGCCTTCAGGTCGAGGCGGAAGGCGAGCTGGCGCATGCGCTGGAAGGCCTCGATCGCATCGTCGTTGCGGCCCGAGAGCTGGAGCACATCGCCGAAGTTGTGGAGCGCATCGAGCTGCCGCACGGCGTCCTCATGGCCGAGGTGCGGGAGCGCGCGCTCGTAGAGCTCCGTCGCACGCACGTTGGCAAAGCGCGCACGCGCCTGGTCGGCGGCCTCCAGCCAGTAGAGCGCGGCACTGCGCATCGCGCCGCCCTTCTCGAAGTGCGTTGCGAGCAACTCCGAGTGCTCCTCACTTCGTCCGCCTGCGCCTGCGTTGCGACCTGGAAAGCGCGACTCAAGCCACTCGGCCGCATGCAGATGAAGGCGCTTGGCATGCGCAGGGTTCAGCAGGCCGTAGAGCGCCTCACGCTCAAGGTTGTGCTTGAACGCGAACTCCTCCTCGCCCGGCATCGAGGCATCCGGCATCGCGAGCACGTAGTCACGATCACGCAGCGTGAGCAGCAGATCACGGTAGTGGCCCGCGAGGTCTTCACCGCCGCCCCAGAGCTCCGGCGCGCTGCGATCCATGCGCCCCAGCGAGACGAGTGCACCGAGCCAGAAGACGCCGCCGAGCACGGCTGCATGCTCGAGCAGATCACGCTCCACCGGCGAGAGCGCGGCGATGCGCGCGTTGACGGCATCGTTGACCGTGAGGGGAAGCTGCGCATCGTCGATGCGGTCGAGATGCACCTCCCATGTGCCCGCCTCGTTCTGCGCGAGCGTGCCGCTGGCCACGTACGCACGGATCATCTGCTCGATGAGCGAGGGCGAGCCGGCAGCCACATCGACGGCCGTGTCGATCAGCTCATTCGGCGCATCTCCGACCGGGTCGAGCAGCTTCATCACAAGGCGCGCGGCGTCGTCTGTCTTGAGCGGCGCGAGGTCGAGCACCGAGTGCGTGGCCACGCCCGAGGCCCAATCGGGATGACGCGCGAGCAGCTCCGGCCCTGCGCTTCCGACAAAGAGCAGCGGGCCCTCGCGGAAGGAGCGCATCAGCGAGAGCAGCAGCTGAAGCGCGTCGTCACTGGCGCGCTCGAGGTCTTCGACGATGAAGACGATGGGGCGCAGGCGCGTGTCGACCTCGAAGAAGCGGCGCACCACCGCGTGCTGAAGTGCCGCGCGCTGCGCTGGGTTGTCTTCGACCGCCTCGACGAGCGGCGACTCCGGATATTTGCAGCCCACAAACGCGCCGAGCACATGCAGGAACTCGCCTGTCGCCGCCGCACCCAGGGTGCTCTTCACCATCTCTTCCAGGGCCGCGCGCAGCTCGCTCTCGCTTGCCGTATCGGCCACGCCCGCACGCTGACGAAGCAGGCGCGCAATCGGGTCATACGCTGCGCCGCCGCGCTCACGCGGTGACGAGCGAAGCACCAGCGTGCGCCGCTCGCGCGCCACCATGCGGGCCTGAAACTCCTCCAAGAGGCGCGACTTCCCGAGGCCGTGTGCGCCGATGATCGTGAGCGCGACGAGCTGCTGCTTCGTCTGCATCTGCGCGAGGGCGTCGTCCAGGAGGGAGAGCTCGCGATCGCGGCCGACGATGGGGGAGGAGATGGGATAGGTCGTAGCGTCCTGGGTCGACATGGGCGGGCTTGTAGCGCTTTTTCTTGCGCCTGCTGTTTCTCGGTCTCGGCTGCGCTCCGCGTCTATGCCTGCATCGGAAGCGCGAAGAGGCTCGGAGGCGTTGATCGCGCAGTCGGAAGCACGAAATGTCTAATCGGAAGCGCTCAACGGAAGACCGGAAGTGCTCAGACCGTTCTCGGAAGCGCTCTCAGCGCTCTCGGAAGTGCGCGTCGAGTCATCGGAAGTGCCCAAAGGGCAATCGGAAGCTTCCGAGAGCGCGCATCTCCCTTCCGACCCGTATGAGGAGCCTTCCGAGCGGCTCTGCGCCACCGCTACTTGCGCGTGCGGAGGGTGCGAAAGTGCTTGAGGGCGGCAGGATCGTCTCGGTAGACAAAGCGGGCAGCGGATTGGATCTCGCGGACGACGCCGCGCTGCTGCCAGAAGGCTCGGTTGCGAAGGGCTATCGCCTCGCTCGGGCCCGTCTCCGTACGGCGCTCCGCGCGGGTGGCCGAGAGGCGGGCGGAGAGCGTGCGGAGCTTCTCGGGGGTGGCCCCGGTGATGCTCGGCGTCGTCACGCTCGCGAGGTTTGCTTGGAGAAGATCGGCGAGCTTGGTGAGGTCGTCCGCCGTGTCGATGTCGCTCCGGCCAACGGCAATGTTGTTGAGCCGCGCCTGCACCTCGGCGTCGTCGCGCAGGAAGTGCCGGAGCGCGGCGAAGGCGAGCCGCTTCTCTTTTGTGCAGCTCTTGCGAAGCGGGGCGACACCCCCCTTGGGTGCGAAGTCGCGGGTGTTGGTCCACGCGCGCTCGGCCCGCTCAAGGCGTGCGGTGGACACGGCGAGATCCTTGGCCCGCGTCTTGGGCAAACCACCTTCTGCGACAAGCCTTTTGCCGTAGGTGAGCAGCGCAGCAGAGAGGTCTTTCCCCTCTTGCACCACGTCCTGCACGGGCTGATCGACGCGCCGCGCATACGACGCTGGGAGCTGGCCAAGCACCCGGATGTCGACCGCTGTGAGACCCGCCGTCCTCGTGGATGCGGACGCCTTCGCGCCAGCCATCTTCTTGCCAGTGGCCTTCCTTGCAGATGTCTTCTTCGCAGCCATGTCGTTGTCCTCCGGTGAGCGAGCGTGCGGGCGCGAGCGTAGCGAGGCCTGGCCAATGCTTGGAAGCCAACTGCGTGCACGGCATGCCCACCGTCCTCGCCACCATCGTCCCCGACACGCCCGCCCAAGGGCGCATTCGCCTACGCACTCGATGATCCCCGCGCCTTGGCGCTCAGCCTTCGTCAGCCCAATGACAGGCCGCCTGATGCCCCGCGCCAACCAAGCGCAGGAGCGGCACATCCACATCGCAGCGGCCCTTCTCAAAGCGCGCACAGCGCGGATGAAAGGTGCAGCCCGAGGGCGGTGAGAGAGGGCTTGGTGGCTCGCCGAGCAGCGTCACGCGTGCCTCGCGCTTGGTGGCATCGAAGCTCGGGATCGCACTCAGGAGGGCCTGTGTGTAGGGGTGCTTTGGCGCGGTGTAGAGCGTCTCGGCGTCGGCGATCTCAACGATGCGCCCGAGGTACATCACGGCGATGCGCTGGCTCATGAAGCGCACGACGGAGAGGTCATGCGCGATGAAGAGCAGCGAGAGATCGAAGTCGCGCTGAAGGTCC
>JBILQT010000525.1:0-3452 GCA_044373065.1 Sandaracinaceae bacterium
CATCGCGCCCAGCGTCAGGCTCGTCACCTCGCGCACCGCGCGCACCTCACTACCGATGCGCAGCCAGTCGACGCCATGACGTGAGTGCAGCCCCGGTGCGTACGAGGCCACGACGCTGAAGAAGAGCAGGGGCTCCCCCTCGATCATCCCGCCGTGCGCCGTGGCGATGTACTCGCGCCAGCTCGCTGTGCGCGTCTCCACATCGGTCGTTCCGCTCGCAGGAGATTGCATCGGGTTTGTGAGCAGTCGCGTGCGCTCGAAGGTCGCGCGCTCGGTTGGCTCGTTGAAGACGCAATCGAGGATCGGCCCATCGCCCTGAGCGCGCGCGGTGCACTGCTCCACCCGCGAGACATCGATGCGTGCTGGGCTCACCTCGGTGACGGTGAAGAAGATGCAGAAGTCGCGCTCCACGTCGCTCGTGAACGTGCCGGCGCAGACGGGGAAGGCGCGCGTCCACATCGGATCATGCGAGGCGAGAAAGCAGTTGTTGCGGTGCGCCTCACTGCGAAACGCGGCCACACACGAACGAAGAATGCCCTCGGCATCGTGCCCGGCAGCGCGCTCGATCTCGAAGCTCGTCTCGCACTGCCTTCGCCCGCCCACGCTGAAGAATGCGGCCTCGCAAGCGCTCGTTGGGAGGGGCGCAGGCATTCGTGCGCGATGACAGACGGCGCTGCTGTCGGCCCAGGTCAGCGCGGTGCAGACGAGGTCTTCGCTCCCAAGCGTTGCGGTGAACACAAAGCCCTCATCGCGCGCCTCGCCCAGCACCACGTTGTGGAGCTCGTTGATCGTGTGCTCCTCGGTCCCCACGGAGACCCGCGTCACATGCCAGCTCGTCTCGAGCGCATTGCCCGCATACGCCTCGACCCAGAGATACCCGGCCCCATCCATATCCCCACCCACCGCACGGAGTTGATGTGCCTGCATGGCACCGACCTGCGTCGAGCGCGTGAGAGGTGCCTGGGCTTGCGCCGTGGGCGCGAGAAGCAGAGCGAGAGCGGTGAAGACAACAAATGATGCGATGCGCATGGGCTCCTCTGAGGCGGTTCAGAGGGCATGACGCAGGTCGCGGGGCGAAGATTCACGCCTGCGTCGACAACACGTTCACAGAGCTAGCCGCGCGTTCACAGTGGTGCTGCGTTGATTGTCGGTTGTGCGAGGAGGAATGCCTCAGCGAGGATGCCGCATGCACATCGCCAAATGGCTCCCGCTTCTCCTGCTTCTCATCGCTTCCACCTCACACGCGCAGTCGACTGCCTCCGACCTCGCCGCGCCGACCGCGCCCGAAGAGGCCGCACAGGCCGATGTCCCGGCGCCGCCCGAGACTTCGAGCGAGCCTGCACCCGTCGAGACGCGCTCCGCACGAACCGAGGAGCCCGTGGTCACGCCGGCCAGCTCGTACGCACAAGACGTCGATGCTGGGGTGGCACGTCGCCTTGAGCTTGAGTCGATCAACAGCCAACAGAACGCGGCGAACGCGCTCTACGTGACCTCAGCCATTCTCGCCGTGCTCGGTACGGGTGCGCTGGCAGGCGGCATGATCGACATCATCTCGTCCCTTGGACGCGGAAGCAGCACGAGCGTAGCTGGCTACTTAATTGTGGCCGGTGGAGTGCTGAATGTCGGCCACGTCGTGACGATGATCATCGCCGCCTGCCTCGACTACGGCTCCGGCAGTCACCGACGCAAGCTACTGCGCGACCACCCCGAGCTCGCCTTCGAGCTGAGCCCCGGGCCGGGCGATGCAGGTCTTGGCCTCACGCTTCGCTTCTGAGGCATCAGCGCCCAAAGGGCAGCCGCTGCAGGAGGCCGCCGAGCAAGCTCTGGGCGAGGGAGGGACGCGTCACGTGCTCGACGTTGGCGAACGCATCCCCAAGACGCGCGAGTTCGCGTTCGTTCAGCTGAAGTCGCGCAGCATCCAACCACTCCCGAAGCTGCCCGCGATCACGCGCGCCGATCACCGCGCCATGCACGCCAGGCTGCGCAATCACCCACGCGATGCAGAGCGCAGACACATGCACGCCGTGCCTTCGCGCAAGCGGCTCCACATCGCGCTCCAGCACCGCTTGAATCTGCGCGCGACTGCTGCGTGAGAACGAGGGCGAGCCCGCACGCACATCGTCGTTGGCGAGCACGCGGGTCGGGCCCATCGCACCCGAGAGGAGGCCCTGCGCGAGCGGTGAGAAGGCCAGAAAGCCAATGCCGCGCGCGTGATTGACGCGGAGGAGGTCGCGCTCGACCTCGCGATGCAAGAGGCTGTAGCCGTCCTCGGTGCAGGCGAGTGAGAGCTTGCCGTCGCTGGCCTTCTGCACCGCGCGGTCCGCGATCTCGATGTCGGCCGCGATGTGATTCGAGACGCCGATCGCCGCGAGCTTGCCCGCCTTCCACGCATCCACGAGCGCGCCCATCGTCTCGTCGAGAGGCACGTGCTTGTCGCGATGATGCACAAGCACAAGCGGCAGCTTCGCGATGCCAAGACGCTCCCGCGAGGCATCGATCTCGCGTGCGACAGACTCGGGCCGCGCATCCTTGCGCACGACGCGCGACGCGCCATTCACGTGCGCCTCAAAGAGCACATCGCCGTGCGTGTCATCCCAGCGAAGGCCCACCTTCGTGAAGACCTTGAGGCTCACCCCGCGACGCCTCGCGTAGTCACCGAGGTAGCGCTCCGAGGCGTGAAAGCCGTAGAGCGGCGCCGTGTCGACAGAGGTGATGCCCTCCGCAAGCGCGTGATCCAAGAGCGCGTCGTAGCGCGCCGCATCGAGGGTGTCGGAGCTCAGCCGCTCAAAGCCCATCGCACCAAGCACGAGGGGGCCAACATCACCTACCCAGGGGAGCGTTCGCGCGTTCGACATACGTCCATCCTCGCTCATGCACGTTCAGTGCGGGGAGACGCTCTCTTCGTGCTGACTCAAATCGAGCCCCATGCGCTCGTCCTCCTCCGTCACGCGCAGCGGGATGATCGCGTTGGTGATGCGGTAGAGGATGTACGAGACGATGCCGACGTAGCCGATGACGACCGCGAGGCCGAGCAGGTGCACAAGGAAGGTGTGCGTCTCGCCGTGGATGAGGCCGACATCACGCGCAAAGACTCCGGTGAGGATCATCCCGACGATGCCGCCGACGCCATGGCAGGGGAACACATCGAGCGTGTCATCGAGCGTGGTCGAGCTCTTCCAGTGCACGGCGATGTTCGAGATGACGCTGGCGATCACACCGATGACGATCGAGTGCGGAATGGTGACGAAGCCTGCGCCTGGCGTGATGGCCACAAGGCCGACCACCGCGCCGATGCAGGCGCCAAGCGCGGAGGGCTTGCGTCCACGCGCGCCGTCGAAGAAGAGCCAGGCGAGCATGGCTGCAGCCGAGGCCGTGTTGGTCGTCGCGAACGACATCGCCGCGCTCTCATTGGCCGCGAGCGCTGAGCCTGCATTGAAGCCGAACCAACCAAA
>JBILQT010000526.1:0-3443 GCA_044373065.1 Sandaracinaceae bacterium
AGGGATCGGGTCATGAGCGCCAGTGATCGGGGTATGAGCGCTAGTGATCGGGTCATTAGCGCCAGTGATCGGGTCCTTAGCGCTTCCGATCGGGTCCTTAGCGCTTCCGATCGGGTCCTTAGCGCTTCCGATCGGGTCCTTAGCGCTTCCGATCGGGTCCTTAGCGCTTCCGATCGGGCGCTTTGCGCTCACATGCCCGGCATCATCATGGCCTCGGGGGCCAACCTGGCTCCGGCGGGGGCGATGCCGATGACGAGCACGCCCTGGTTGCGTGCGCCGCGTGGTGGAGGGGACCACTGCACGAGGAGGGAGATGCGCTCGTCGAGCTCGAAGGGGGCGGCGAAGCGTCGGCCCAGCGTGTTCACCACGGGGCGTCCGAAGTCCTCGAAGGTGGCGCCGTTGGGGCTTGCGGCGAGTGTCAGGAGGGTGCTGCCGTTGGAGCGGCGCGACTCGTAGTAGAGGCGGAGGAAAGAGCGTCCGGTGATCGTGGTGACGACCACGGCGCCTGGACCACCGACACTCTCCTCCTCGCCATCGCGATCATCGCGGGCACGCATGGGTGCGAGCGTGAGGGGGCCAATCGGCGTGAAGCTGAGGCCGTCCGCGGAGCCTGCTGTCTCGATGCGTCCGTCGCGCTCGAAGAAGAGGAGGAAGGGATGCGAGGCGCCCTCGAGGCCGCGTGTGGCGACGACGGACGGGCGCCTTGGGATCGAGGTGCCCGCGGAGGCGAGGATGGGTGCGCTGCCATGCGTGAAGGGACCCTCGGGGGAGGCCGCGGTGGCCACGCCGATGCCCGCCTCGGTCGCGTAGTAGAGCCTCCAGTCGCCGCTGGGGCCTTGGACCACCCAGGGGTCGGTGACGTAGCTGCCCTCCCAGGCTTGCGTTGCCTCAAGCACCACGGTGCCGACGTCGAAGCCCATATTTCCCGAGCGGCCAGCGCTGCGTGAGATGCGGCGCGGCATGTGGTTCAGCCAGTTCGGGCCGAGCGTTGTCGCGGGGCCTGTGGGGCCTGCATCCGGGCCTGGCGGGCCTGCATCCGCGGGCATCCCAGCATCGACGGGCATGACCGCGTTGAAGATGGCCGAGGCGTAGAAGAGCGAGCGGTCGGGGGCGATCATCGCGTTGTCGACGCTCTCACTTGGGAGCGCGATGGCCTGCCCGGCGGGCATCACATTCGTCTCCAGGACGTCGAGCTCACGGTAGGGGCCCGTGCCGTTGTGCGGCAGCGTGACGGGCTCTGCGGGCGCGCCGCCGAGGGTCGAGCAGGCGCTGACGAAGAGGGGTGCGAGCGCGGCGGAGAGACAGAGCGCGAGGGCTGCGGAGCGGCGCTTCATTCGAACCCCACTTCCATCGTGAGGCCACCTGCGAAGCCGTGCCCTGCGGCGCGGTAATCACCGACGGGGTCTACGAGACTGGTCTTGGTCATCGTGCGCTCGGGGAAGTACGCGTACTGGAAGTGCAGATCGAAGTTGAGGAAGCCCGGAAGGAAGGGGCGCAGCTGGTTGAGCAGCAGGCCTGCACCGGCCGAGAAGGCCCAGCGATCGGTGTCGATGAGGTTCGTGTAGCCCGTCTGCGAGGGCGCCGGAGAGTTCTCGTAGAACGCACCGCCACGCACGCGAATCTCGACGCCTGGCTCACGCAGCGCGACGCCCTCGGCACCAAGACGCGGCACGAAGCGGTCTTGGAAGTTCGCGGGCACGGGGACCGAGCCCATGATGTCGGAGGGCACGCGCACGAGGTCGCGCAGTGCAGGCGGGACATCGATGACGAGCTGAATCGCCGAGCGGCCTACAGGGCTCACATAGGACGACCAGTTCACCCAGGTGACCTCCGCGTTGACGCGGAAATCGGGCGAGACGTTCCAGGAGCCACCGAGTGAGACCTGCTGCGGCACATAGGCATTCACCGACTGGCTGAGTAGCGTGAAGTAGCCCGGGAAGGCCGAGCCGATGCCGGTGAAGGAGAGCGGCGTGGTGCAGGTCGTGTCGGTTGGGTCCTGGCAGCCGACGTTCGCGAGCAGGGTGTTGTCGAGCGCGAAGGCGCCTCGGTAGACGACACCGAACGAGAGCTCGGGGATGGGCTGCACCTGGATGCCGACCTGCGGGTAGCGAATCGTCGTGAGGTCAGCGCGAATCTCATGCTCGAGGCGTGAGCGGGTCTCGGGGGCGCCGATGTCGAGGCTGCCGCGCACCGTGAGCGTGTTGCTGGAGTAGGAGAGGAAGGAGATGCCGCCGCCGATGGTGAGCCAGGGGAAGGGGCGAATCGCGAGGTTGGCGCCGAGGTAGGTGCGGCGCGGGCGGTTGTCGTAGAGCTCCCAGCGCGGCCTGCGTCCGGGGAGGGAGCGCGAGCGCGAGAGGTAGTCGTCGTTGAGGTGCATCGCGAGGCCGAATGCGAAGCGCACATCGCCTATCTGCCCAGGCACCACGAGGCCGAGCACAAGGCCGCGTACGGGGTCGATGTTGGAGTCCTCGCCATTGACCTGCATCTCGTGGAAGGCACCGAAATAGCCAACGCCGATGCGCGCCTGACCGGCACGCGCAAGGCCTGCCGGGTTGTAGTAGTTGGCCGCAAAATCCTCGACATCAGCGGTCACAGCGCCGCCCATCGCGACGGAGCGCGAGCCCATGCCGAAGGTGTCGATCGGCTGCGCCGCAGCGCTGGATGCGAGGCCGACGAGGCTGCCCACTGCGATGAGGGCCGAGGTCGTGAGTGTGCCGAGTGCGCGCATGATTGAGTTCGCTTGTGTCGACATCTCAGAACTCCAATCCAAGGGCCCAGCCGCCCGTCAAGACCATGCCGCTGCTCACCATCGCAGCCTCGGTGGGGTCGCTGGAGGCGCGTGCGACCGCGTGCGTGCGGTCGGCGAGGAAGTGCCCCTGCCCGTAGGCATCGAAGGTCACGCTCTCGGTCGCCGAGAGTCGAAGTCGCGCACCCACACCGACGGTGGCGATGTGTCTGTCGTTGTCGATCAGGCGCAGCGGCACGAGCACCTGGGCATCCCCGCTCATGCGTGGCGTGCCGTCAGGATTGCGCTGCGCGGCCATGCGGGCCTGCGGTGCGGGTGTCATCTCGAACGCGTAGCCCGCGCGCAGCTGCATCGTGATGTCGCCCTCGTGCAGCGTGCCCTCGACGGCGATGCGCGGTGAGAACGTGTTCTGGAAGTCGGTGGTCGGAGGCACCCAGCTGCTTGCAGACGTCGACCGTGTGGGGCCTGGATAGTTGGCCCAGAGGCGCGTTGTGAGGTGGGCGATGAGGCGCACATCGGGCACGGGACGCCAATAGCCCTCGGCGACAATCTGCCCTGGGTCGTATTGAATGACGCCGCCGATGGTGAGCAGCGGGAGCATCACGGGGAGATCCATCGTGACGATGTTGAGGTTCATGTCGGCACGCAGCTCATGCCGATAGACAAGACCAAAGCCGTACTCGGGCTGCTCGTAGCT
>JBILQT010000009.1:0-58723 GCA_044373065.1 Sandaracinaceae bacterium
TCCATTGACGTCGTCGGCTTGACGCGAAGCAGAGAGATTTGGCAGCGCGCAACAAGCGCTCGAAGCCTTCCAAGCGCGCTGTAAGCTGGCCCGATGACAGCAGCATCGTCTTCGACTTCAACAAGCCTACGCCAAGCCTCACCGCCTCCGGTACGTCGTCCCTTCTTCCTCAAGATCGCCAGCGTCGTTGGCATCCTCAGCACCGTCGCGTTGGTTGGGCTCGGGCTCACCGTGCTGCGCGCAAACGAGGAGACGCTTGGCGCCCTCGCACGCGAGCGACAACAGCTCGCCGCCGAAGACGTCGTGCGCTCGTTGGAGGACGCATTCCGCGAGACGGAAGACCTGCTCGAGAGCGTCGGCCGCGTCATCGTGGATCCAGCGCAAGACCCCGCGCAGGTGGCAGGCACGATCAACGCGCTCGTTGCGAGTGCAAGCGGAGTCGACAGTGTCGCCGTCTACGATGCGCAGGGCGAGCTCATCGATCGTTCGCTTCAGACGGAGAGCCACCACGAGTGGGCGGATCCGCTTCCCGCCTCGCTCGATGCAGCGTTGCGAGGCGCCGCAGAGCGCAATGGAAGCGCCCAGGGGCCGGTCGATCGCGATCACTCGATGTTGACGGTCGTGCCGATTCGCGTGAGCGGTCAGGCCACGGGTTTTGTCGCAGCCCGTGTGCCGCTTCGCCTGTCCGCGAGGTACATCGATCAGCTCTCGACCACGCACTTCTCCGAAGTGGAGAACGCGATCTTCGTGGTCGATGCAGAGGATCGGATCGTGCTCAGCGGCGATGAGGAAGCCGCGATAGAGCCAAGTCCCGCGATGTATGCGCCACTGCTCAGTACGAGCGCGCACGATGGTGCGTATGTTGGAGCGATCGGCAGTGGCGACACCGAGTCGATCGCGACCTCGTATGCGATGCCAGGTCGTCCGCTCCGCGTGATCGTCCATGAGCCAACGAGCCTTGTGTACGAGTCGCTCGCGCGGCTTCGGCTCTACGTGATCGGCGCCGTCATCCTCGCCATCGTCTTCTCGCTCGTCCTCTCGTTCTGGCTCGCGCAGCGCCTCACCGCCCCGATTCGCAAGCTCGTTGAGCAAGCCGATCACCTCGCGCATCGTCGCTTTGACAAGCGCGTCTCGATCGACACGAGCGATGAGCTCGGCGTGCTCGGCTTCGCGCTCAGCCATGCCGCCGAAGACCTCGAGGCGAGCGAGGTCGCGATGAAAAAGGAGGTCGCGATCCGGCAGGACTTGGGTCGCTACCTGCCTTCGGAGATCGTCGATCGCGTCGTCGCACGTGAACAAGACATGGGCCTTGGCGGCAGCAAGCGTCCCATCACCGTCCTCTTTGCAGACGTCGTCGGCTTCACGCCGCTCACTGAGAGGCTCGCTCCAGAAGACACCGTGAAGCTGCTCAATGAGCTCTTCACGCTCCTCACCGAGATCGTCTTTCGACACGGCGGCACGCTCGACAAATTCATGGGCGACTCGGTGATGGCCGTCTTCGGTGCGCCCACCTCCCAAGAGGATCACGCGACGCGCGCGCTTTCCTGCGCCGAAGACATGCTTCGCTTCCTTGAGACCGGAAACGCAGGCTGGAAGGAGCGCTGGGGCGTGAACATCGAGCTCGCGATCGGTGTGAGCTCCGGCGATGCCGTCGTCGGCAACATCGGCTCCGAGGCCCGCATGGAGTACACGGCCATCGGCGACATCGTGAACATCGCGGCGCGTCTTGAGGCCATCGCGCGACCGAACCAAATCTTGATGCCCAAGGCGACCGCGGACCTCGTGGGAGACACCTTTGAGTTGGTCGATCGCGGCATGCGCGAGCTGCCTGGCAAGAAGGGCGAGATTCACCTCTTTGAGGTTGTCGTCTGATGGAGGAAAAGCCCGTGCGCGTCGTCCTCTTGGGTTGGCATGACGCAACAGAGCGCCACCTCCGCTCGATCGCGAATTTCCATGCAGCGCATGGGCGCGCGGTGCTTCCCTTTCTCTCGGATGCCTCAGGCTCGCTCTCCCGCAAACAAGGTTTTCTGGAGCATGGCGAGAAGCTCGCGCGGGCACTCGCGGAGGCACATCACGCGCAACCTCTGCCGATCGTCTTCCACTCATTCTCGAACGCTGGGCTCTGGTCCCTCGCAGGCCTGCTCGATGTGCTTGCAGCAAAGCACCCCGCCATCCTTGAGGCGCACATCGCGACGATCCTCGACAGTGCACCGGGCTTCCCAGAGCACTTCGATTGGCGCTTCACGGCACGCACTGCACCCCTCGCTTTCGTCCCTGGGCTCCTTCACCGCATGAAGCGTCCGGTCGCGCATCGGCATGTGCTCCTGAGCCCGACGCTCGCTGTCTTCTTCGGTCTCTGGCATGTGCTCGCGCCGCGCCAGATCCGCTTCATGGCGCGTGCCCCAAGACGCATTCGCGATGCACACCGCGGTACGAGCAAGCCCTTGCTCTTGCTCTATGGTGGAGAAGACGAGCTCGTCCTGGCCGAGGATGTGGAGCGCTTTGGAAAACGTGCGGAAGAGGAGGGCATTCGCGTCGATCGCGCGTACTTCCCAAAGTCACGGCACGTGCGTCACATCGTGCAGCACAGGCACGACTACGACGCGCGCGTGTCCGCCTTTCTCGCATCCATTTGAAGACCTTGGTGTGACGCATCCTTCGTGAGAGCCTCCGCGGCAAACGGAGGCGATATGCGTCAATGGTCAGTGGCTATGCTTGCGGTGCTCGGTGGTTCGGTCTTCATGGCTTGCGACAACGGAAGCGCAGAGGTCGATGCTGCCGTGCGTCGCGATGCGTTCGTTCCTCCCAGTCTCGACACGGGTGTGACGACACCGGATGCATTCCTCGCGAGCACCGAGGATGCGCCGAGCACCGAGGATGCGCCGAGCACTCCGGATGCGCCGAGCACAGTCGACGAGGATGCCTTCGTCCCGCTCGTGGACGCGGGCCCGATGATGATGGGTGCGTCGCCCGCGATGCGCGGCCCCTTCGCCGTCACGCCCTCGATGACCACGGTCACGCGGGGCACGCGCATGACGACGGTCCGCGTCTTTCTGCCCACGTTGCCTGCAGGTACGCGTGCGCCGCTCGTGCTTTTCATGCCGGGCTTCCAGCTCAACTCGGGGCAATACGCGATCACCTTGGAGCACCTGGCATCGCATGGCTTCGTCGTGCTCGGCGCCGATGCACCCGGTTCACTCTTCTCGGTCAGCCACGTCGAGATGGCGGCCGATGGTCGTGCCGTGATTGACTGGGCAACAAGCGCCGCGCCCTTCGCAGCCTCGGTGGATGCAACCCGCGTTGGCGTCACGGGTCACAGCCTCGGCGGCAAGCTCGCCACGCTGATCACGATGGATGACATGCGCATCGACGCGCTCTTGGCGATCGACCCTGTGGATGGCGACCCGAGCCCGCTCGGTGGCGGCGGCTCGCCCGACAGGCCCGACCTTGTGCCCTCGCGTGGCAGCGCAGTCCTGGTCCCCGCAGGCTTCATCGGCGAGACGGTCAGCAGCGTCGGCGGCTTCATGCCGTGCGCGCCCGCCGCGCAAAATTTCACCCAGTTCTATGCGGCCACGACGGCAGCGCCCTACGCGGTCCAATGGGACATGACCGGCGCCGACCACATGGACTTCCTCGACAACCCTGCGGCCTGCGGCTTCACCTGCAGCGTCTGCGCAGATGGCCCTGCCGTGGACGCAACGATCGTCGCAAACACGCGCACGCTGGCCACCGCATTCTTTAGGCGCACGCTTCAGGACGAAGTCGCGCTCGATGCGTTTCTCCTGAACGCCTCGCTCCCCGCCGGCATCGTGGTCTCGCACCGCCCTTAGTCTCTCGGCACATCGAAAGCATGAAGGCGGAGCAGCACGCTCCGCCTTCGTCGTTGTATCGTATGGTGATACGATAGCTATACTATTGTAATCATGCCGATTTGCGCGCCGTGCGACGGCGACGCGTGATGCCGAGCGCGAGGAGGCCGAGTGCCACCGGCGACCAGCGCCACGTTCCGCGGCCCGCTGCGGTACACCCGCATGCACCACCGGTGAAGCCAATCGTCGTGCCCGCATCGCCTGCGCGCGCCGCGTCGGGAGGCACGTAGCCCGCATCGCGTGTTCCAGCGTCTGGCATTCCCGCATCACCCGAGACCGCAGCGTCGACGACGATCGGCCCAGCGTCTGTGCCACAGCCGTTGTTCAGCATCCCATCGCAGTCCTCGTCGATGTCGTTGCTGCACACCTCCATCGAGGGTGAGCCTGCGACGGCATTGCAGCGCGCCGTCATCTCTGCGGTGCAGGCGATCATCCCCGTCGTCATGCAGGCCCCGACACCGGCGCTGCAGGCCATGCCAACGTTGAAGCCGTCATCGACCGTTCCGTTGCAGTCATCATCGACCGCGTTGCACGTCTCGGTGCGGACGCCGGGCAGCACCTGCGCCACGCACGCGATTCCATCCGCCGCGCACATCGTGAGGCCCGCTGCACAAGCGCCCGGCATGCCTGAATCGCAGCTCATGCCGCCCCCCGGATCGCCGTTGTTGACCACGCCATCGCAGTCATTGTCGAGGCGATCACACACCTCAGGCATCGTACCCGCTGCGATGTTCGCGATGCATTGGCTGATGCCCATCATGCAACGCGTAGTCCCCGGCGCGCAGACGCCTGGAAGGCTGCTTGTGCAGCCCATGCCCCCGCCTGGGTCGCCCTCGTCGATCATGCCGTTGCAGTCGTTGTCACGGCCGTCACACACCTCAGCACCACTCGGAACGCAGGTGCATGCTCCAGCTGCGCAGACGGGTGTCAGCGCGCTGCAATCTGCGTTGGTAAGGCACGCAACACAGACGTTCGGTGTGGGCGCGGTGTCGCAGCGTGGTGTGGGTGCGGCGCAGTTCGCATCGGTCGAGCAACCCTCCACAAAGACGTCCGTCGTCTGTATGCCCGCGCGCATCGCGTTGCCGTCGGTCAGCGCGCTGAACATGCCGCCTCCCAGCATGCCGCTGCCCGTCACACGACCCTGATTGGCCACGACGCCCGTCGTGCCGACATCCACACGCACGCGAAACGAAATCGCGCTGACCCCGTCGGCTGCGATGGCTCCGCCCATCGTACTATTGGCACCCGTGCCAATACGCGTCGTCACCGTGCGCGTTGCTGCGTTGTACTCGCCCTGATCGTCCCCAGCGGCATCGCTCTTGGGGCCTACATTCGCGCCGCTCAAGACGCTGAGTGACCCTGAGACATACGTGACGCCGAGCGGGAGCACGTCGGTCACGAGTGTCCCCACCGATGCGTCGTTGCCTGTGTTGGTGAAGGTGAGCGTGTAGAGAATCTCATCGCCCGGGAGCAACTCGCCGCCATTCACGTCCACAGCCGTCTTCGTCGAGGTGCCGTATTCCGGTGCGAAGGTGGAGATCGAGGTGACGAAGCTCGCGAGATAGAAGTTGTCGCCCGTGCTTGAGGCGGTGAGCGGCGCACTCGTCAGGCCCGCGCTCAACCGACCCGTAATGTCGACGATGTCGAGGTCGATGCCGGACATGCTCCCCGGGGTGCCCGTGAGCTGGGGAAGGTCACCCGCAACGGAAACGGCGGCCCCGAGGCTGCTCCGTGTGCCGTTGAAAAAATTGTTTGCCGGGTTCTGCCCATCGGTGAGCGCAGCGCCGCCGTTGAAGAAGAGCTGATCGCCCGCGATCGTGCTGTCGCCCTCGAAGGTGGCCACGCCGAGTCGCCCTGCGAAACCGCTTGCGGGTACGAGGAATCCGCTGAGCGCGACGTTCTGCGGGTTGCCATTGGAGACGACATCCAATCCGTCGGAGATGGCCAGCGTCCGAAGCGGATCGCTCGCCCTCTCGTAGAGCACGATCATCCACCAACCTGCGAAGGCGTTGTTGCTGTTCAGGTCGGGCAACGTCTGCACGTCGATTCCGCTCATCCGATACGCACCGCTGCCATGTGTCTGCACGAGCGCCGTCACATCGGAGATGGCCGCGTAGCTATTGTTCGCGCTCATCCATGTCTCCGTTGCACTCAACGAAGAGGTGAAGCCGCCTGGTCGATCCATCGTGGCCGTCATGTCGACGCCCGCACTGCTCAATGTGGCGCCCCAGTAGACGAACGCATGCGTGACCCGCGCCCCTGCGGGGATCGAGAGCAGCGCGGTGCTCCGGGCCTGTGCAACCGTGATCGTGTTGTTGGCCGAGGCCTGTCCCGCGCCCGGCGCTTCCGATCGCCAAAAGATATCGGGCGACGTGTCCCCAGTATTCGCTCCGCAGGATCCGACGGTGCCGACCACAGGTGCTGGCGTCCCCGCGAGACACTCCTGCCCGAGCGTGTTTCCAATCATCAGGAAGTCGCCGTGCTGCGTCGTCTGAACGCGCAACGCGGGCGCGGCTCCAGCGCTCGATGTGATCAGCGCGCTCGCAAGCGCGACGCTCGACGTGACCCAACCAAAACCACGATGCGGATACAACATCGAACGACGCTAACACTCTCGTGCTGGAGCGTCAGGGACTGGGGGATCAGCGACGACCCATGCTCATGCGCGAGGGGATGCGGCGCACAGGCGCTTGCACAGTGGGCCTGCGTACGACGCGTCGACGCGCACGCGCGGGAGGGGCCGGTGTGTTCACGGTGAACACTTGATCGAACGACATGATCGCGTCTTCATCCGCGATCATGAAATCGCGTGTCGCCTGCGTGGGGATGAGCAACGGGTTCATCGTCGCTGCGGCGAGCTCCAAGCGAAACGAGGAGTTGGGCGTCTTGCTCACGGCGATATGCGCGATGCCCGAGGCATCGGTTTGCGCGACCTCGCGGCCATCAAGAAGGACAGGCACGTTCGCCACGGCACAAGGCACCTGCGTTGTCGCCCCACGCGGCGAATCGACCGGCACCGTGCAGGTCCCCGTCGCGCGGACAACCACCACCGCATCGCGATTTGCGGGGAGGCATTGCACAGAGTGCTCAATGCCCTGCTCCGCCACTGCGCCCGTCGCCTGCACTGGATGAAGCGCGATGGGCCCCATCGCATCGGGCGGGCGATACCCCGCCGGACAGGTCGCAGCGACATTGAGGATCGTGCCGTAGGGCGCGACATGATCGACACGGACCACACCAGTCGCATCCGTGGTTCCGAGCACCTCATCGTCCGACATCGCACGGTCGCCGTTGCGGTCCGTCCAGATGCGCACACCCGCGAGAGGCTCGCCCACATCGGCATGCGCATGGAACGCGAGAAGGTGATGCGGCACTTCCTCCGGAGCGGTCGAGCAGGCCGCGGCGACAAGGGAAAAGCCGGTCAATAGAGAGCCTGTCAGAAGCCGAGAGACGCGCACCATGAAGCCTCCGTGTGTTGCGACCACGCGAACATCCCAATGGTACACGAAGCGCGCGCCCTTCCTTGGCTCAAGATCGAACGGAATTGCGTGTTTCATATCTACATACGTTGGAAATCGTATGTAGATATGAAGGGTTCACTCAGTCCTGACGCTCGAAGACAAAAGGCAGGCTGAAGCTGACGCTTCCATCGGTTGGTGCAGGCGAGATGCGCCAGGTGCGCATGCGCGACTCCATGCAGCGGAAGACCACATCCGAGCCCATCCCGTTCTCGACGGCGCGGATGCCGGTGAGCGAGCCGCTCTCCTCGATGTTGAAGCGAATCACCAAACGCCCGCGCAAATCGGGTGATTGTGAGATCGCGTGCTCATAGCAGGAGGCCAACTGCGGGCGACGACGGGAGACGTATTGGATCATTGTCTGCGGGTCGAAATCACCTTCGCCCGAGGGGTCAGCATCATCGACCTGCGGAAGCGCGACACTGATCCGCGGTCCTGTCTCTGTGAGCGTGTTGCCCTCTTGGACTTGATGCGCGTTGTTCACTGCGAGGCGACGAATGCTGAAGTCACTTTGCACGGGGCCTCCGCCATCGCGTGTTCGCATCTGTGTCGCGTCTGTGCCCGCAAGCTGAACACCACCATTGATGCCCGCGAAAAGAGTCGCTTGGTCTTGGGTCGGCGCGCCGTTCGCAATCAAGTCCCTCAAGCCGTCGCTTGGCCCCGTCGTGCCAAGCATGAGTTGATTCAACACATCGTTCGCGGCGGTCTCGGCAACCATGCGCGCGTCCTCGTTCGTCATCGGCGACGCATTGTTCGAGGGTGTCGTCGTGTGCTCCGGACGCGGCGCATGCGTCGGCTGATCGGGCGTGACCTCGGTCTCGTTCTCGGCGACGACGGGGTTCGTCTCATCGACGGTTGGCGTCGGAGGATCCACATCCGGCGGCGGCGTTGGGTCGTTGAAGATGAGCTCGGCGACGCGATCGGGGATCTGCGAAACGCCTGGCGCCATGGGGAAATCCGCGCTCTCCATGAAGACGATCGCGCCGAAGTGTGCGCTGAACGAGGCGAGTACGAGGAAGGTGAAGAGCGAGTCCGCCTGGCTGAAGAAGCCGCGCATCACGCTGGAAGGAAGAGACGCCTTGGGGCGCTTCGCAAGCTCGGGCGTGAGCTGAAAGAGCAGCGTCTTGTCGTCGATCGCAATGCGTCCACGTGCATGCGGAAGGAGGGCGACATCCTGCGGCCCTTCGAGCACACCCTCTGCGCCCACGAGGCGCACATTCATCCCTGCGCGCAGGTGCAAGGTCACAAGCCCTTGCGCATCCCGCGTCATCAAGACGTGCGCCTTTTGAACCGAGGTCTTCAGCGAGAGCGAGGGCAACGAACCATCCAGGATGAGCGGCACATCGAGCGGGACGGTGCGCTCCTCAAGCTTGCCGTCGGGCAGCACAAGGCCAAGGCGCACAACCTCTTTGCCACTCGTCTGCGGCATGGCCTGCATCGCCATCGTCATCGCACCTGCGTGCTTGGCCCCAACCTGCTTTGCCCCATCGTGCTTCTGCGTGTCGCTCACGGATGCCTCCTCAGTACACGTCAGAGAGACGCGTGCATCCCTTCGACTTCAGAGCGCGCGACAAGTTCCCAACTTTTTGATCATGCCCGAACACGCATCGCTCACAGCGTGCTCAGTCGAGGTCTGGCGTTTGGCAGTTGAGCACCCTAGATGAGCGCGCATGGATCGAACTGCACTTGTGATCGGCTCTGGCATCGGTGGCCTCTCGACCGCGCTTCGCCTTGCAAGCATGGGCTTTCAGACGACGGTGCTGGAGAAGCTCGATGGCCCCGGGGGCCGCGCGTACACACGCAAAGTCGACGGCTTCACCTTCGACATGGGCCCCACTGTCCTCACCGTGCCGCACTTCATCGAGGAGCTCTTCGCGCTCGAAGTCGGCAAGGCCGCACTCACGGGCCCAGATTTTCCTGTCAGCGCATTGCGCGGTGAGCGTGTCCGCACTGGCGTCTCAGGAGGCCCTGCGACGAGCCGCTACGTGAAGGTGATCCCCGTTCTTCCCTTCTATCGAATCTACTTCGATGACGGGACGTACTTTGACTACGACGGAGACCCGGAGAGCACGCGACGACAAATTCGCGCGATCGAGCCGGGAGACCTCGAGGGCTACGAGCGCTTCCACGAGGCGACCAAGGCGATCTTCGAGCGCGGCTTTCTTGAGCTCGGCTACACGCACTTCGACAGCATCGCCTCGATGCTCAAGGTCGTCCCCGACCTGCTCAAGCTCGATGCGGTGCGTCCGCTCTTCTCGTTCACGCGTCGCTACTTCAAGAGCGACAAGCTGAGGCAGGTCTTCTCCTTTGAGCCCTTGCTCGTTGGCGGCAATCCGCTCGCCGTGCCTGCGATCTACGCGATGATTCACTTCGTCGAGAAGACGTGGGGCATTCACTTCGCGATGGGCGGCACAGGCGCGCTTGTGGCCGCGTTGGTGAAGAAGCTGGAGGAGCTCGGCGGGAGCATTCGCTACAACGCCGAGGTGAAGTCGATCGATGTGGTCGATGAAGAGGGAAGGCCTGCGCGCAGCCGTCGTGGAAAGCGCATCGCCAAGGGCGTGACGCTCAAGAGTGGCGAGCGCCTTGAGGCCGATGTGGTCGTCTCGAACGCCGACTACGTGCACACCTACGGCAAGCTCATCGATGAGCGCGTGCGCGCCTACCACGCGGCCCCGCGCCTCAAGCTGGCCAAGCAGGGCATGTCGGTCGTCGTCATCTATTTCGGCTTCAAGGACGACGGCAAGAAGCTCGACCTCCAGCACCACAACATCATCCTCGGGCCGCGCTACGAGGGCTTGCTCACCGAGATCTTCGACAAAAAGACGCTCGCCAAAGACTTCTCGCAATACCTCCATGTGCCCACGCTGACCGACCCCTCGCTCGCGCCGCCTGGCTACCACACGGCCTACACGTTGATGCCGGTGCCGCACAACGGGTCGGGCATCGACTGGAAGACCGAGGGCGCGCGCTACGTCGAGACCGTCATCCGCTTCCTCGATGAGCGCGGCTACATCCCGAACCTGCGCGAGCGCATCGTGCACAAGAGCTTCATCACGCCCGACTACTTCGAGCACACGCTGAACAGCCACCTCGGCAACGCGTTTGGTCTCGAGCCCGTGCTCTGGCAGTCGGCGTTCTTTCGTCCCCACAACAAGAGTGAGGACATCGAGAACCTCTACTGTGTCGGCGCGAGCTTCCAACCCGGAGGCGGCACACCCAGCGTGATGATGAGCGCGAAGATGACCGCACGCGCCATCGCTGCAGACTACAAAGTCTCGCGTCGCGTCCTCGATGCAAGCGGTGAGGTGCGGGCAAGTGCCTCTGCCGAGGTTGCCTCTGCGGAGTAGTATCGCAATCGTATTCAGATATGATTGCGATATGGTGTAACGCGGTCGCGCCTAAGGCAGGCAGACCGCGCCGCCCTCGCCGCGCTGATTGACGATCGGTTGGCAGACCCAGCTCGCCGGGCAATCGTCGTCCGAGCTGCACTCGCGGAAGCAGAGGCGTTGACCACTTGCATTCGCATCGATGCAGCGGCCGGCGTAGCCAGCCTCGCGCGGGCAATCCGTCTCGCGTTCGCAGCTGCGCGAGCAGATCGTCCCGCGTCCATCACGCCAATCGAACTGCATGCAGGATGTGCCGGAGGCGCAGGAGTTCATGGTCTCGCAGGAGGCATAGTCTTCGCCGCAGGGCACATGCGATTGCGTGCAGCCAAGGGTCGACAAGGTCATCGACAGGGCCATCGCCATGAGCAGGAGAGGGGCTCTCATTGGATGCCTCCTGCATCACCAAACGCATCTGGAGGTGGCAGAGGCGCATCGGGCGGGCCTGCATCGGGGATGACGCGATCGGGTGGGCCCTCTGGGATCGGCGGGCCTTGGTTGAAAGGCGCTGGACGCTCGGGCTCCTCGACCAGCAGAGGCTCACATCCGCGACGCCGTGCGCATCCGCTTCCTTCGCCCACGCCACACGTACCGAGGTTCACGGATTCTTGGGTGCAGCCGAAGGCATAGCCTGCCCCCTCGGGCCAATAGCAACCACCGATCGCGTTCGCGACATCACCATGACGTGTGATCGGCCCGATGGGATCGTGGGGGGCGCCTGGCGCGTAGGCCTCGAAAGGGGCTCCCAGCTGCGGTTGCGGCGTCATGCGACCGACGAGGCCAGTCCTCCAGTTGGTCACCCATGCGGTGGTGATGGGCTCCGAGCTGAAGGGCTCCAAGCTGAACGGGGCTGCTTCGACAGGGTCGACCAGCGTCCCTTGGATCCGCACCTGGCCTGACTCATTGGCCACGAGTGGCGACGAGCCGGGCTCGTAGATGACCGCTGCATGCAACCTATCGTTGACGCGCACGGTGTACTCGACAGCGCGTGAACCCGCGCCGGTGATGCGCAGTTGAATCGCGTCATCCGGAAAGCCACCCGACGCGAATTGAATCGCGAAGGTGCCCTCCTGCGAGACGTTGGTGTGTGCGAGCCGACGCCCCTCATCGAACACTTCGATGCATGCGCCTGGCGCGAAAGAGCCTGTTCCGACGAGCGCGCCGTAGCCCACATTCGGCATTCGGATGACAGGACACGGGATGATGCGATCGGTCGTCGTCTCACATCCCGCAACGAGAAAAAACCCAAAGCAAAGCAAGAGCCCATCTGTGTACTGCATAGAAGATTGAGTCTGCACACTCTCGCCACATCGCGAAAGAGCCTTCACGACATGCAAGCTTTGGGTTGCACGTCAGCGCAGAGGCCATCGCTGGAGGTGAGGTCACGACATGCAACCTTTGGGTTGCACGTCACGCGCGTCGCGTGATCAGGCCTCGCGCCAGGCGAGTGCTGCGACCAGGTCGCTCAGCATCGCGACACCACGCGGCGTGAGCAGCTCGGTGTCGAGCGCGCGGCGGGCCATCTCGATGAGGGCGTGCAGGCGCTGCTCAACGCGCTCCTTGATGCCGGTGCGCTCAAACATCGAGAGCACGTTCGCCACCTCGGCATCTGTCGCCTCGGAGCGGCCGAGCACACCTGCGAGCAGCGTGCGCTCCTCGGGCAATGCGGCGCGCTCGCACTCACGCACCAGGGCGGTGCGCTTGCCGGCGCGGATGTCGGAGCCACTCGGCTTGCCTGTCTTGGCGGGGTCGCCGAACGCACCGAGCAGGTCGTCGCGGATCTGGAAGGCCTCACCGAGCGGCGTGCCCATCGCCTCAAGCACCGCGTGCTGTGCCTCTGTGGCACCACCAAGCACCGCGCCGATGCGAAGCGGGCCTTCGACCGTGTAGCTGCCGCTCTTGAGGCGCTGCATCCGCGGCACATCGGAGGAGCCGATCAGATCGAGCTCCTGACCAAGCACCACCTCTTGATGAAGCCGCAAAAACGCGCTCACGAGCGCAGGGCCGGAGGCGCCCAATGAGAAGGCCTCGGCGGTGAAAAGTTCCCAGGCGTAGGAGGAGGCGAGGTCGCCTGCGAGGATCGCGAGGGCATCGCCAAGCTGCGTGTCGCCACCGACCTGATCGCGCAAAAGAATGTGCGCGGAGGGGCCCCCGCGTCGCTGATCGTCGCGATCCATCCAGTCGTCGTGAATCAGGAGGTAGGTCTGAAGGAGCTCGAGCGCGGCGCCGATGCGACCGAGGACCGCGAGCTCTTTGGACTCCACTTGCCCACCGACCGCGACGTACGCCGCATGGGCGACGGCGGGACGCAGACGCTTGCCTCCGCGCAACGTGATGTCCGCGATGGCCGAGACGAGCTTCGTCGAATCGCCCGCAATTCGCTGAGAAACCGCGTGCTTGTCCTCGAGGAAATCGGCGAGAACGGTGTCCACGTTCGCACGTACCTCATCGACCCAACGCTGGCGCCCAGCGCTCTCTTGCTCGGGCATCCCAGCTGGGGGTGTCATCGACGCATCGGAAGCGCACGCAGCCGGCGTTTTCTCGACTCGTGTCGACATTCGGGGCCGAGACTGAAAGGGGGGTCTGGTGAAGTCAAGACCAGCGAAAGGGGCGCCTTCACGCGGTGTGCGCATCAGAGGCCCACGCGAAGACCCAGGGTCGATGTCCACTGACCAAGGTCGGGCCAGTAATCCAGGTCGACTTGCAAGCCGAGCATGGGCCACGAGGCGATGACGCGCGCACGCAGCGCAGCATCGGCGTTGCGGTCACCGAGCTCGCGCACAACGACGCCCAGGCCCGCCGAAAGGCTCGGGATGAGGAAGATGAGGTCGGGTGTCGCGACCTCCAGCACGAGCGACTCAAAGACGGAATCAAAGTCGGTCGCGATCGCGGCAGAGGCGAAGACGAAGTCGCTGAGAATGACCGCGTACTCCACCGCGACGAGCGCGCGCTCTCCTTCCTCACGATCGAGGTTCTCGCGTGTGGCTCCGAGCAGCGCGAGACCACCATTGGCAACCGGACCCTCATGGTCGCGGTCACGATGCAATGCCACGGAGAGAGCGATGGGCTCACGCCCCAGCGGCAAGGTGCCCACGTCGTTCACGCGTTGCTCGCCGAGCTTCACCTCAAGGCCCGTTGTGTTGCGTGCATCGAGACGTACCGGTCCCGTGACTGCGAAGTCACCTCGCAAGAGCGCGACATTCCACGCATCGTCGCTGTACGCGAACGCGTGGCTCTCGCTCAGCAAGGGATGCCGCGTCACAGGCGCGGAGAAGACGAGGTAGTCGTTCGAGTCGAACGCGCCATGAAGCTCTCGTGTCGCGCGAATCACGAGCGTGCGCGACATGCCTGGCAGAAGCGCAAGGGTGCCTGTGAAGGGGCGACCGCCGAGCAGCACAACATCGTCTGGATGCGCGTCGACGATGACCGCGACGTGCTCTCGCATCTCGCTCGCCGCTTCAACGGCCTCACGTGGCGGTTCCATCGCCAACGGCTCCCGCGTCAGGCGCGCACCACCGTCGGTCGAAAGGCGAAGCGTCACGTCGATCGTGCATGTGGCCCAGGCATCGACGAATTCGACAAGACCACATGACACCGTGATCTCACCGCGGGTCACCTGCAGGTCGCCCTCCACCGCGATCGTCGGCATCGGATCGCGCACGTGTGCAACACGCGGCGGCGCCGCACTCGCTTGGACGATCGCAGGGCTCATCAACGCGAGGGCGAGGAGAACGAGATGAGGAGCGAGACGCATCGAGGTGATTGGACGCGTGACCTCGGAGATCGTTCTCGCCTCATCCACGAGGCTTCTTGGCCTTTCGGATGACGTAGAAGCGATAGCCCGCGAACGCGAGCAAGAGTGGGCAGGTGATGTAGCAGGCGAAGCACGTTGCGTTGATCGTTTGCGCGATCACACGCGCAAGCATGGTCGCGCGGCTCGCTGCATCGGCGGAGGCCACCGTGCCGAGGAGTGAAATCCAAAAGCCCATCGCTCCGCAGGCAACGACGAGCGCGAGGAGCAGCGCGGCGATCGTTGGAACGCGCCACGCGCCCTCTCGCTTCTTGCGTCGCAGCGCCCAGATCGTGAGGCCCAGCATCAAGCCGAGCGAGCCAAGCGCAAAGACCAAGGGAAGGAGGTAAACCATCTGCCTCCCTTCTAGCAGCGATGTCGATGCGGGCCGTGAAGTCGCTCCCTTGCGTCGGCAGATCGAGCGCGCACGATCGCAGGGTGGCAATCCTCAATCGACACGTGAACGTTTCGTTGGCGCTCGCGCTCGCGCTCTCTGCCTCGCCTGGTCGCGGTGCCGCGCAGGATGCGAACGTGGCCTCATCCGATGAGAACGCGCCCGCTGCGTTGCCTCCGCCCGCGAACGAAGAAGTCCCGCCGCCGCCACCGCCCAACGAGGTGCCGATCCTCACGGAGGAGGCTGAGCCTGAGATGGTCGAGCGCGATGGTGTTCTCTTCGAGAGGCGCACACAGCCGCGCACGCGTGAGGAGGAAATCGAGGCACAGGATGCTGCCCTTGAGGCCGCCGAGAACGCGCTTCCACCGCCGCCCGACCCCGAGTTTCGTCTTCGCGTCGGCACCGGAATCGCGCTTCCACTCTCGGTCTACGAAGTGCCCTTCCTTCGCATCCACCAAGACTTCGAGTGGCTTCCCTCTGCCGTTGCCCCCTTCGTCTTTGGCGTGAGCGGTGCGCAGTACATCGGCAACGCAACGTTTGGCTCTGTTGGCGGGCGCATTGGTGCCACGGCCTTCTTCTGCGAGGTCGAGGGCATGCGCTGTCAGGGCGGGATCTCGACGCAGATCGGTGTCTTCATCGGCTCCAACTCCGTTGCCTTCGAGGCCACTGGCGAGGGCGATGTGCGGCTTCTTTTTGACGCGCTTGAAGTGCACCTGCGCGTGGGCTTTGCAGGCTCAGGCGGCATCAACATGCTCTTTGCCGATCTCGGCCTTGGCGTCGCTTTCTGAGGGACGCTGTCTCGTTTCTTTCCCGTAAGGGAAACCAGCAAATTCTTCACGTCCGGCCTCGCTTGAGGTGACAATGGAGCCATGCGCACCACTTCTCTTGGCCGTGCTCTCGTGCTCGCTTCTCTGATCGCAGGATGCGGTCGCTCATCGCTTGTCATCCAGCCCACGCCCGTCGATGCCGCATCCGGCTTCGACACGGCGCGTGATGCGGGCCCCGTCGATGCCGCGCGCGACACCAGCGTGCGTGATGGCGGCCCTGATGCACCCTCACGTTGCACCACCGATGGCGACTGCGCGGACGGGAGCTTCTGCAACGGCACCGAGCGCTGCGCGATGGGCTTGTGTGTGAGCGGCGACCCCGTTGTGTGCACCTCCGATCGATGCTTCGAGGCCTTCTGCGATGAAGACCTTCGCGACTGCAATCTCAACCCACGCGACAATGACGGAGACTCGTTTCCGAGTATCGAGTGCGGTGGCGCTGACTGCGATGATGGCAATCCGCTCGTCTCACCGAGTGCGATGGAGGTCTGCGTGGGCGACGTGGATGACGACTGCGATGCGGTCTCCGACTGCGCGGACACGGACTGCGCATTCGCAGCGGAGTGCATGACCGGAAGCTGCCCTGACCGCGATGTCGGCTCCTCGCTCGGCGAGATCGCACGCGGGACGACGACGGGCACGGGCGTTGAGTTTGCGGGTTCATGCGGCGGCGCCACCGCACCAGAGCTCGCATTTCGCTGGGTTGCTCCAACGTCTGGCCTTTATGTCTTCGACACGCGCGGCTCCGCCTTCGACACGCTGCTCTACGTGCGCGCAGGCAGCTGCATTGGGCGCGAGCTCGCCTGCGACGATGATGCGGGTGGCGGCAACGCATCGCTTGTTCGTCTGCCCCTCGCAGCGGGGGATGCCGTCATCCTCTTCGTCGATGGATTCGGCATGGGCGTGGGCAACTTCGTGCTCAACGTGACGATCGAGACCACCGCCGAGATCTGTACGAACGGCACCGACGACGATTCCGACATGCGTGTCGACTGCGACGACCCCGACTGCGCTGCCGCGCCCTCGTGTTGTCGCCCCTTGCCCGAGGATTGCGGCAACGGAGGCGACGACGATTGCGACAGCGCGATCGACTGCTCCGACCCCGATTGCGTCTCGGCGCCTGCTTGCTGCATGCCCATGCCCGAGAGCTGCGGCAACGGCCTGGATGACGACTGCGATCGCATCGTCGACTGCGCGGACAGCGACTGCGAGACGCTCCCCGTCTGCTGTGTGCCTGCGCCCGAAGACTGCACCAATGGTCGCGATGATGACTGCAACGCGCTCACCGACTGCGCAGACAGCGCTTGCACCGCCGCGCCCGCGTGTTGCGCCCTGCGTACCGAGAGCTGCACGAACATGGTCGACGACGATTGCGATGGACGCATCGACTGCATGGACGAGGGCTGCACGATTGACCCCGTCTGCGCGCCCACGTGCCCCTCGAACGACCTCGGCAACCGCACAGGACCCATGCTCGCAACGGGCACGACGGTGGACCAGGGCAACGATCAAACGACGACCTGCGGCGGCCGTGGTCGCGGCCCCGACGTGACCTACGGATGGGTTGCCCCGCGCACGGCGACCTACGTCTTTGACACCGCCGGCTCAACCCACGACACCGTGCTTCATCTCCGTGCGAATGACTGCAGCGGGATGGAGCTCGCCTGCGATGACGACAGCGGTGATGGCGTTACGTCGCGCATCACACGCACCATCACGGCGGGTACGCGCATCGTCATCATTGTCGACTCGTTCAGCCCGGTGGGCGGCGCATTCGTGCTCAACATCCGTCCCGTCATGAACGAGACCGGTCGCTGCGTGGACGGCATCGACAACGACGGTGATGGCTTCATCGACTGCGTCGACTCGGACTGCACCTCCGATGCCTCGTGCTGCGTCCCGGTGCCTGAGATGTGCGGCGACATGATCGACAACGACTGCGATCGCGTGGTCGATTGCGCCGACCCGAACTGCCGCACGTCCGCCTCGTGCTGCACACCAAGCCTCGAGGTCTGCGACAACTTCGGTGACGACGACTGCGATGGCTTCGTCGATTGCGTCGACGCGGATTGTGCGGGTCGTCCGCCCTGCTGATCGCGTGAACTTCCAGGTTCGCGTGCGCGCACCTCCAGGTTCGCGTCGCGCACTTCTAGGTTCGCGTGCGCGCACTTCTAGGTTCGCGTCGCGCACTTCACTCCTTCAAGCGATACCCACGCCCGGCTCGCGATGGGGGGTCAGGTGAAGCTCCGTCGCCGATGTGCCCTCTGTGCGAAGCACCCTGACGTCTCCGCTTCTTCGCTTTGGCGCGCTGACGATCGATCGCGCCACGACGCTTTACGGCCTCCGCATCAAGATTTCATCAAGGTGCGAATTCGTCCCGAACTGAACGGATTCCGCGCAGACGAAGCGCGCTCTCTTTTGGTACCGTTCCTCCATGCGCGTCATTTTCCTCCAGCCGAACTATCCCCCTGAGATGCATGAATACACACGCGGCCTCGCTGAGGTCGGCGTCGAGGTGTACGGCATCGGAGACTCCCACCCCGAATCGCTCGCACCCGGCGTGAAGCGTGCGCTCAGCGGCTACCTCCACGTGCCGCGCATCATGGACGAAGAGGATGTTGTCCGGCGCGCGACCGAGTGGATGCGGGGCAAGAACGTCGACCGCGTGCTCGCCAACTGGGAGCCACTCGTCATTCTCGCCGCGAAGATCCGTGAGGCCTGGGGCATCCCCGGCATGAGCGTCGATGTGGTCAATGGCTTCCGCGACAAGCAGCTCATGAAGGAGCGCGTCCGTGCGGCAGGCGTGCGCACACCGATGTCGCAGCGCGCGCGAAGCAAAGAGGAAGTCTGGGAGGCGCGCGAGAAGATCGGCTACCCGATGATCGTCAAGCCCATCTCGGGCGCGGGCAGCGCGGACACCTACCGCGTCGACTCCGACCTCGAATTGCAGAAGGTGCTCGCGCTCACGATGCACGTGCTTGAGGTCAGCTGTGAGGAGTACATCGAGGGCGAGGAGTTCACCTACGACACGGTCTGTGTCGGTGGAAAGCCGCTCTACGAGAACTGCACGCAGTACATGCCCAAGCCCCTCGAGGCGCGCACCAACGAGTGGATTAGCCCCGTTGTCGTGACGATCCGCGACATGAACCAGAAGCATGTGCAGCAAGGCGTTGCGCTCGGTCGCCAGGTGCTCAAGGCACTCAAGATGGGCGATGGCTTCACCCACATGGAGTGGTTCTATACGAAGAAGGGCGAGGCCGTGTTCGGCGAGATCGGCTGTCGCCCGGGCGGTGCACACATCGTCGATCAGATGAACTACACGAGCGACATCGACCTCTTCCGCGAGTGGGCGCGCGCGGCCTGCTGGCATACGTTCGAGGCGGATGCGACGCGCAAATACAACGTCGGCATCGTGTTCAAGCGCGCCAAGGGGCAGGGCCGCATCACGCAGATCGTGGGCCTCCGCGAGTACGTGCAGAAGTACAACAAGTGGATCGTCGCCGAGCACCTCTCGCGCCCCGGCATGATGCGCCGCAACTGGAAGCAGACGCTGCTCTCCGACGGGCATTTGCTGGTGCGTCACCCCGACTTTGAAGAGGCGAAGCGGATGAGCTTCGAGGCGGCGACAGGCATCACGCTCTACGCGGAGTGAGCTGAACGCAGCGGAAAGGGAGAGAGCCTGGAGCGAACCTCCGGGCTCTTTTGTTTTCATATTGCGATAGTGGAAGTGAGGCAGCGAGAGAGGAAAATCTTACTGAACGCCGCGTTGGCGCTCGGTTGGCGTTCTCTCTCGCGAGGGCCACGTCGTCTCGCTCGATGCGTTGTAGGTAGCTCCGCACGTCAGCCATGACGGCGCAGTCATCGGGTTGAGCGAGTACCCACAACGCTTGCGTGCGAGGCCACGTCCACACTCGCGACCGAGACGGCATCCAGCATCAACGCCGCGTTCAGTAATTCTCTTCGTCCCTCTTCTGGGCCGACATAACGATAACGTTTAATCAATATCGTATGTTTGCAATACGATACAAACCGTATCGCTACTCAGGCTGATCGAGGTCGAAGAAGAGGTTCTCGTTCGCGCCCGCTGCCACACGTGCACTTCGCGTAAACGAGCGACCATCGCGATCGACGATGCGCAGGCGGACGTTGCCCGAAGGCACGGTGACTTCACCGATCGGCGTCGTGCCCAGGAGGCGATTGCCAATCCAGACGCGCGACCAAGGGCGTGTGTTGATCGAGAGCGTGGCAGGCGCGGCCGCGGGGCGTGAGGGCTGTGCGGGGCGCTCCACGGGAACGGGCTCGCTTGGAACGACGGGCTCACTCGGAACCACAACGGGCTCGCTTGGAACAACGGGCTCACTCGGAACCACAACGGGCTCACTCGGAACCACAACAGGCTCACTCGGAACCACAACGGGCTCACTCGGAACCACAACGGGCTCACTCGGCACCACAACGGGCTCACTCGGAACCTCGCTCCGAACGGCAGCGCTCGGCACTGTTTGCGTCTGGCCCGCATCACGCATGAACGTGTACGCCGCTGCACCGCCCGCGAGCACAAGCGCTGCTGCGCCGAGCGCCGTGGGAAGCCAGCGCGAGAGCGCGCTCGGCGGCGGGACTGCCGCAACGACAGGTGGAGCCACGGCTATCGGAGCCGGTAGCGCGATTGGCGCTGCCGCCGCTTGGGTTTCGCTCTCCGGATCGTTCGCTACGCGCGCAGCCTCACGGGAAGCCGGACGTGGACCTCTGCCTTGCGCGCGCGGTCCACTCTTGGGCTCACTGCCGCCGCCAATGCGTCGCTGAAACGACTGGCCGAAGGGCGTCGACTCCACGAGCGGGCCTTGAAGCATTTGCTCCTCGAAGAGCGCCTGCATCTGATCGGCCATGCGCGTGGTCGTCATCGCGCGACCCGCTTTTTGAAGCCAATCCTCGAGTGCGCTCTGCATCTCTGCCGCGGAGCGATAGCGATCGACGGGGTCTTTCTGAAGTGCCTTCTGCACGATGGCATCGAGCTCTTCGGGGATCTCAGGCTTCTTCGCGCGCGCTGAGGGCACGGGCTCTTCGATGACGGCGTGCATCGTCTCGTACTCGCTCGGGCGCTGATAGAGCCCCTCGCCTGTGAGCACTTCGTAGAGACAGATGCCGAGCGCAAACACGTCGGCGCGTGCATCGATCGGTGCACCGATGCACTGCTGCGGCGACATATACGAGAACTTGCCCTTCACCACGCCGGCCTGCGTTTTTTGCGTGTGCGTCTCGGCCTTCGCGATGCCGAAGTCGAGCAGCTTCACCTGGCCGTCGTAGCTGACCATGATGTTCTGCGGGCTCACGTCGCGATGCACGATGCCAAGGCTCTGGCCCTGCGTGTCACGGGCGCGATGCGCGTAGTGAAGTGCCTCGGCGATCTGCGCGATCACGCGTGCGGAGAACTCAAGCGGCAAGCCCTTGGGGCGTGCCTTGCGGATGATCTTCCCGAGCGCTGCGCCATGAATCCACTCCATCGCGATGAAGTAGCTGCCGTCCAGCTCACCGAATTCGTAGATGTGGCAGATGTTCGGATGGTTGAGCTGCATCGCAAGACGCGCCTCATCGAGGAACATCTCGACGAACGCTGGGTCATCGGCGACGTGCGGAAGAATGCGCTTGATCGCGAGGTAGCGAGACGAGCTCAGCGTCGTGGTCTCGCGGCCGAGGAAGATCTCGGCCATGCCACCAAAGGCAATGCGTCCAAGGATGTCGAAGCGCCCGAATTGGCAGAGTGCAGGAAGCTGATTCGCAGTGACGCGCGGCCGCGGGCGCTCCGAGTTTTTCGGCGGCTCAACAAGCTCGATGTCCATCTCGTCGCTGGGCGGCGGAGGCAGCGGCGTCGGCGTCGAGCTTGGCTTTGGCAATCCGGGCAACGCGCTCTTCTCAGCACCGCGTGCAAGCTGCGCCGCAAGGCGATTGCCTCCACTCACATTGGCGCGAACCGTGGGCGGCGCCGAAGAATGTGCTGGATGCGACCGCGACGATTCGGCGTTGGGAGACTCGGGGGCATCATCAGCGCTGCGAACAGACATCCGTGAAACAAGGATACACATGCGGCTCTGTCACCAAGACTTTGTTGCCCAGCGTGGCAGCAAATGAGGGGCCCGTCCCCCGACCTCCGGCCTGGTGCATCCGCTCGATTGAAGTCAGTTACGATCCTACAATGCGCGGCACACGAGCTTCACTTCGCAGCCTTCGACTCGCGAGCTCGCTCGCACTCCTCACGCCCCTCGCGGCCTTCGGTGGGGCAGCATCCGCCCAGGCGACGGGCACGGAGGCGAGCGCACCCGACGCTCAGCTCTCCACGCTTCAAGACCTTGTATTGCGTGCGAATTATCGTCAGGCGCTGCCTGCGGCGAACGCCTACCTCGCACGCACCGACCTCACCGCGGGTGCGCGCACACTGGGTCTTGAGATTCTCGCGACGGTGCATCTTGCGATGCGTGATGAGGCTGCTGCGCAGCATGATCTTGCGGAACTCTTCGCGCGTGATCCGGAGTACCGCTTGAGCGACCCGGAGGCGAGCCCCGTGGTGCAATCCGCGTTCGCACGCGCACGTGCGCAAGCCACGCCGTGGACGATCCAACTTGAGCACACGGCGCCGCAGCTGAGCGAGCACACCGCACCGATCCTCAGCGTGCATGTCGCCGAGCACGCCGATGCACTGCACGAGCTTCGCCTTCAATACCGACGGCGCGGCGAGACGACTGCGGCCTCGGTCGTGCTGCCCGTCGATGCGCGTGGGGCTGCCCAAGGGCGCATTCCGATCGAGGGCGATGAGGCCTACAGAGTCGAGTATTGGCTCAGTGCGGTGGCGCCCTCGGGGCATGTGCTCGGTGCACTCGGAAGCGCCGACGCACCCTTGGTCGTTGAGGTGCCAGCTGCGCCGCAGGCGCCCGTGCTCATTGCGGCCGGAGATGCCTCTGCGCCTGCACAGCCCGTCGAGACGAGCGGCGGCGACGTGACGAGCGAGCCCTGGTTCTGGGTGGTGCTCGGCGTCGTCGTGGTCGGCGCGGGTGTAGGCGTCGGCGTGGGTGTCGTGGTCGCAGGGGAGGGCCCGGAGAACGGCTCGCTCGGCAACGCGACCCTGCCGCTCATGCGCTTCTGATCACGCGCTTCTGATCAGAGCCCAAGCCAGCTCAGCGCAAGCGCGATCGCCGCTGGCAGCGCCTGGATGAAGAGGATCGACTTCTTTGCCGAGGCCGCGCCGTAGATGCCCACTGCGATCACAAAGACGAGCAGCATCATCCGCGCAGGGCCGTCGCTCACCACAACACTCCACACGATCGCGCCCGCGAGTGCGCCATTGTAGACGCCCTGATTGGCAGCGAGTACGCGGGTCGTCTCCGCTTGCTCTGCGCTCTGTCCAAAGCGCTTGCGCACTCCCGGTGTCGTCCAGAGGAAAGTCTCAAAGACCATGAAGACGACGTGGAGGACCGCGACGAGAATCGTGAAGATCGTGCCGAGCATCGGTCATTCTTGAACGATCGTTCAAGAATGGTCAAACACGTGCGCGCTGCACAGATTGGAGGAGCCGCGTCATCATCGATCGATGCCTCACTTCGAAGCGCCAACCTCGCTCCCGCCGATCGCAGCGATCGCTATCCCCACGCGCGAAATCGAAGACGAGGTGCTGCGGAATGAAGACCTCCGCCTCTCTCTGCGCGAGGAGCTCCTATCGCTTCCTACCGAGCAAGCCATGGCCTATTGGCGCACTTCGCTTGCTGCAGGAAAGGTTCACGCAAGCCTCATCCTACGAACTCTCGACCTCGAAATGCTGCGCCTCGTCTGGCGCGAGACGCCCTCGGAGGCGTGGACGATGAACTCGCAGGAGGCGCGCTACATCGTGCTCACGCTCGGTGAAGAAGCCCTCGCCGTGATGCAGCAACTCGCAGCGCGCGGCGCGATCGGCGGTGGTGCATTGCTCGACGTGCGGGCTCCTTGGGTGGCGCTCGCGATGGCCAAGAGCCTCGTGGGGCAAGGCTCGCTCGAAGCTCCGATCGATGCGTACCGCTGGCTTGTTCAGCACGAAGACATCGCGATCGATGCGCTCATTCACAGCGCGCTCACAGCCGCAGAGGCCGACCGTCCCGCAGCGCAACGCGCGCTTCGCTGGCTCTCGAAGCGGCACGAGCAAGCACGCGTTCTTGCGGCCGCACAGCTGTACGGAGACGATGTTGTTGAGGCAATTCGCGATCTGCTGGACCTCGATCGTGATGCCCCACCGCCCTTTGCGCGGCCGCTCCTCAAGGCCTTCGCCAAGCTCACACCCCTGCGACTGAAGACGGGTGAGGCACTGGATGCCGCGTCGATGGAAGTGATCGGTCGCATGCTCGCTGCGCCGCTCACACGCTCGCACTCCGCGATGCGCGATGTGATCGAACGTTGTGAAGAGAGCTCGCTGCAAGCGCTCGGACAGAGCCTCTTTGCGCTCTGGGTCGAGGGAGGCATGGCGACCCAGAATCAGTGGATCGCAAGCGCGCACCTGACGCTCGGCGGAGACGATGCTGCGCGTTCCCTCGGCCGCGCCGCACGCACCTGGATGCGCTCCAAAGAGACACACGACAAGCGCGCTGCACGCCTCGCCGTCGCTGTGCTTGGCGACCTCGCAAGCGATGCTGCGATCGCCGAAATCGCCACGATTGCAAGCACTTCACGCGATGCAGAGACGACGCTGCGCGCCACGCACACCCTCGCTCGCATTGCCCTTGAGCGCGATACAGAGGTCGACATGCTGGGGGCACCCACGGCGATTCCAACGCCCGTGCTCGACTACGGCGCGCGCCGCTTCACGACCAAGATCACAAGCGTGCTGACGCTCTCGGTGTGGGAGGACGCGCGTGCACTGGAGGAGCTTCCTCGTCCGACAAAGAAGGATGACGCGGCCAAGGCGAAGCAGGCCAAGGAGGCATTCACCGAAGCACGCGATGTGGTTCGCGATGCGGTGCGCGCCGAGTCGTTGCGGCTCGAACACGCGATGGTGACCGAAGCCGCGTGGCCCCTTGCGCGCTTTCAATCGCGCCTTGCCCCGAACGCGATCGCAGGGCTCGTTGCACAGCGTGTGCTCTTCGGTGCGCGCCTCGAAGGCGAGACTCCTGCTCTCTTTCGCGTGGATGAAACGGGTGCCTTGGTCTCGGTGGATGACGCGCCCCTCGTGCTCTCCGCGTCCGCACGAATCGTTGTTGCGCATCGCCTCATGCTCGATGCGTCGGCACTGCATGCGTGGCAGCGCATCTTTGCGGATTACGCGCTCATCACGCCCTTTGCGCAGCTCGATCGCGCAACGCATGAGGCTTGGCCTGCGCGCACGCCGGAGCTTCATGCAGGCGCAGTCCTCGGCTTGCGCGCCAAGGGTTGGCGCCTCTTGCGGGAGCGCTCAGGGGAGATCGACACGCTGGTTCGCGCATGGCCAAGCGGCACCCTGCGCATCGAGATCGAGCCTGGCGTGAGGCCGGATCGCCCGATCGACTCGGGGCCTCAGAACATCCGCGCCCTCCGCGGTCACGACACGCTCACCCCCATCGCGCAGAGCGAGAGCCTTCGCGAGCTCTTCGGGGATGCGATCGATTCTTGAACGAGCGTTCAAGAACGCATACGCGCTGATTCACGATCTGCGAGGCACACGCTGGCACGCGCAATTCGCCACAATTCAAGGGGAACGCGTGGCACGGGGCGTGCTGAGTGATCCGTGGAGGTCAGCATGTCGAAGACGCGTGGCGTGAGGTTGTTGTTGGCAGCGGCGGCGGTTCTTGTCCCGCCCGTCCTTGGGTGCACGGGCTTTACGTTCTCGCCTGAGCCGGAGGGCAGCTCAACCTTCTTGGCCCTCGAGGGGCTCGCTGAGGTTGGTGATGCGGTGCAGTTTGAGATCCCGCTGACAGAGGCGACGCGTCCACATCCCATCTCCATCTCGGCCGGACGCACCTGCGGTGAGGGCGTGCTTGAGGTCGTCTTGGATGGCGTGGAGGGCACCGAGGCAGAGAGCGGGGCGACGTTTGCAAGTGTGCGTGCGCCCGGTGGCGCGACTATCACGGGCACCATCGTTGTCGTGCGCTCCGATCGGGGAGGCGAGTCCTGCGTCGAGACGAGCGTGACGGGACAGGTCACGCAACGCGAACCACGGGCGAGTCTGTCGGCCCGAGCGCAGACGCCTGGCTGTGGAGAGGCGCGTGTGACGGGTCAGGGCATCTGAGCGAGGCGAGCGGCTTCAATCGCGTGAGCGCTCCCAGTTCCGCGCCTTGGAGTACGCGAAGGGATACGCGCGCATCACGATGAGATGCCGCAGCCAGCCGTACGTCCACGCATCGAGCAGGGCATAGAGCCAGAGATGCGAGAGCGTCGTCTCAAGCTCAGGGATGCGGCCCTCAGCCTCGAGGTGCGCGCGGATCGAGAGACGGTGCAGGCTCAGGTCTGCGAGTGCGCGAACGACCAAGAGCGCGAGCGAGGTGCCGCTCAGGAAGAAGTTGCCCTGCAACGTGCCCGAGACGAGCGCGACGAGCAGCGTGATGAGCGAGGCAAGACCGAGGATGGGCAGGAGCGCATCGGTGAGCTTGATCGGCAAACGCACAAGGCCAAACGAGCCTGCACGCGCGCTGAAGAGGAGGCGTCGGAAACGCCAAAACGTCGTCAAAAAGCCCGCAAACCAGCGTGTGCGCTGACGTATGAGTCCCGCGATTGTGCGCGGTGGGTCGGTGTACGCGCGCGCACTTGGGATGGTCGGGATGCGGATTGTGCGGCCCTCTTCTGCAGCCCTTGCATAGAGCCGATACGCGACCTCGTAGTCCTCCGTGATCGAATCCACAGGAAAGCCTCCTGCCTGGGCGAGTGAGCTCGCGCGGATGGCCGCAAGCGCGCCTGGCACTTGCTCCAGCACGCCACCCTCAGACCAGCCTCGACGCAGGAAGGTATTGCGGAGGTACTCCGCGAACTGAAAGTGCGTGAGCGCCCCGCGCGGTGCGCGCACCACCACAGAGCCCGCAGCCGCCTCGACGAGCGCATCGCCAAACGACGATGCCAGGCGAACCAGCGCTCCCTCACCGAGCACCGTGTCGGCATCGACGGTGATGAGCACCGGATGCTTCGCGTGCAGTCGGAGCGCCTCAAGCGTGTAGCCCTTGCCGCGGTGAGGAAGGGCGAAGAGGCGCACGCGCGCATCGGGGGTCTCGAAGACGCCGGGCTCGGCCTCGACGAGCGCAAACGCTTCGAGCAGCAACGCCCGCGTCTTGTCGGTCGAGCCGTCATCCCCGATCAACACTTCAAGCGCGACACCCGTCTGCGCGAGCACCGAGCGCACCGTTGCAACAACGCTCGACTCTTCATTCCACGCGGCAACAAGCACGCTCACGGGCAACACGCTTGCAGGCATCACGGTGCCCGCGCGATGTGCCCCACGCAGCGAGAGCATCGAGACAAAGCCGTTCATCGCCAGATCCCATGCGACGAAAATCAGTGCGAAATGAAGCGAGCCATCGATCGCATGATGCGCACGAACCTCGCCCATCGCCCACTCAAGCAGCGTCGTGAAGAGCGCGAAGAAGGCAGCCAGCGGCCAAGCCAGTTGGAAGGCTTGGTAGAGATGTGCACGTGGAGAGACGTGCGTGCTTGCGGCGCGCGACGCCGTGGCCTTGGAGGAACTCATAGGTGAAGCGAGCGTTCAGACGCTCACTTCGTTCTGTGCTTCATTCGTTGCAACGTCCATCCCCCACGTCAGCTCAATCTGCGCTGTTGGCTTCTTCGATCGACGACCACGCTTGTCGATCATGCGACGTGAGGGCGCGTTCTCCAAAGGGGCGGAAGCGGCCTCAACAGAGGCCTCCAGGGGTGCCTCGATGTGCACGGAATCCATTGCCGCAGAAGGCGCATTCTGTTCTGCGTGCGCGACCACTGCAGGCTCTGGCGTCGGCATGGCGGGCACCGTTGCGCTCTCATGGACTGCGGCGTCAATGACGACTTCCGCAACGCTTGTTCGCTTCTCCGCACGCGCCGCGCGCGTCTTTCGCTTGGGGCTCGAGGGCGTCTCGCTTCGCGCAGGTGCGGTCTCGCGTTGAAGGCGTTTGCGCAGACGCTCGAGCTTGCTCTCTTTGGTCTCGTTCGCCGGCGCGGCTTCCCTCGCGTGCTTGGGGTGCAGCTTTGCGCGTGACTCCTGCGGCCACATGTCGAGCTGACGCACGAGACTCGATTCGCGACGGAAGAAGCCCTCCGTGTGAAGTGAGTCTTCGAGCTTCAAGAACACATAGTCGAGGTGATGCGCAAGCTCGTGGCAGAGCGTTCGCAAGAAGGTCTTGAAGGCCACAACACCCTCGCCAATGGCTGTCTTCATCCAAACCTCGATACGGCTCTTGTCCTCGCCAGGGCCCTGTCGATGCGTCCAACGCGTGTAGAGACCGTGCAGCTCCCCGTAGGCCCCGCGTGGACGAACCTCATGCACGCGCACCTCAGGAACGCTGACCTTGAGTGCCTCGCACACCCCGCGCACAAGGTCGCGTGAGGCGCTCTCGACCGCGTGAAGCTCACTCGGCTGAAGCCCCTGCGCCGCCATCGTCATTGTGCGACGCAGACGCGCAGTCTTGGTCGAAAGGCCCTCGTAGGCCGAGGCGGGCAGCACGATCTCCGCGGCCGCATCCGAGGCGCGATACGCGTTCTGCTGCTTTTTTGAGAGGGAGGTGAAGTAGTCGACGGACACGGGAGAGCCGATCGTGATCGATCTGATCGATCGTGCCTAGAGGCATGGGGCACTTCCCGCGTCACACGCGTCGCGCGAACGACACCAAGACGCACACAGCTGACACCTGGTCGCCACAGAGCCCTCGTATAAGTCGCGCACCGAACGGAGGCACCTTGCTCGAAGATTTTGACCCGGAGTCAGCAGGCAAGAAGCGCTTTGGCGCTTCGCTGCTCGCATCGGTCGCCTTCTACGGCGTGCTTGGAACAAGTGTCGTCCTCGCGAGCAGCGCCCTGCATCAAGTGGTGCAGGAGGAGCCCGCACTCGAGGTGACGTTCCGTGCGCCGCCGCCTGCGCCACCACCGCCGCCTCCGCCTCCTCCCCCGAGCGTTGCACCCGCACCCGCGCAGGCACCCGCGCGTTTGGGCCAGGCGCGCCCTCGTCTTGAGCTCCCCACGGAGATTCCAGATACGACGCCGACGGAGTCCGACGCGCCGCTCGCTCCGCCTGACTCGCCGTTTGCGCCGGAGAACGAGGGCGATCCCAACGGTACGGCAGATGGCGTGATCGGTGGCGCGCCAGGGGGAACAGGAACGAGCGTCGCACCCGAGCCGGCCACGGTCGTGACCCCACCCGCGCCAACTCCGCGCGGCCCGATGCGCGTGCCCGAGGGCGGCACAAGCCCGCAGCCCGTCGACACATCGACACAGCCTGAGATCCCACAAGAGCTTCGCGCGTCGGGCCTCGCAAGCATCCGCATCGTCGTCCGCGTGGTGGTCGACGAGAGCGGCGCCGTCCTTGAGTGCAGCGTGCTTCGCGGACACCCGCTGATGCCCGACGAGAACATCACGCGTGCGCTGCGTAGCTGGCGCTTCTCCCCTGCACGCACGGCATCGGGAGAGAGCTTCACGGCCATTCACACACTGCCGATCACGTTCCGCATCTCACTTTGAACCGATCGATTCCATCTCATTGCAATATGACGTTTAGGAGACACCGATGAATATCCAACTCGCGCAGCTCTGGTCTGAAATGGGATTGCCCGTGAAGTGCGTGGTTCTGGTGCTCACGCTCCAAGCCATCCTGAGCCTCAGTGTCGCCATCGATCGCATTGTTCTCCTGATGCGCTCTGGGGCGGCTTCGCGTGCCTTCGCCAAGCGCATCGCCGGACCGATGGCGGTGGGCGACTACAAGGCGATGCTCGAGGAGACGACGCGCACCCACGGCGCGCACTTGGCCGCCTTGCTTCAGGCCGGGCTCACGGTGTTTGCAGCACGGCGTAGCGCAGGCGATGAGCCCATCCGCGCTGCAGAGCTGGCGCGCCGCGCGCTTGAGCGAAAGAGCGAGTCGACCTCCACCGCGCTTCACAAGGGCATGGGCGTGCTTGCCTCGACGGGCTCCACGGCTCCCTTCGTCGGCCTGCTCGGCACGGTGCTCGGCATCATCAACGCATTCCAGCTCATCGCGGCCAATGGCTCAGGTGGCATTGGCACCATCGGTGCGGCGATCGGCGAAGCACTCATCGTGACGGGCTACGGCCTCTGCGTCGCGATCCCCACGGTGCTTGGCTTCAACTTCCTCAGCGGTCGCATTGCCCAGTACGAATTGGCACTCTCGAACGCGAGTTCCGAGCTCGCCGACAAGCTTGAAACCTCGGGAACGCCAGGCCGCGTCGAGCAGGAATCGCCCTCGCCCGAGAAGAAGCGTAGTGGTCAGTTGAGCGCCGCACTGGCCTCCTGATCGGCATCGGTCCTTCGCCCTCCAACTGACCATCAGGAGCCGACCATGGCCACGCACAAAAAGAGCGCACAGAAGGGTCGCCCGGCACCCGCGATGAACGTGACGCCGCTGGTCGATATCGTCCTTGTGCTGCTGATCATCTTCATGGTCGTGCTGCCCAGCATGGATAGCCAGGCGGCAGTGAACCTCCCGACGATTGAACATGTCGATGAGGAGCCCGAGGGCCGCACCGACCCGGTGACGGTCTCGATCACGGCCGATGAGCGCTACTTCCTCGACGAGGGTGCGGGTGCCTCAAGCAGTGTGGCCCTCACGCGCGAGGAACTCTCCGAACGCCTTCGCGCATTGCACGAGCACGCCCCACAGAGGCGCATCTTGCTGCGCGGTGACGCATCCCTCTCCTACGGCCTTGTGCGCTCGCTCTTCGCCACCTGCCAAGAGATAGGCTTCCCCGGCGTCGCGCTTCGTGTTGGCCAGGCTCCAACCTCCGAGAGCCCATCTTCTACAAGGGAAAACTGAGATGGCCTTCGACCTCGCAAGCGGCAAGGGCAAGAAGAAGCGTGCGACGCCCGACATGAACGTGACCCCGCTGGTCGACGTTGTGCTCGTGCTGCTCATCATCTTCATGGTCATCACACCGCTCCTCGCCAAGCAGTTCTGGGTGCACGTGCCACGCACACCGGAGGACGCGCCCAGTGCCCCTTCGACCGACAGTGAATCCGTGGTCGTCACGGTGCTCGCGAATGGCCACGTCCGCATCAACCGAGACGAGGTCGCGCTCACCGAGCTGAGCCAGCGGCTGACGCGTGTACTCGCCGCACGAAGCGACCGCACCGTCTTCTTCGACGCGGCCTCGGATGCTCCCTATGGCACCGCCGTGGCCGTCCTCGATCAAGTCCGTGCTGGTGGCGGAACCACCATCGCCGTCTCGCCCGAACCTCTCGCAGACTGACTAGTACCGACTGACCAGTACCCACTGACCAGTACCTACTGACCAGTACCGACTGACCAGTAGAGCGCATCTGCAACGCGGATGCGGCGGAATTCCTGTTGCCCAAAAGCGGTCTCGCGACCGCCCAAGGAAGCCTCATGCCCCTTCAGCGAAATGTTCTGCGTCTTGCGATTCCATGCCTGCTCGCGCACTCCGCATCGATCGCTGCGGCGCAAGAGAGCGAGCCTGAAGCCCAGTGCACGCAGGGCATTCAGGGCGTCGTGGCCGATGGAACTTCGGGCGAGACGCTCATCGAAGCGCCCGTCACGGTCGTGGGCCGACGCGAGCGCGTATTGACTGACTACGACGGGCATTTCGTGATCGCGCTTCCGCCCGGTGAGTACGCCATCCGCTCCTACTACGACCTCTACCAGCCGGCGCAGCTTGAGCGCATTCGAGTGCGTGAGGGTCAGTGCACGGAGGTGCATCTCGATCTCGACTCGACGGCGAGTGAGGGTGAGGAAGTCGTCATTGAGGTGCAGGCCGATACGGGCTCGGAGGCCTCTGCGTTGCGCGGACGGCGAGAGTCTGCGGCGGTGCAAGACGGCATCTCCGCGGAGGAGATTCGTCGCTCGCCCGACAGCGATGCGGGTCAGTCTGCAAGGCGCATCGTGGGTGCCAGTGTCGTCGGCGGGCAGTACCTCTTTGTGCGCGGTCTGGGCGGTCGCTACTCGTCGGTGTTGCTCAATGGCGCATCGCTTCCGAGCTCCGACCCCGATCAGCCAGGCGTGCAGCTCGACCTCTTTCCGACCTCGATTCTCGATGGCCTGGTGGTCGCCAAGACGTTCACGCCAGACCTCCCCGGCGATGCCGCGGGCGGCACAATGCTCATCTCCACGCGGGAGTTCCCCTCGCATTTTCAGCTGAGCATCAACGGCTCACTTGGCCTGAACACGGAGACCTCGTTTGCCTCTGCGCAGACGGGCCCTGCAGGCGCACTGGATTGGCTCGGCTTCGATGATGGACGTCGCGCACTGCCTGCATCCGTCCCGCAGAACGACACCCTTCAGGGCCTCTCGCGCGATGCGCGCATTGAAGCCACACGCGGCTTTCGTCCTCGCTTTGGATTGCGCAACACGATGGCCGCACCCGCGGGCCGCTTGGGCATTCAGCTAGGCGACACGGTGCGCCTGGGCGACTACCGCCTCGGCTACTTCGTCTCCCTTGGCTACTCGAACTCCACTCAGATTCTGCGCGATGAATTGATTCGCCCCGGTGCGAGTGTGGTGGGCCAGGACGAGAACGGTCAGCTGATCTTTGGCAGCCCTGAGGCGCAGCGAAGAACCTCGTTCACCAACAACGTGAACTGGGGCGGACTCGGCGCGATGCGGCTCGATCTCTCCGACCACGATGACGTGCAGCTGACCGTCATGGCCTCGCAGAGCAGCGAGTCGTACACGGGCGTCGGGCGGGGCTACGACTTCGAGAGCGACCAGCAGATTGAGGCCACGCGTACGCGCTGGCTCGAGCGCAATCTCTTCTTCGGCCAACTGGCAGGTACGCACGAAGGCTTGCCCTTTCACGCGCGTCTTCATTGGAGTCTCTCAGGGTCGATGAGCGGGCGCAGCGAGCCCGACATTCGCGACATGATCTACGGCGCGAATGTCGGAAGCGATGTGCGCACGTATCGGCCTTCGACCTCAGGATCGGGCGAGCGCTTCTTCCTGAATTTGGCGCAACGCGAAGTCGGTGGAACAGTCGATCTCAGCATCCCGATCGACACGCTGACCTTCCGCATGGGTGGTGCGCTTCGCGTCAATGAGCGCGACTTTCTCTTTCGCCGCGTTCGCTATGAGGGCACAGGCGGCGATGCGGATTCGTTGCCCGCAACCGAGCTCTTTGATCCCTCGCGCAACGGCATCTCGTACGAGCTGGTTGAGCGCACCGATCGCACGGACGGCTACCACGCCTCACAGACGCTCTCTGCAGGCTTCGCCATGATCGATTGGCCCATCGTCCCGTGGCTTCGCGTGGTGGGTGGTGCACGCATGGAAGCCTTTCGGCAGACGGTCTCATCGGGGTCCGCAATCTTCCCTTCCGACGGCGCCGATCAGTCACGCGATACGCATCGCACAGACATCGATGTGCTCGGCTCAGCAGGCCTGATCTTCCGAGTCTCCGACGAGGTCTTCATCCGCGCGAACTACGGCACCACCGTCGCGCGTCCCCAGGTTCGCGAGCTGGCCAGCTTTGTCTTTCCAGACTTCATTCGTCAGCGATCGATCACGGGCAGGCCCAATCTCGTCCGCACGCGGATTCACAACTTCGACCTTCGCGCGGAGTGGTTTCTCTCACCCACGGAGGTCATCGCGGTCTCAGGCTTCGCCAAGCAGTTTGAGGACCCGATCGAGATCACGGCTGAGGCGAACAACCAGTTCTCCTATCGCAACTTTCAAGGCGCACTGATCGCGGGTGTCGAGGCCGAGGCGCGCCTCTCCTTTGCGCGGATTTCGCCGGATCTGCGCTTCTTCGACTTCGCCGCGAACGTCGCGCTCGTGCACTCGGAGATCCAACTCGGAGCCTCGCAGTTCACAACCGTCACGAACCAATCGCGGCCTCTCTCGGGTCAATCGCCGTACGTGGTGAACTTGTCACTCGGTGTTCAACTGCCCGACACCGGATTGACCATCAGGGCGCTCTATAACGTCTTTGGTCCACGCCTCATCGAGGTGGGCATTCAGGGTGTGCCCGATGTCTACCAAGAGTCGTTTCACAGCTTTGATGTGACGGCGAGCTGGACCTTCGACCCGCACTTTGATCTTCGTTTTGCGGTGGAAAACGTCTTCCTCGACGACTTCCTCATCACGCAAGGCGGGCAAGTGCTGCAGCAATACAACCAAGGTCTGACTGCCAATCTGGGGCTCAGTTGGCGGCCTGAATGAAGCGCTTTCGCATCCGCGAAAGTGCCAGTCGTATGTGGCAATCGCATGCAGTTTCCGAATCGAACATGCCAATCGCAATGAGGGATGAAATGACAACAACGATGAATCGCAAGAAGCCAACTTCACGCATGTGGCTCTTGGCATGCACCGCAGGGTTGGCATGCAGCGCGGCGCTCACAGGCTGTCCCGATCCCGATCCGATCAGTGCGGATGCGGCACGTCCGGATGCGCCCGCACTCGACGCCTTCACGGAGCGCCCCGACGCGTTCATCGACATGACCGATGCAGGTCGCGATGCGTATGCGCCTCCGGGTGTCGATGCCCCGCAGCCCGATGCCTGGGTGCGCGTTTGCCCACCCGTCGAGGCACGCCCCGTGACGGTCGTGCGCGGTGAAATTCGCACCGACACGACATGGGATTGCGATCACACCTGGCTCATCGAGTCGGATGGAGATCAGGGCCCGCTCTACGTCACCAACGGGGCCACGCTGACGGTTGAAGAAGGGACCGTCGTTCGCGGCGCGGTACGCGATGGTCAGCGCCGCTGCATGGTGGCGACCTCGACGACATGCACCGCAGACTCGAACTGCACGATGGCAGGCGACCGCTGCGGCGCCCCTTCGCAGCAGGGCACAGCACTCGTCATCGCGCGTGGCGCACACCTCGTCGCGGAGGGCACGAGCGACCGGCCGATCGTCTTCACGAGCAACAATTTCGGTAATATCGCAACACCTGCGCGTGCCGGTGATTGGGGCGGAATTGTGATGCTCGGCGATGCGCCGACAAACTGGGACCCAGCCGATGGGGCGCAGATTGAGGGCCTCCCCTCGGGCGAGGGTCGTGGTGTCTACGGAGGCAGCAACAGTGCGGGTTCGTGTGGCTCGCTGCGCTATGTCCGCGTGGAGTACGCGGGCTACATCGTCGGTCGCAACAACGAGCTCAATGGCATCACGCTCGGTGGCTGCGGTGGCGGGACACTCCTCGATCACGTGCAGGTGCACCTTGGTCTCGATGACGGCATCGAGTTCTTCGGTGGCTCGGCGAACCTCCGCTACGCGCTCGTGACGGGCACGGGCGACGACTCGCTCGACTTCGACCTTGGGTGGACAGGCAACGTGCAGTTCTTCGTCGCACAGCAGCGTGATGTCTCGGGCGAGGAGCGCTGCATCGAGGGCGACAACCATCCGAACAACTACACGCGCATGCCTTATTCAAGGCCGACGATTCACAACTTCACCTGCATCGGAAGCGGCACGCCCGGCACGGACCCGATGGACGGAGTGATTCTGCGTCGCGGTGGTCAGGCCGTGGTGCGCAACTCGATCTTCTTCAACAGCCCAGACCGTGGCCTCCAGGTGCAGGATCTTGCCGACACGACTGCCACTGCGGGCATGGACACCCTCTCCTGGTTCCGCGCAGCGAGCGGGCCCGGCTCTCGCTTCGAGAACAACATTCTCTTCCGCATCGGGCCCGACCCCGACCGCAATCGCTTCTTCACATTGAGCGCGGGCTCGGCGGCAGCCACGGGCGCGGAGGACATCCTCGCGCAGCTTCAGGGCGCCAACGACGAGGGCACAGACCCGATGTTCGCGACGTTCGCCACCGACTTCACCTCGCCCGACTTCGCACCCGCGGCCGCATCACCCGCCGCGAGCGGCGCAGCCGCAACGCCAACGATGCCCGCGGGCTTCTGGCAGCCCGCCTCGTATCGCGGTGCAGTACGCCCAGGCGCATCCGGCGCAGAGCTCTGGTACGTCGGCTGGACGCGCTTCACCAACTGATCGATCTCCACCTGCTCGATGAAGGCTCGCGTCCGCACGCGGGCCTTCGCCTCTTTCGTGCGCGTATACGATTCGCACTGTGTCGCCAGAGGTCGTAACGCGAGGTCGAAGTGCGCTGCTCGCGCTGGCGTTGCTGCTCTCCCTTGTGTGGGTGTGCCGCGATTGGGTGGCACGCGCCGCAGTCGACGTGCATCCGCTCGGCTCCACACCGGCGCCCTATGCGTACCTGGAGCTTGTGCCGAGCACGCCCGGTCCACATCCGCTCGTGATGCTGCTGCATGGTCGCGGGGAGGTTGGCGACGGCAGCAACCCCGCTGAGCTTTTGCCTCGCATGCCTCCCCTGCGCGATGCTGCGCTTGCGCACTTGTTCGGGTACGCATCGCCGCTCGTGGAAGAGGGCGCCTTGATTGTTGCGCCTCAGACCAACACGGATTGGGATGTTCGCGCACTCGACGCGCTCTTCGAGCACCTCCTCGCTACGCGTGAGATCGATCGCGATCGCATCTATCTCTCGGGCCTCAGCATGGGCGGCGCGGGCGCCGCGATGTACGCCGCGGAGCATTCAGAACGGCTCGCCGCCGTGATGCCGATCTGCGGTGCCTGGGAGGCATCGCCCGCGATGACCTCGGGCATCGGTGTGCTGCCCGTGCGAGCATTCCACGGCTTTCAAGACACGAACGTGTTGCCCAGATGGACCGCAGTCTGGGTCGCGAGCATCTCCGCACACCGCGGCGGCGAGGGTGTCGATCCGCTTGCAAGCTATCCGGGTACAGATGCCACCGCTGTCTTCGATGGACGGCGATTCACATGGCGCGCAGGCACGCGCGCCCTCCCAGAGGAGACGCTCACGCTGACCGAGTATGCGAACGTGGGTCACGTGGTGTGGCCCGAGGTCTATGCCGATCCAGAGACCTGGCGCTGGCTCTTCGCGCAGCGACGTGGCTCACGCTGACGGGCCCGTCGTGCGAGGCTTGGGTGGATGCAACTCTCTCGACGTGCGTGGCTGATCTCCGCAGCCTCCGTGGCACTCGCCTCATCGAGCCGCATCCAGGCGCAAGGTGCCAGTTCGACGGGTTCTCAGACTGACCATCAGACTGACCATCAGACTGGCATGCTCCGGGTTGCGCTGCTCGATGCCGAGGGCGTCAATCGTGTGGCCTTCGACGCCGCGCTGACTGCGATGCAGCCCTCCTTTGCCGTGCAGGTTGTGACACCCCGCGAGGTTCAATCGGGCACGCTCCAAGGCCTTCACGCATTGGTTGTGACGGGCGGTCGTGCATCACGGCAGGGCCGCGCACTCGGTGAAGCTGGGCGCGAGGCGATTCGGCAGTTCGTGCATCAAGGCGGTGGCTACGTCGGCATCTGCGCAGGCTCGTACCTCGCGATGCAGCGTCCACACGACTCGACGGAAGAGTCCTACAAGGTGGCGTTCGTCGCGCTCGAACACGGGACAGGTGATGCCTGGCAGCGCGGCATTGCGCCCCTGCGCGTGCGTCCTCTCGATGGCGCGCCTCCGTGCGATTTGCACTACGCGAATGGGCCGATCTTCCACGCGCGCGAAGTGCCTGAGCTGCCCTCGGTACGCGTCCTCGCGCGCTTTGAAGAGGAAGTCTTCCTTGAGTCTGCGGGAACGCATGCGGGCCAGATGACGGGCACACCAGCCATCGTCGCGACGCACTACGGTGAGGGTCAGACCGTCCTCTTCAGCCCCAATCCAACCATGGCGCCCGCACACGCGGACCTCTTCGTGCACGCCATTGCACGGGTCGCATCGCGCAGCCCTGTGATGACCTTCAGCGACCTCCTCAGCGCGCCGTGAGGTGCGTCAGCAGGCCGCGCCCAGCGCGCTCACAGAGGTCGAAGACGAGATCGAATTCGCCCGTGTAGTACGGGTCCGGCATCTCCTCACCCTTCGCGCCCTCCGCGTCGAAATCCCTGAAGAGATGGAGCTTCTCGTGATGCTCCGGCTCCATCGCAAGCTCGCGCATGTCTTTGAGGTTCTTCTTGTCCATCGCGAGGAGCACATCGAACTCTTCGAAGTCGCTGTACTTCAACTGACGTGCGCGATGCGTGAGCTCCATGCCCCGCGCGAGCGCTGTCTTGCGCGTTTCGGGATGCGCGAGCTCGCCCGCATGCCATCCGCCGGTTCCGCAACTGTCGATCTCAAACGCATGCTCAAGGCCCGCATCGCGCACGAGCTTCACAAAGACACCCTCGGCGGTGGGCGAGCGACAGATGTTGCCCAGACAAACGAAGAGAACGCGCTTCTTCTTGGCCTTCATTTGCTCTTCCGAATCATCCCAACAAAGCCCCAGAGCGCCTTGGGCAAGTTGCCTGAGGCAAGGCCATCAAACGCGTTGCGCAGCACGTCGTATTTTCCCTCATAGGGAAACCAAAAGGGCTCGGATTTCATGAGGCCGCGGTCGACCATGATCGCCTTGGTGTGCGTGAACCCGAGGATGCCTTCATCGCCGTGGTAGCGACCAAAGCCGCTGTTCTTCACGCCGCCAAAAGGCAGGTGCGGATTGCCGACGGAGGTCACGACGTCGTTCACCGTGGCCTGCCCGCACTCAAGGCGTGAGGCGAGGGCGAGGCCCTTCTGAATGTCACGGGTCCACACGCTGCCGTTCAGGCCGTATTGATGATCGTTGGCCATGCGAATGGCCTCATCGGCATTGCGCACCTTCACGATCGGAAGCACCGGGCCGAAGGTCTCTTCACGGTAGATGTCCATCTCGACCGTCACGTTCGTCAGCACGGTGGGCTCATGAAACTGACCGGGACGATCGATGCGCTTGCCGCCAAAGAGGATCTTCGCGCCCTTGGCGATCGCATCTTTGATGTGCGCTTCGACGGTATCGATCTGCCGCGGGAAGGTCATCGGCCCCATCTCGGCCGACTCATCGGGCCCGCCCACGCGCATGCGCTTGGTCTCGCGAATCACCATGTCGACAAAGCGATCGTGAACCGACTCTTCGACAAAGACGCGCTCGACCGAGGTGCACATCTGGCCGCAGTTCACAAAGCCGCCCCACACCGCGGCACGCGCCGCGCGCTCAAGATTGGCGTCTGCACACACGATCATCGCGTCCTTGCCACCGAGCTCAAGCTCCACCGGGATGGGCTTCTTCGCGGCCGCAGCCATGACCTTGCGACCTGTCGCGACCGAACCCGTGAAGAAGATCTTGTCGACCGCAGCCTCGCTCAGCGCCGCGCCCGTCCCGCCATCGCCTTGGATGACTTCGACGACACCCTTCGGAAGGCCGATGCGATCGAAGACCTCGCGGATGATCTCGCCCGTGATCGGCGTGACCTCCGAGGGCTTGATGACGACGGTATTGCCCGCAATGAGCGCCGAAATCGCGGGGATGACGGCGAGCTGAAAGGGGAAGTTCCACGGGCTGATGATGGCGATCACGCCCATCGGAAAGTGCTCTTGGTAAGTGGCCTTTCCAGGGAAGAGAATCGAGCTCGGCAGCTTCTTGCGCCCGAGCAATTCCGGCGCGCGCTTCTCGTAGTGCTCGAGGAAGGCCGGCACCGGCAAGAGCTCGGTCATGATCGCATCGACCAGGGGCTTGCCCGTGTCCTCACTGATGCGCCGCGCGTAGTCATCGCGATGCGCACGCAGCACCTCGTTGATGCGCATCAAGGTGCGCAGACGCTCTTGCACCGTTGTCTGCTTCCAAGCGAGCGAGGCCTTGCGCGCGCGGGCGACGGCGGCCTCCACATCCTCACGGCTCGTGATCGGAAACTCACCGAGAATCTCGCCCGTGACGGGGCTCTTTTTGACGATGACCGAGGTGCGGAGCGCTTCGAGGATTTGCATGAGCGAAAGTGTGCGCGGGCCATCGTCGCGAAGGCAACACGTTCGACGCACACACGGGCCCAGAGTGCGGATGTGCAACCGTTGGGTTGCCTATCGAATGCGCAACCATTTGGTTGCTTATCGCGACACGGCACGAGACTTCTGGTGACGTCCCGCGCAACGCACTACAGCGCGTTTCGATTGCATCGAACGCGCCTGTAGTTTCTGTTGCCGGGAGGGATGCAGCCATCCCTCCCCTCCATCGAAGTGAATTCGATGGAGCCTCCCCTCCAAGCAACAGCTCCGTTTCTGATTGGACTTGCTCAGTCCAATCAGACTTTGCTGTAACTTCGCGCCGTGAACTCCCGAAAGACGGTCTACCTCGGCAAAAAGCCTCTCACCCTCGAAGCCATTGCCGCCATTGCCGATGGGCACGCGACGATTGCGATCGATGAAGACGCGCACACACGCGCACGCATCGCCTCGGCCTCGAAGCTTGTTGAAGATGCGCTCAAGAGTGGGCGCACGATCTACGGCGTGACGACAGGCTTTGGTGCCTCGGTGGAGTTTCAAGTCTCGCCCGAAGTGGCTGAGCAAATGCCGATCAACCTCGTCCGCTATCACGGCTGCGGAACAGGCGCGATTCTCGGTGCGCGCGAGGCTGCGGCGATTGTCGCGGTGCGTGCGAACTCGCTCTCGCTTGGTGCGAGTGCCGTGCGCCAGACCTTGCTCGACAGGCTCTGCTTCTTCGTCGATCAGGGCATGTTGCCGTGCATCCCCGAGGAGGGCTCCGTCGGTGCGAGTGGTGATCTCACGCCGCTCTCGTATGTCGCTGCGCTGCTCGCGGGTGAGCGTGAGGCCTGGGTCGACGGGAAGATGATCGACGCGGCCGATGCACATCGCCTCAAGAAGATTGAGCCGCTCACGCTGCGCCCCAAAGAGTCGCTCGCGATCATGAATGGCACGAGCGTGATGAGTGCGCTTGGTGCGCTCTCGTGGGTGCGTGCACGCAAGCTCGCGCGCTTCACGGCGGTGCTCACCGCGATGGCCTCGGATGTCCTTCACGGCGTCCCAGGTCACTTCGACGACCGCATCTTCGAGCTCAAGCCGCATCCCGGACAGCGCACCTTGGCGCGTTGGATTCGCGCACGCGTGGGCGACAAAAATCCTCCGGCGCGTGTGCAAGACCGCTACTCGATTCGCTGCGCACCGCACGTCGCAGGCCTCATCCTCGATTGCCTTCCGTGGATGCGGAACATGCTCGAGACCGAGATCAACGGCGTGAACGACAACCCGATCATCGAGGGCCCAAGCGACGACGCGCCCGAGGGTCGCATCCTTCACGGCGGCAACTTCTACGGAGGGCATGCCTGCCTTGTGACCGACACGATCAAGAACGTGGTCGCGAACGTCGGCGACTTGATGGATCGCCAGGTCGGCATGCTCTGCAATCCGGCCACGAATGCGGGCCTCCCGGCGAACCTCAACGCACGCACCGGGGCTGATCGCGCGACGCATCACGGCTTCAAGGCGATGGAGATCAGCGCATCCGCGTTGGCCGCCGAGTCACTCAAGATGAGCATGCCGGCGAGCGTCTTTTCGCGCAGCACCGAGAGCTACAACCAAGACAAAGTCTCGATGGGCACCATCTCCGCGCGTGAGAGCGTGCGCGTGCTCGATCTGGTCGAGACGATCTGCGCGATTCACCTGCTCACCGTCTGCCAGGCGGTCGACCTTCGTGGTGCAGAGAACTGCCACCCGGCGAGCGTCGAGATCCGCGATGCGGTCCGCAAGCACATCCCGATGGTCGAGGCCGATCGGCGTATGGATTTGGATATCCAGACGGCGCTCAAGCTCTATCGGAATGACATGTTGCCCCTCGGCGAGAACGACTACGAAGTGGGCAACGTCGGGGGCTGATATTCATCAGCCTGCAATACGATATATATCGTATCTCTATATGTCTTTACGCAGCGTTGGGTCAGCCACACCCTCTGCCTTCTGCCAGTCATAGGCACGCTCCACCCGCGCGATCCGAACTGCAAAGTGCGCGTACCAACTCGCGCGACCCTGATTGCGCGCGGCCGTGTGTTCTAGGTCCATTCGCCAGGCCTTGATGTCTTCGAGGCTGCGCCAGTAGGAGACTGTGATGCCGAGCCCATCGGTGCCACGGCTGCTCTCGATGCCAAGGAAGCCGGGCTGCTGCGCCGCGGCCTCGACCATGCGCTCCGCCGTCGCGCCATAGCCCGATTCTTCCGACGTGCGCCGGCTCGTGAAGATCACCGCGTAGTAGGGCGCATCCGGGGTCTGTGCGAGGCCAGGCATCGCGTTCGTCGCGTCTGTCATGGCCGCCCTCAGCTACCTGTCGGCACGATGCCGCTCGTCTCGACCAGCAAGATCACCGTACGCATCGGAGCACGCGGTCGATGAAGCACGCCCTTGGGAATCACCACACCTTGGCGAGGCTCGAGCTCGATCACGCGGCCTTCGAGGTCGATCGAGAGGTGCCCTTCGATCACGTAGAAGAACTCGTCGTCACCCTCGTGTTTGTGCCAGTGGTAGTCGCCCTCGATGACCGCCATGCGAACGAGCGCATCGTTCACCGCACAGAGCGTCTCGTTGTACCAACGGTGCGTGCACGCGTCGGCAATCTTGCCCTCCTCAATGATCTCCAGCGGCTGATAGCGCGCCGGCATCACCGTCACGTAGGGGTATGGCTTCACCTCACTCATCACTGCCTCCTTCGATGTCCCGAAACATCACGTGTGCATCCACGAACATGCCGTCTGGATGCCGAAATACGCGCGGCATCGTGCCGACGATCGCAAAGCCCAAGCGTTGCCAAAGGCGAACTGCCACCTCGTTGGTACGAATGACGAGGTTGAACTGAAGCCCTGTAAATCCAAGCGAACGAGCACGCTTGAGCGAGTGCTGGCCCAACGCGAAACCCAAGCCTTGGCCGCGTGCCTCGGGTGCGACGAGATACGTCGCTGTCCCGATGTGGGCGCCGCGCCCTGGGTGATTCGAGCGCAGGGTGAACGCGCCCTGAATGCGCTCATCGTGCTCGGCAATCCACTGCTCTCCACCGCGATCTAGCCAGTAGCTCTCAAACGCCTCGCGCGTGGTCGTCTCGTCGTGCGCGAGCATCAAGCCCTCCTTCGTGATCGCGTGGAAGATTGGCCAAAGCGCATCGAGATCGGTCGCCACCATCGGTCGAAAGTTCATTGCTTTCGCCTCTTCCGTGGCGCCGAAAGCGCCATCGCGTCGCGTGTTCGCTGACGGTATCCACGTGTACGCAGCGCGGCCTCAAGCGCATCGAGCCCACGCATCAAATCAACGCCCGACTCGGCGAGCAGCGCCTCGATTCCGCGACGCGAGGCATCCCAGACCGGCCGCGCCACCTTGAGCTGCGCGCGCCCACGCGCCGAGAGCTTGAGGAGCGTGCGACGGCCATCGTTCGCGTCTTGCTCCGCCGCCACAAAGCCCGCCTTCTGCATCTCGCGGATCAACGAGACGACAGAGGGATGACTCCATCCAATCGCCGTCGCGATCTCAGTCACAGACAGCGTTTTGTGCTCTTCGAGCAGCAGAAAGACGAGGTACCAGTTGGGCTCGATGCCGAGCTCGAGTTCGCGGTAGAGCACATGCGCCTCGCGCACCATCATGTCGCTCAGACGCTTCATGCGCGCCGAGAGGGCGAGGGTTCCAAGCGCGCTGAGGTGGTCGCCTACCGATGCCTGCTTCCGTAGCTCCCGTCCGACCTTGGCCATGGTCCGTAGTGAACTACGTAGTCGACTACGCAATCAAGATCGAACGCGCAGCGCTCGCCCAAGCCGCGCCCAGCTCAGCTTCGCGTGCGCACAATCTCTTCGATGTTGCTCAGCCGACGCGCGAGCTCTTCCGGGTCCTTCGCGGGCTGAAAGCGCCCATCGGGCCCGTCTCTGTCGACCCTCACAAAGCCGCTCGGCATGAACGCGGTGAGCTCACCGACGAGGCGCTCGAACTGAATCGCGACCCTGCCTTCGACCTTTTTCTCCACGCGATAGAAGGGCAGGGCGAAGTCTCGATCGATGGCTTCGGCATCGAGCACGAGCGTGTTCGTGTTGAAGACGGGGATCGTGTCTTGATTGAATTCCGCGGGGAAGCGGAAGGCCTCGACGATCTGAGGGATGCCATCCACGCGCGCGGGTGCGCCGCCCTTATCACCCGGGTCTTTTTGCACGACCTCGGCGGTGATCATGAGGCCGCGCTCGATGTGCAAGCCGATGATCGCTGGGTCGAGCGTCGCACCCAGGTTGTCGACATTCGACATGCAAAGGAGCTTGCCGCCACGCGCGCGAAAGGCCTCAAGGATGCCGCTCTCGCGCAGCGCGAAGCTCAAGTCACCATGGCCCGTCGCATAGGGCGAGAGTGTCCCGTCGGCCTCGCGAAAGAGTGCGCCTTCGGGCGTGAGGCGCAGCGAGACATGCTGCGAAAAGCACTGAATTTGAAGGCGTTCATGACGATCGAGGGCCTTCTCTTTTACGTGCGCCTTGATGCGTTCGTGTGTGGCGAAGCTCGTCATCACGTAGACGGGTATGCGCCCCGCGCACGACTGCGCTGCGTGTGCAGCATCGTCGATCTTGATCTCGAGAAAGGTGCGCTCGCCGAGCACGGGCACCGCCGCTTTGACGACGCCTCCAAAGCGCGTCGCCATGCCGCCTGCGAGGATTACTGCACCCACCTCACCGCGCGCGATCGCCTCTTGGCCGAGCTTCGTCAGCCGCGCGCGCGCCTCGGTGCCGAGCCTCGGCAAAGGCACGATGTCTTCCTCCGAGGGAGGCGTGAGCACGCCCGTCACCGCGTTGCTCTGTGAGCCCTTCGCAAGCTCCGCAAAGTGCGCGAGCTGGGCCTCGTCCAAGCGGTACGACTTCAACTCTTCGCGCGTGGTCTCATCGAGCGTGATCGGCATGCGCGCGAGAGTACGGGAGGTCTCCACGCGCTTGCATCGCGATTTGTGCGTTCATCCGACCGGGTAGGGCCCGAAGACTTCGACATCCACACCCGGGCTGAAATGCGCGCATGCGGGAGGGCTTGTTTGTGCAGGCATTCCGGCCGCATCGATGATGCTCTGATGCACCTCATTCACCTTCACGCGATGCGCGACATAGGGCGTGTGATGCACTTGCCCTTCAAGAATGTTGCCGCGCCTCTCACTCAAGAGCAGGTAGCGCTCAAGGAGGAAATGCTCGAGCGTGCCGGGCACCGAGGCGCCGAGCTGATCGCCGATCTCGTAGTCGACAACGAACGTCGCATCGCCGCTCTTGCGTGCGGAGTCGTAGAGCACGCGTTGCCCTGCGCGCGAGGTCTTCATCGTCGCGTGGTGATAGGGCAGTGACCAGCCCGTGCGCGCCGCATTCACCGCAAGCCATGAGCTTGCCTCGAGCGAGAAGAACCACACCGCGGGCCTTCCCTTGAAGTGCACGTAGGTGCGCAGGTTGAGCTCGAGAAAGTCCATCGCGAAGGCGCTTGGGAGCCACGAAGGACGAATCTTCTCCATCCGAAAAGGCACCATCCCGACGTAGGCCAGGCCGTCCCAGAGATCGAGCTCGACCTGCGCGGGGATGAGCTTGCGAAGCGCCTCGGGGGGCAGCGTCCAATGCAAGAAGAGCAACTCGCGCCAGTTTTGTGTGCCCGAATTCGCGCCCTCGGGGCGGCGCGTTGGAGAGATGCGATCGAGCTCAACGCAATGCATCGACGAAGCATAGCGAGAGTTGCGCTAGCGTGAGCAGATGGCCCGTCGTTCGTCTCCCCCCGCTGCCGCATCGCTCGATGCGGAGAGCGCTTCGCCCGTCTCAGAACGAAAGCGCCTCGACCTCGACGTGCGTCGTGAACAGCTGCTCTTGCTGGGCCTTCAGGTCTTCTCCGAGCGCGCGTACGACGAGGTCTCGATCGACGACATTGCGCACCAAGCAGGCATCTCGAAGGGCCTCCTCTATCACTACTTCGGAGGCAAACGAGACTTCTACGTGGCCGTCGTGAAGCAGGCCGCAGACCACCTCGTGGAGGCCACCGACGCGACGCATCTGCCCACCCCGGAGCGCGCGCGCGAGGGCCTCTCGCGCTATCTCGATTTCGCCGAAGCGCACTCGGGCGCCTTCGTCACGCTCTTGCGCGGCGGCATCGGCAACGACGCGGTGGTGCAGGAGGTCATCGAGTCCACACGCATGCGCATCCTCGATCGCATCTTCGAGAGCATCGGCCTTCAATCGCCAAGCCCCATGTTTCGCTTGGCGATGCGCAGTTACCTTGGCCTCGTCGAGAGCGCGACCGTCGACTTTCTCGAGAGGCGCAGCGTCGACAGAGCGACGCTTCTTCAGTTCCTCATCACGAGCATTCAGTCGATCGTGACGACTGCGATTGAGCTCGACGCGAAGACCGAAGAGAAGGCTTCAAGCGAGCCCAGCTGATCATGGAATCGTGATTGTCACGGTGCCTGGCGCAGCATTCGTGCGCACAAACGAGAGCACCGCCTCGGGCACGGGGTTCCCCGCAAAATCTTCTGCGGTGAGCGGGTCGATGTGGGTGAAGGGAGCCGAGTTGACAATGCGGTAGGCGAGCGCCTCTGTGCGTGGCGTTCCTGCGTTCGGGCGGCCTGGACCGATGGGCGCGCCTCGCGATCGTGAGAAGTCGTAGTCGTCGGGTAGTCGCAGCGCCGCCGCGATCGCAAGCACGGGTGCGTCCATCTCGGCGCCATGACGACATCGCAGACCAAACTCGGCCTGCCACGCAGTCGCCTCCACTGCGAGCCCGCCACAGGCCGCGAGGTCGCTCGCAAGGCGCGCAGGGAAGTACCACTCCGCAAAGTTCGTACGGCCGTCAAACCAAGCGTGCGCGAGGTTCGCAAGCGGCGTTGCCTCACGCGGCGTGACCTCGCTTGCGTCGGTCCAGCGGTACGTCGACATGCGATCCGCAGGGCGCATCAACGTCGAACCAAAGAGGCTCTCGTAGGACTCAAGCGGGCCACCCGTGCCCTCGCCCATCGAGACCGCCGCGAACGACAGACCATTCGAGGACTCGTCGAATCCAAAGCCGAATGCAGCCTCATTCGTCATCGGTGGAAGCGTGAGTGGATTGAGGCCGAGCAGGGTGCCGAACACGCGATTGCGCGGGGTGTCATTCGTGCGCACTTCCTCTGGGAGATAGAGCGCCGACATCGCGAGGATCTCCGCCTGCACGTAGACACTCACGCCCAGAAGGGGCAGCGCGATCGCAGGTGTGCTGGAGCGAATCATGTCGATGCCCGCGCTCGGCATCACGCCCGAGCCTCCGCCCATGCGGAATGTCATCTCGTCCATCGGCGCCACCGACTGCGCACCGTCGATGAGAATGAACCCTGCGACAAGCGACGAGCCGCGCACGCCATCCTCGAATTCCCAGGCACCAAAGGTCTCGGCCATCGATGCGCCAAGTGAATGACCGAGCAAAAAGACATGCGTTTTTTGCATGGATGCCGGCACCAGATCGAGCACGCGACGCAGGTCTGCAAAGTGCGTCTGAAGGCCCCACTCGCTTGCGAAGAGCATGTCTCGCTGCGCGATGAATCCTGGGAATGCCTGGCCTCCGATCGTCTCTCTCGCGTTGTAATAGCCACGCGCAATGTCGGGGTTGCGCATGGCCTCGGCAGCGTCGAGCCCACGTGAGTCTTCGAGGAGGTTCGATCGCCGATCGATCGCCCAGACTTCCACCGGTCCCTCACTCGAGGTGAGTGAGCGACGCACGAGCGCACGCGCCAAGAATTCAAAGCTGCCCGCACCGCCGAAGATGCCCGGCATCGCGAGGATCACCGCACTCGGTGCTGCACCGCTCGATGCATGAAAGCGCACAAATCTGGCGCGATTGAGCGCTGCCGGTGTGGCGATGCCCATTAGCGGATTCATCGGTGCAGCCGCACTCTCGATCTCGATCACATCGCGTGTGATGCCCGGCTCTGGCTCGCTTGAGCGCGGAGGCTCTGCGAAGGGCCAATCACGTGGAGGTGAGAACGCATCGACCTCATTCACGTCGGCGGAGGCGGCATCGAGCGCGACCGAAGCATCCGGCGGCGTGGACTCCGTGGGGCAGCCGAGCAGCGTGGTCGAGGCAAGGAGCGTGAGGGAGAGCGCGCGCTTCATGGTTGGAAGCGTAGAGCCAATCCCTCGCCATTCGAAGTGTCGAGTTCACCGCACGGTGAAAGAGCCGGCGGAGAATTTGCGTAGCGAACTACACATTCTCAAGTGGGCGGAAGCGAAGCGGCTCGGCGACATTCTTCACCATTGCGCTGCGCTCATCACCAAAGCGCGCGTTGGCGCCCATCGCCTCGACGATGCTCTGCATGCAGAGAATCTCGCCACCCTTGGCGTGGCCCTGAAGACGCGCGGTGTTGTTCATCCCCGAGGAGAAGCCCGTGAAGTCTCTATCGGGGCCGAAGGTGCCAACAAAGAGCGGGCACAGGTTCACGCCGATCGCGACATCGAGGTCTTTGAAATTCTCGAGCTCCGGAAAATCCGGGTGGCCCACCAGAGCGCGCGTGTGCTCGCGAATGCGCTCTGCGGCGCGCAGGGCCTGCTTGCAGATCTCCTCATGGCTCGCCTCGAAGAAGGGCGGGCCCCAGATGCCGATCACGCAGTCGCCCACCATCTTGTCGAAGACGCCGCTCGTATCCCAGATCGCCTCGACCGCGGCCTCGCTCCAGAGGTCGACGAACTTGCCGATCGCCTCTGGGCGCACGAGCACTTGCTCGCTCAAACGCGTGAAGCCTGCGATGTCCGCAAAGAGCACCGCGCATACGCGCTCGCGCGGCGCGAGGTACTTGGCGAGGTAGCCCTCCTCACGCAGGAGACGCTCCGCCGTCGGCTTGTTGAAGGCGGTCTTGAGCGACTGCCACTCACGGTTGAAGTCGACGATGCGCTGGCGCAGTGAGTCGGAGAAGCGCTGCAAGAGATCGCGATCGAAGGTGTTGAACTCACCGCGATGCGCACTGACGATCAAGCGGCCGAGTACGCGTGAGCTGCGCGCGCCTGTGATGAGAATTTCTTCGCGGTAGCGGAGCACCCCAAGCAGCTCGCGCACGTCTGTCTCTTCGCCGTTCAAGAGTCGAAAGGCGATCATGCGCTCATCCTCTTCGGAGTGCGTCTTGGCCTTGCCCACTTGCTTGAAGCGCAGCGTGTCGCCGAGCTGATCGCCCTCATGTCGGAAGACGAGCGTGAGCGACTCGAAGGGCACATTCGTCTGAAGGATCTTGATCGCCTCATCGAGCCCGCGATCGAGCACTGGGTCCTTCAAGGCATCGCTAATTGCCTGTGTAATGATGGCTTTTTGCCGCGCGATGGCGATCGAGGCGAGGAGGTTGTCGACCTCTTCGCACCAGGTGTGAAGGAGCACGGCGGCGCGCGCATGGGCCTTCTGATCCGCGCGTGGAATGACGATCACCGCGGTGCCGAAATGCTCGCCAGCGACATCGATGCGCCGCGCGATCAGCCGCTCGCTCAGGCCAACGATTTCCTCATGCACGTCGGTCTCTTGAACAGCATCGGCGATGGCGTTGGCATCGAAGGGCAAGGTCGCGTCTTCGCCCTCGGCGTGGATGAAGTCATGCAGCGCAAGCGTCTCGTCGAAGGTGCGAATCAAGATGAGACGCGCACCCACGGCGCGTCCAAGGGCAGGCATCAACATGCGCAGCGTGTGATCGAGCGGGAGACGATCACGGAGCGCAACCTCGGCGAGGTTGTCGACTTCGTCGTTGAGTGCCCAACGTTCTTCGAGGCGCTCCACCTGCTCTTCGAGTTCGCGAATACGCTCTTGCGATGTTTGCTCAGTCGACATGGCGGGAGTGTCGCGAATCCAAAGAAAAAAGGCGACTCCGCATTGCGAAGCCGCCCTCTTGTCTGGTGCACCGAGTGTTGTCCTCGGCGCGCTCACATCACATCGCGCCCTGAAGCTCCGAGACGCCAAGGACGCCCTGGATGTTCGCGCCAGCCTGGTAGCTGCCCACCCAGATGTCGTACTGGCCGCCCACGGGGCCGTTCATCTCGATGAGCGGGTTGAGGTTGCCGCCGTCGTCATCCGAGCACCACCAATGGCCCGCGCCGTCGTTGATCACGAGCGTGGTGTCGCCAGGCGCGTTCACGAAGAAGCGGAGGTACTGGCCGGGGTTCGTGACCTGCACGATGTAGTCGGGCTGCGCCGTTGCGAAGCCGCGGCAGGCGCCGCTGTTCTGCGGGGTGATGCCCGCGTTCGCGATGTCGACGGAGTTCGCGCCTGCTGCGCCGGAGATGACGTTCACCGAGTGCGGGTCAGGAAGGAAGCCCGTGTTGAGCTCGGCCGAGCCGAAGTTCGACTCGCTCTGTCCAATGATGAGCGGAAGCGCGGGTGCCTGCGCCTCCACGACGGGCATCGTCGACTCCACAGCGACCGCGCCACCGCCGCATGCCGTCGCGATGAGGGCCATCGAACCAAGGAACAAACCATTCGAGATCGAAAGACGCATCATGCCTCCACTGGGGTCACACGAAGTCTTGCGCGAGAACGCTTGGCAGGACTTCAACATCGCCCGTCAAACGACGAAGCGCGCGAGAGCAGTAGCCCCTCGCGCGCTTTGAACTCAAGCACTTTCGCAGTGCCAGCTCCTCAGACCGGGTGGTCTTTGCGCCAGTCCTGAACGCGCTCGTAGAAGAGCTCGGTGAAGAGGTCGACCTCATGCGCGGGGAAGAGCGCGGCGACCTTCAAGCGAATCGCATCCTTGCATTCCTTCGACGCGAAGAACGCATGCGCGATGGCATCGAGCTGCGAGAGATGCGTGGCGCAGAACTCCTCAAAGCGCGCCGTCTCAAAGCGCGCATCGGCAATCGCCGCATAGCGATCAAGCTTCTCCTCGAAGCTGAGGTCGAGCTTCGCGATGTCATAGAAAGGCTGCCAATCGAGGTTCTTGCGCATCGGCTTCTTCGTCGCAGCGACAAAGACGCTCCAGCGAATGTAGGCCTTCACCATCCAGGGGAAGTGATAGTGCAGCGAGGTCACCTGCGAGTCGGGGCAGGGGTTCGCGAAGTCGATCGGATACCAGGTGCCCGCACGACGAAGCGACTCGCAGCTGTTGAACTCCCAGCCGAAGAACGAGTTGATCGTCAGCGTGATCTTGCGGAGGTGCTCTTCTTCCTTCGCCGTGATGAAGTTCTTCTCGCGCGTGTAGCGATCGTGAAGAGGGGCGCTTGGGTCGTAGAGCACCGAGTGCGTCTGCGGGCCGAAGCCGATGACGCGCACGAAGCTGTCGAAGCCATTCACGCCAGCCTGCGCATGCATGACCATCGTGCCGCTGTCTTCGTAGGCGCGACGGAATGCATCGAGGTCATCGCACTTCGTGACCGCGCGCCAACCGCCGCCGTCGTAGGGCTTCACAAAGAGCGGATAGCCGAGCTTCTCGCCGATCTTTCCGAGGTCGAAGAGCTTCGCGTACTTCGAGAGCGTGGGCTTGAGGTCGGGGTTCGGTGAGTAGCCCTTGGGTGGAATCATCCACGTCTCGGGGATGGGCATGCCGAGCGCCATCATCGCCGCATAGCTCGTGTGCTTCTCGTTCGACTGCACGCTCCACGGGTTGTTGAACACGTAGAGGTCGTTCATCACGATGCCCTTTTTGATCCACTCACGGCTCGTGTGATACCAGTGGGTGAGGCGGTCGATGACGACGTCGTACTTCACGGGCTGCTTGAGATCGAAGGGCTCGATCGAGACGCGCTCGACGTCAAAGCGCAGCGTTCCGTTCTCCGTCGGGATGCGCAGATCCATCTTGCGCATGATGTGCTCGTAGCAAGCGGGCCAGCAGATATCGGCGCCCAGGCTCAGACCAATCTGTCGTCGAATCTCATCCATTTTTATCTTCTCCAGGGGAGCTCCTCGCTCCACTCGCTACGACACACGCGCTCACGATTCACACGCACGCGCAGAAAGCATCCATGCAAAAAGCCTTGCAGTACAAGGCTTTTCGCAGTCGATCATTCGTAAATCATCATGAGCGGTCCAGGGAAGAGCCAGCTCAGACCTTCGCGCAATCGATCGCGCCAGTTCTCCCAGTTGTGGCCATCGCGGGCCTCGACGAAGCGCACTTGCATGCCCGTCGATTGGAGGAGCGGCACGAGTGAGCGGTTCTCGTAGATGAGCGATTCGTAGACGCCGCAGCTCACATACACGCGCTCGCTGAGCGCCGTCGGATGCTGACGGAAGTCGTTCACGAACTCGACGACCTTGTCGAAGAGCGGGCCACGTCGGTTGTTCTTGCCGATGTCGGTGAACGCGAAGCTTCCGCTCTGCAGAAGAAGCCTTCCCCAGAAGCCGGGATAGCGGAATGCCGTCGAGAGTGCGGCCACGCCACCGAAGCTTGCGCCCATCAAACAGCGCGCATGCGGACGACCGATGAGCGGCAAGCGACGCTCCAGATCGGGCACGAGCTCTTCGGTGAGGAAGCGTGCGTGGTTCGCATCGTTGGCGTACTCGCGAAGACGATCGGGCGAGTCCGTGAAGACGACGATCATCTCGGGGATCTCGAGACGATGAATCAGGTTGTCGAGCACCGTCTTGAGGCCCGCGTATTTGATGTAGTCCGCGCCATCGTGAACAACGAGCAGCGGGTACTGACGCGTGCGTCGAAAGCGCGCGGGCAAGTAGAGAAGGCAGCGACGTTGGCCGCCGAGAATCTTGCTCTCAAAGCCCACGGACTCGAGATGGCCCGCACGCGAGACAGGGTCGTGCTTGCTCCAGAGCGGGATCTCATAGCCCGCACCATGCACCACGGAGTTTGCGCCGAAGGGGTCACGCGCACGGTTGGGATTGAGCGGATCTTCAATCCAGCGCGAGCCGCCGTCCTTGTGCACCTCGAGCTTGTACTCAACGCGCGAGCGCGGCGGGATGTCGATGACGAGGTACCAAAGGTCGGTGCCTTGGATGCGCGCGAGGGCCTGCGATGACTCAAGGCCAAAGACCCAATGCCGCATGTTCACGGCCTCGGCTTCACCGCGCCACACCACCGTGACCGTCGGGCCTTCGACGAGCGGAAAGGTATGCGATGCGATGAACGCATTGACCGCATCCCAAGTGGGCTTCGAGTCCTCAAGCTCTTTGATCGCAAGGCGATTGTGCGGGACTTCCATCTCCTCACTGGCCGTCAGTGGCTGCTCCAAAGGAGCGCTTGGACGAAGGCGTGTTGTACGGGGCGCGGGGCGCGCGCTTGGACGCTTTTTCATCCGCCAGCTCCGTAGCTCGTCACGGGAACACTGGGCCCGTCGGTATCGACTGCACTGCCCATCGGTGAAACACGAACTCCCAAACTCGCACCTTCGCCTTGTCCAAGAATGTTCCAACGCTCGTGCTGTTCGAGCAGGCCATCGGGCCGCAAGCGATCGACGCCATGTGCATTCACCCAGGCCTCGCCATTCCACGTGATGCGCGTGGAGTTGCGGAAGGTGAAGGGCAACGCGGGTGCGAAGCGATTCGCCAAGAGACGCACGCGCTCTCGATCGTGAAGACGCAAACGTTGATCGGGCTGAGGCAGCGGAACGACACCCGAGATGATGCCCATCCCGCGATCGAGCACCTCGGCTGCGCCCGGACCTTGCGGCGGATCATCGTGAAAGAGGACGACCTTGTCCGAGATGGCCATCGCGCCTGCAGACCAAGCAAAGATGGGCTTTTCAGCGAGGAGCGGCTTCATGTCGAAGAGCTCCAAGCGGTTGAGCAAGGTCGCGACATGACCGCCTGCAATCGCCACCGCAGCGCAGCCCCGAAGGAGTGCCGCAAGCTCATCGCGGTGTTTGGTGATGACGGGCCGCGTGCTTGGATTGCACAGGCTCAAGAAGCGCTCGCGCTCACGCACGCAATCACGCAGATGCGCATCATCGAGGTCGCGGATCGCTTGAATCGAGCTGTCGCGCTCCTCATCGAGGATCTCGGGCGGCGCCTTGCGCGTCTGGATCACGAAGGCCGCTTCGAGCTCGTGCTCCAAGCGAATGCGGTAGAAATCCTGCTTGTGCCGCATGCGATCCTGTCGCGTGCGATGCGCGGCGCGCAGCTCCGGGTCTTGCTTCCACGTCTCCTCCGCGCGGGCGTAGAGACGAAGGTTCACGGTGCGGCCTTCGAGGTGCTCGTTGAGCTCGCTGTCCTCGCTCTCGCGCTCCTGCCAACCGGCGGTGATCGTGGCGATTTTGCCTGTGATCCCAAGCTCACGCACAGCCTCGGCGAGCGTGGGATCGAAGCGTTGCGGACCAAGAAGAACGACTGGGGAAGACACGTCCGAAGCACGCTAGCAGCCTCACGAAAGCGCGATCAATCTTCTTGCAGACGGCGTGTGATGTCGGGGTTGGCACTGGCCATGCTGAACGAGGCGCGTGGCCTTCCCTCTCGCAGCACATACGTGGCGCAAGATCGTGCGCGCGAGGCGCGCTTACCTGATCGCGTTGGTGCTCCTGATGCTCTTCACCGTGGGCTCTCTGATGTGGCTTCGCAGCGATGCCGCACGCGCCTTCGCGGCGCGTCAGGTCGAGGCGATCATCGATGACGAGATCCGCGGGAGCATCACGATTGGCGCGCTCGACAGGGTCGATGAGGAGGGCATCGGCGGGCGCGACATCGTCTTCTACGACGAGCTCAAGACGCCCGTGCTCGAGGCCGACAAGGTCTCGCTCAGCGTGGATTGGACGGCGCTCATGAACGGGCAATTCCATAGCAAGGCAGGCTTCGTTCACGGGGGCCGATTGACGCTGGATGTGCGGCCCAACGGGTCATTGAGCATCTCGCGTGCCTTTGATTCCGCGCATCCCGGGCCACGCAATCAGCCGCTCGGCGAGGATGTTGTGCGCCTTGAGCATCTCGACATTGAAGGCGTCGACATCGGGATGCGCGCGGAGGGTCAGAGCGCGTTTCGAGCCAGCGGCGTGCGTGCGCGCATCCGGGCACGTGTGCCTGAGAACGGAAGCATCGACTTCGCGGCCGAGCGCGTGAGTGCACGCCTTCATCTGCAAGCGCTGATGCCCGTCGACCTTCAGCTTCGCTCAGGCCGCATCGCACTCAACGGTGCCTCAAGGCAGCGCGCACAACTCAACTTGCGAACGCGCGTCGGTGGCGAAGGCGTGCGCGCGCGTATCCGCGTGATCATGGGCCGGGGCGACAACATGCACGTCGATGTGCGCCTTCATCCCGAGAGCCCGGGCGCCGTCTTTACTGCGGCGCATCTCTTCACGCAGGCCCTTGCACTTGGCCTCACCAACGACGCGGTGGATGTGACGATGGACTGATCGTGGGCGAGGCAGAACGCGTCATCTGTGGCGTCTTTGTCGACGTTGACAGCGATGTCAGGCGCGTTGACAGCGATGCCAGGCGCCAAAGAAATCGAGCATTGGCGCCACAACGGATGACGTGTGGAACCACGCGAGCGAGATGACGTCGCGCCCGTGAAAACGCCGACGGAGCGCCAACACGGCGTTCAGCCTTTGCTCCCGTTCTGCCTCTTCCGGAGCTCGCTGCGTTGTAGGCAATTCCGCACGTGAGCGTCTCCTGCGGCAAGGCCATGTCTGGTCTCGTTGACAGCGATGTCAGGTGCGTTGACAGCGATGTCAGATGCGTTGACGGCGATGTCAGGCGCGTTGACGGCGATGTCAGGCACGGACGAAAACCGAGCATTGGCGCCGAGACGCATGGCGCGCGGAACCACCCACAACGATGCGAGCGAGATGACGTCGCTCTCGCCCGTGAAAACGCCGACCGAGCGCCAACGCGGCGTTCAGCCTTTGCTCCCCTCTGCCATTCCCAGAGCGCGATCAAGTGAACGAAACGAAGAGCAGCGTTGACTGCGATGTCAGAAGCGTTGACAGCGATGTCAGAAGCGTTGACAGCGATGTCAGGCGCCAAAGAAACCGAGCATTGGCGCCACAACGGATGAGAACAAGACGCGGACGGCGCGGTCAGAACCCATCCTTCTCATCCCAGCCCATGCAGTAGCGCGCGTTGATCTCCGAGAGGGCACGCAGCTGCACCGCCCCCTGAGGCGTACGGTGTAAGTATCCGTCGATGCCAAAGGGCCCGTGATAGCCCGCTTGCAGAAGCGCGACGCCCACCTTCTCCGCCGCCTCCAGCATCGGCTTCTTGTGCTCACCCAGCGTGTCCGCCTCGACGCGACCACATCGCAAGAAGGCTCCGCGCGAATCCGTCGTCTGCCCACGCACGCCAGTCAGCTCCACACCGCGATCGCGCCTTGCCCATCCATACACGGCAATTTCGCGCTCCAAGACAAGCTCCGGCTCCACGTAGAGCGGCGCGAAAATCACTGCACGTCGCATCCAGCTCAGCTCTTCCTCCGAGAGCGCGCCCGCATTCACACGACGTTGCCCGCGGCCCGATGCACCAAGGCCCCGCTTCAAACGCCAACGGCCCGTCGGACCAGGCTGCGCGATGAAGGCAGAGAGCGCCTCGATCGACTGCGAGAAGAAGGTGGGCTCAAGCTCGCCCTCGGCCAGATGCGCCGCGAAACCGCGCTCATTCACCTGCCGCACGATCTCCACACTCGGCATCTCCGGCGTGATCAAACCCGCACGCGCCACTGTCGCGAGCGCACGCGGCGTCGGGCACCAGACGCGCGCCTCGGTGTCCTCCGGGAGCTTCATGTCGGGCGTCACCACCACGGCGCCTTCAGGCAAGCGCATCTCGTGCGCAATCGTGTCGAGTTTGGTCTTCAGCGTCTTGGGCGCCGTCCAACGCGCGCCCGCTTCGAGCTCATGCTCCGCATCGAAGTTGAGGACGAACGCAAGCCGCGGCGCAGTGGACATCGCGCGCTTCGTGCCACGTCGCGACGCGCGATGACAACGTGCAGGCCGGTGCGACGGAAACGAAAAGCGGACCCTCTTGTGAAGGGCCCGCTTTTCTTTCTTTTGGAGTCAAGGGGGATCGAACCCCTGACCTCATCGATGCCATCGATGCGCTCTCCCAGCTGAGCTATAACCCCAGGTAAATCTGCCTTTCGGCAAAGGCAGTCGCGTTCCTAGCAGTGAGCTTGGTGAGAGTCAAAGGGGAGCTACGAGGAAGCGCGTTCACCGCGCACAAAGACCCAGAGTCGAACGGCCACGAGCAGCACCAGCGCGATGATGCCGACCACCAAAAAGACGAGGGCTTCCTCCCAGCGCGAGTCGGGCGAGCGGCCTGGCGAGAGCGTCCAATGCGTTGCGGCCAGCGCGCTCTCGGCTTGCAGTGAATCGCGAATCGGGCCGGGCAATCCGCCCTCGTAGAGAACGCCCTCGATCGGCATCGAGGGGAAGGTGTGCGCCGAGGTCGCCGAGCGTCCGCAGCGTCTCGGAGGGGAGGGAGTTGTCGTTCATGGAGGTCCTTCGTGTGGCGTGAAACGAAAACGTCCCGGCCCGCGTGGTGCGGAACCGGGACGTCTCGTCGGTGTGGATGAGGTCAGACGGGGAAGAGAAACTTCTTGGCGACAGCGACGACGAGGCTGATGGCGAGGCCTGCTGCGGCGCGCTGGACGCCCTCATCGCGGGCGACGGCAAGAGCGAGGTTCGTGTTGCTTGCTTCGGTGGACATAGCGGGCTCCTCTGGTTCAACGAGCGACATGCTCGCTGGGGGCGATGTCGCCCCTTCATTCGCTCATAGGGGAACGGCCTCGCTTTTTTGCGGCCCGCAGGACCCCCCGCACCCCCCCAACACACATCATCGCGAAAGGAGCGCGGTACACAGGGACATCAATAGTCACGGCATAACCGTTCCCCGCGATTTTCGTTGAATTGAGTGGGAATCCGCGCATGTTTGATTCGACACTCCCGCGCGGGCGCAGCCACCGATCGAACAGCACATCGCTGATCTCCGAACTCCGCGAGTCAACGGTGGGCCAACACGTCAACGCGCGCAGAAGCCTCCGCATACTTTCTGCGTGTGGGACACGGCAGCCGCGTTTCAAGCCCGGAGAACGCTTCTGGAGCGCCGCAATGCCCAATGTGGATTGCTGACGCGCCAAGCGCCCTCCAGGGGCTTCTCGCATGATTGACGTGTTCGGAGCACGCCATCGCCACAGAAAGGCTCTGGAGCGCCGCTATGCCCGATGTGGATTGCTGACGCGCCAAGCGCCTTCAGAGGCTTCTCGTCTCCTCTACGTGGTCCAAGTGGTCCATCGCCTCAGGAAGGCTCCTGGAGGGCTGGGAGCAAAAGAAACGAGGCTCACGCCCCGTCTCCTTTCACGCCGTACGCCGACTCAAATACCGATGCCCATGCTCCTCAAGCGTCAGCCGAGCAGCCACATCGCTACGGTCCCTCGCCACTGCCGTGATCGCATTCGCGATGTCGTACGCCGTCGTCGGGACAGCGAGCCCGCGCGTGATCACCTCCGCCGATGAGTTCGCCACGAGGATGCCGTTCGCTGTCGCGAGCTCGCGTCCCACCGACTGAACTTCACCTTGCGAGAGCCCCATCGCGCGCAGCGATTCGATCTCGTCGAGCGCGTTGTCGATGAGCAGCTCACTCGCTCTTCGCCATCGCTCGATGTCACCACGCGCCTCTGCAAACGCGACAGGCACCGCGTCGCGAAGTTGGTCATGCAGGCGCTTCGGGTCACCGACGTGCCGCATGCGAATCGCCGACTCGCTCTTCCACGCGCGCATGCCGTTGGTGCACACGAGTCGATACGTGATCGGCGTGATCTGCACCGACCTCAAGCCCACCTCGCTGTTGCCGATATCGAGGCCCCACTCGATGACATCTCCGGCCCTCACCGCGATGCCTTCACCGGGCAACGTGATGCGCAAGAGCGTGTGCGCGCCGACGGCCGATGCACGAACGCGCGCATCAGCGAGGTAGCCCGCTTTGTCGAGCACGTCGTGAATCACATCGAGCACGAACTCATCATCGAGCGCCGCATATCGGTCGCTCACGATCGCGCGCACCTCGCCTCCCGCGAGCCGCAGAAGCGCAGGTTGTTTGGTGTGCGTGAGCCCGAAGTTCATGCACGCCATCTGCAGCTTCGCAGGCAGCCCACGCACATACGAAGGCGGCGCACCGATGCGCGC
>JBILQT010000193.1:0-14186 GCA_044373065.1 Sandaracinaceae bacterium
CGTACTCGCCCGACCTGAACCCAATCGAGAGCTTCTGGTCGAAGCTCAAGACCGCGCTGCGACGGCTCGCCGCGCGAACCAAAGATGCGCTCGACGAAGCCATCACTCACGCGCTCACAACCTTCCAGGCATCAGACTTTGCGGGTTACTACGAGCGGTGCGGGTACGAGGTCAGTTAAGATGCGAACTGCCTTAGCGTGAGCAGCAACACGGCGAGCGAGCAGGGCGCAGCCGTGAGCCGCGTCGTGTCCAAGAGAACCGCGAGTGCGAGCACGAGCGCATGCAGAAGCGCGCCGCGCGCAGGCCAACGCCAAGCCACTGCAAGCGAGAGAAGAAGCGGCACGTGAGAGGGCAGCGGAAGATCGATGAGCGGCAAGTTCGGCGGCAGCACGCGCACCGACCAAAGGGGCCACGTGCTGAGGATCGTCGCGGCCTGCGCGAGAAGGACGACGCGCCTCGCATGTTCACGCGCGGCTTCTCGCGCGTGGCGCGTTGGCTCAACGTTCGGCATCGAACGCGGCTGCGTATCGGGCCTGAAGCGGGAGCCACTCATCACGCGTTGCGACGAGCACACCGCCTTCCCAGGAGAGTGCTTTGGCGGGTCGATCGTTGGCGTCGATGATCGGGAGAATGTGCGTGTGCAGATGCTCGGAGCTTTGCGTGAGTTCCCCAGCCGCACTCCCAGTCATTGTGACGTAGCAGCGGCGCGGCTGCATGAGTCGCTCCACGACGCGCGCCGAGCGGCGTACGAGCACTTGAAGATGCAACCACGTCTCTTCATCCAGCGCGGAGAAGGACGTCACGTGCGCCTTCGGCATCACGCAGAGTTCGCCCCAGCGACGCACGTAGCGAGGCAAGAAGACGAGCGCTTCATCGTCTTCGAAGACGACGTGCAGGTCACCCACGCGCCCTGCCGCGATAGCGCACATCAAGCACGGCGGGCTTCCGCCTTCCTCGTGGATGCAGCGGATCACGTCCTCCCGCGAGATGAGTGTCGGCATCCGCTACTCGATGGCGTCTGGGTCGCGTCGCACATGACGAAGAGCCACGCGCAGGTTCCGCGAGAGCGCACGCGAGAGGGCGCGTAGCCCAGCGGTTGTGGGTCGATGTCGCGCCGTGTCGAAGGGCATGCACGCTGCAAAAATCGCGAAGGGGTTCGCGTCGCTCGGGAGGCGCGTCGTCCAATGCGGGGCCATCGCAGCGGCACCTCCAGGGTGAGTTCGAGACCACGCCTGCATCGATGCAAGGAGGCTCCGCTCCAGCGTGACCCGATTGGCGATGTCGTCCGTGTTCACGGCGAAAGAGCGTACGCGACCATGCACGATGAACTCCCTCATCGGGATGCTCGCTTGTTCGTGAAAGACACTCGCGATGCGCTCTGGATGCGCCAGGACATCCGCCAACGCGACCTCGTGCTCTTCCCCATCGACGGCTTGAAACGCGGGTGAGCGCTCCGGCGTGAAGCGGAGAAAGAACGAATCCTCTTCAAGCGTGATGCGAATCAGCTCGGGGCCATAACTGCGCGGGCCCAGCGGCACCGCCGTACCCATCGGGGTGGTCCACGCGAAGCGCCGACGCCTTCGCTCCGGGTCGCTCGCGAGCAGACGCGCAAGCGAGGCTTCCTCCGAGGTTCCGACGGCGACTCGCTCAAGCGCCCGTTGATAGGGGCCGCCCGAGGAGGCCGTATCGCGCAGAAAGGGTTCGTTCGCAGGTGGCGCGGACGCGGCCCAGGAGAAGAGCTCGACGCGAACGAAGTCATCGCTCGTCACCGCGCTCGTGCGCAGCAAGTTGAGATGGCCACGCAGCCATGCTTCGTCTCGTCCCTCTTGCGCGAAGGCCGATGCGCTCATCGAGCTGAGCACAAGCACGAGCAGCGCGAGGAGCCAACGCATCATCGCGCGATGCTACTGCCTAACGTTTGCGTGGACGCAGCGCGATGATGCGCCTGTCACCTTCAAAGCGCGGCGGCACGAGCTCGAAGGGGTCCATGTGGATCGTCTTTCGAATGCCCGACGTCAGGCGAATGATCAGCGCGCCCTCGGGGTCGACACCCTCGACGCGGCACAAACCGAACTGGCGATGCTCGACGAAGTCGCCGCGCCTCGGGGTGTTGTCATCGACGACAACCGCCGCGCGCGTGCTTCCGATGGGGCGTGCCGCGATGAGGCTTCCGGCCGACGAAGGCTTCTCGGCGCGCTCGGATGCAGCGGCGACCATCGACCAAGAGACGCCCTCACTCGGCTCGGCATCCAGCACAGGCGGGCTCTCCTCATCGAGCGTGTCACTGGCCTGCGGCATCGCGCGCGGGCTTGGCATCGTTGTCTGCACCATCGGCATCGAGCGCGCGGGTTCGCGTGCTGGTGTCGCGGCCTTCGTGGAGCGCGCGATCACGCCCGCTGTCTTCTCGCCCTTCCACACCGAGAGGCCCGTCTCGCGCTCTTCATCGCGGTCGAGCCGCACGTCTTCAAACACCTCGAGCATGAACTCGACGTTGAGTGCCGAGACGACGACGAGTTGCCCGCCGACGGTCTGCGTTCCCATGTCGGTCTCGCGCGAGAACGACGCACGCACTTCGACGAAAGGCTCGCCCAAGCGGAAGGAGATGTTGCCCTCGCCTGCAAGCAACGTCAGTGGCCCTTCAACGCGACGCGGTGCACGCAGCACCTCCCGCGAGGAATCCCACTCGGTCACCTCAACCCACTCCACGATGCCCGTCATCCGCACCCACGCGGCACGAATGCGCTCGCTCATCGCAAAGCGCTTGAGGGTGGCCAAGACATCCTCGCCGCGCTCGATGCGACCGACAAAACGACGTGTGTGACGGCTCTCGAAGGTGATCATGCGGCGCGAGGTAGCACGCCTTGGTGATCGCGCTTCAGGGCACGAACGCGCTGAGGAGGCTGCTCCCCAACGTGACGGCCTCGGCGTGGCTCTCGTTGTGCGCGACGCGCGCGGTGGTGCCCGTGAAGACGAGGTAGGTCACGCCCGAGTCGACACCGCCCGTGCGCGGATTCGAAGGAATGCCAAGCGCCTCGGCCATCGCGAACGAGCCCTCCCCGATGATCGACGCTGGGCCCGCGTCGCCGAAGATGCCGAAGACCATGCGGTCGCGATAGAGGACGAGCGCGACCTGGCCCGCGCGGATGCCGTGATCGACATAGCGGAAGCGCGTGCTTGCGAGCGGGATGACGATGAAGGGGAGGGTGCTCGCATCGAGCGGATTGCCCATCGAGTCCGTCGCGCTTGTGTCTGGCAAATAGTCAGGGTCGCTCATGCAGACGGCGCCGCGTCCGCCATCGCAGTCGACGTCGAAGTCCGCGTTCCACCAGATGACATTGTCCGTCTCACAGACGGGGATGTTCGCAGTGCCCCCAGAGTCTTTCGCGTAGTCACCGCCGATGCGGTTGCAGGCCCCAAGACGCGCGATGATCTCTGCAGGCGTGACGCTGCCCCCCATGCGGAAGGCATCGACGGGCGGTCCGGCATCACGGCCTGGCAAGCAGCATTGAATGTCAGCAGGCCCGGGACAGAGCCCCATGACGGGCATGCTCCCCATCGTGCAGAGCGACATCGGCATGCAGGTGCCCATCCTGCCGCCCGTCGCGCAGGTGCCCCAGAACGCATCCGTCCCGATCGAGCGCGCGTCGGGAAGGGAGATGCCCATGTCGATCGCGAAGGGCGGTCGATCGCGAAGGGCGCGTCGAGGCCTGGCGCGTCGAATGCGAAGGGTGCATCGGAAGGTTCGGTGAAGACATCTTCGGCCACGAAAGCGTCGGCGCGATCGCCATCCCCGAGTTGGCCACCACACCCGGCAATGCCAAGAAGCGCGGCAGAGGTCACAAAGCGGGTGCGAAGTCTCGACATGGAGCGAGGCTACATGAAGCACCGGACTTGCGGCGAGACGTGACGCTTGCTAGGTCTGCGCCCCTTGTTCCGGTCCGCGCTCGTTTCTGCGTCGACCTTGTTGCCGCGAGGCACTCAGTTTCTCTCGAAGGAGTCAGTCATGAAGAGCTCACCGCTCGCCCAGGTCGCAGCGCGTTTCACCGATAAGGCAGGCCTTGTGGAGGCGCTCAAGGCGCTCACGACGGACGAGCTTTGGATCGGCCGCCTCAACGAGAGCACGGGCCTTGATTCGGTTTCGAACCGCAAGCTCCTCCACCTCCACGACGTTCTCACGGAGGTCAAGAAGACCTACGGAACGCGCGCTGGCCTCATCGACGCGATCCTCAAGGCCGAGAAGCGCGAGAAGGACACCGGCTACAAGGCGCGCCTTGAGAAGCAGCCGACGCCCCGCCTTTTCGACGCCATCCGCGCATCGAAGAAGCGCGCGAGCTGAATCAGCCCTCCAGGCTGGTGAATGAAGGAGCCCAACCGGGCTCCTTTTTTTTGCCCAAAAGCACGCGAAAGTTGTGCGCCAGAGAGGCGTGGAGGACGCTTCCTCCGTGTTGATGTCTTCCCACGAGGATGAGGCGCTAAAGGCCGCGATCGAAACGATCGGACGTCGTTCGTCTTCGCCCAGTTCGTTCATCGTTTCCTCGTGCGACCCCGATGATGGCTGCCCAGATGCGATGGTGGTCTCGCGCCTGGATGGCTCGGCGCGCGTGGCCGTGGAGCGCTCCTCGATGCGTCCGCTTGAAGGGCAGGACGTCGAGCTCGACAGCCAGATCATCGACCGCGCGACCTCGCTCTGTGAGCGCATCGAACTCTCTCTCGGGGCACCCGTGAGCCTTGAGCTTGCTGCGGACGGCGGCGTGATTCGCGGTGCGCGTTGGCTCGGCACGGTGGGCTTTCTGCCCGCTCCTTACCGTCTCGTCTCGTTGCTCACGCGTGATGAAGGGCCGATTGCTCCGTTGGCTGTGGATGCGCTGTGTGCCGCCCTTGAACCTGATCTTTCGCGTGGCGTCGTGCGCATCTTTGCGCGCGCCTATCGATGCGTGGACGGCAAGCCCAAGGCGCTCGATGGACGTGCCTCGCTGGTGCAGACGACACGTCGTGCCGCCGAAGTCGCGCTGGAAGCGACGGAGCCCCTTGGCGAATCCAAGTCGCTGCGCACTGCGATGCTGGAGCGCTGCATGGATTTCGACGGTGTGGACCTCTCACGCCTTCCGTCTTCTTCCCTGGGCCGCGCGTTGATGCAGCGTCGGGAGCTCGTGCTTGCTGCGGAGCGTTGGCTCGATCGCGCACGCGCATCGACAGGCGCTGCGGTGGCCGTGCTCCAGGCGACGTTGGGCGATGTTCCCGCGACCCAGCTGGCAGAGCTCGTGGCCGTCACGCCCTCGGCAGACCGCCTTCGTCGCGAGGGTGAGATCGCTGCGCTCGGAAAGACGCTGCAGAAAGATGCGCTCGATGCGCGTGATCTCGCGCGGGTGGAAGAGCTGCGTGCGCGCCTTGGTGACTTTCGTCCGCTTGGCCTCGATGTGCGTCCGCTTCCGTTTGGACATTCGAGCGAGACGCTCATCGCGCACGCCCGACGCATGGCCAATGCAACGCCGCTGCATGAGTCGCGCGAGGCCGCGCGTGCCGTGGTGATTGCGTTGGTGCCGCGGCTCTCACCCGGAAGGCAGGGCTTGGTGCGCGCGATGCTCTCGCTGCTGGATCGTCTCGCGGTCGCGAAAGGCGAAGTGGCTGACGCGCTTGCGCATGGGCTCCTCCGGCTTCGCGCATGTGCGAATGAAATCGGCGTGCGCCTCGTGAATGACGGTGTGCTTGAAGATGCCGAAGGTGCGCTCTACCTGACGAGCGAAGAGCTTGAATCTGCGCTCTGTGGCGAGGCCGTGGCCTTCGCCTCGCGCGTTCGTGTGCGCACAGAAGAAGACGCGCGCTTTCGATCGTTTCCGCCCCCGCGCATGCTCGCTGCGAAACCGTATTGAAATCGCATTGCAATGCGATTGAATTCGTATTGCAATCGTATGAAGGTGCTAGCGCGCTGCGTGAAGCTGCGTGAGATTGCGCCAGACGCGCGGCCAGGCCTCGGGCCCGAGTGAGTTCGTCTCCTCGTAGTGGTCACCCTCGGCCTCGGCGATGAAGGGCGCGGCTGGGTTGAGCTCGTAGTCGTAATCAGCGACGAAGTACCCGAGGAAATCTCCCGTGAGGCCAAGGAGCCAAACGTCGGACTCATCAACGTCGGCATCGCGCAGCTGCATCACGTGTGGAATCTCGTCGCTCGGCAGAATCGGCGGATTCGTTCGTGTGGTGTCGACAGGATTGCCGCCGTTGTAGCTCGGTGGCGTGTAGGCGCGTTCGCCGCGCGTGCCGACAAAGAGTATCGGGTCGAGCTCGCCTGGCATGGTGAAGAACTCCACCGGTCCCACGCGGATGATCGCCAGCTCTGTGTAGAGCTCGGGCAAGTTGCGATCTCTTCGGAAGTCGATGGTGCGCGCAGGGTCATAGTTGTAGACCTCGCGATCGAAGAGCCCGGAGCTGAAGCCGATTTGGTAGAGCGTGTTCTGCACGCGCAGATAGAAGCGGCCGCGACGGAACGAGATGGGCCACATGCTCGCGTCGAGCGTCGTGCGGCGTGCGACCAGATCATCCATCGGGTTCAATGCACGCAGGGCGTAGTAGCCCAAGAGCGAGCCCACGTGGCGTGCGGCATTCTGGTTGTCTTCGGCCACAGGGGCGCCGTTGAAATCACGCAAATCCAAGCGATTGGGCCCGATTTGAACGCCGAGGGCGCCATTCACATAGACGGCAATACCGCCCACCCCGGGGGTGTCGATCTCGGTGTCTGCATCCGGCCCGTCTGCACCTTGCTCCACCGTCGTGCGCAGCCAGTGCCCGATGTCGCTTGAGACCTCCGTCTGCCTTGAGCCCTCGTACTCGGGGTGCGCCGCGAAGTTGATCAGCGTTGCGATCGTCGAGGTGCTCGGGCCTGCAGCAGCGCGTGAACCGGATGCATCGGGCGTGGGCGGGGTTCCCGGTGCGTTCGAGCCATCGGCCGTGCGGAAGCGAAGCATGCGGACTTGATCATCGAAGATGAAGGGGTCGCGGTTGTCGCCGACGAAGCGTCGCACCTCGGGCTGAATGCCTGGCGTTGTAAGGTCTTGATCGATGTCGCTCAGGCGGAAGGTGACGTTGTCGACCGTTGCTGGTTGAAGCCGCATCACGGCTTCGGTGATTGCGGCCGCGGCTTGCGTGCGAATCGCTTCGAGGTGCGCGGGGCGTCTTCCTGTCGATGAGAAATCTTCGCCCCAGATGCCGATCGTGTCCTCGGCTTCATGCACGTGCGTGGCGGAGAAGAAGACGTAATCGACGCCGAGCGAGGCGGGCAGCATGTCGCGCACGCGGTCCATCTCGTTGATGAAGTAGCCGACGGCATCGATCGAACAGAACACGATGGTCGTCTCGCCGTTGCGCAATGCGATGGCACGCGCCCACTGATCGTTCTCGATGCCGCGCGCAGGACGACCAAGGCCAAAGCCCGCAATCCAAGCCGCGTCGCGCATGCCGTTGCCGTTCGTGTCTTCGATGCGGTCGCCTTCGGCCACGTCGAACGAGCCATCGGTGATGGGCGAACCGTCCGCATTGAATGCGAGGTCGTAGGTGCCTGGCTCGGGGGTGATCGTGCGTGCGCCTGCACCGACTTGGAGGCCTTCGTCATTCGTCATGCAGCCGGGACCCGGGCACGTTTGCACCATCGTGATGGGCTGCTCAGGCGCCGCATCGCGATCAAGAAATGCATCGGTGCCTGCATCGCCCGGAATCGGTGCGTCCGTGCCTGCGTCGGGCGTCTCGCTTGTCGGCGAAGGGCATCCCGCGAGACACGCGGCGAGGAGGAAGTTCGAGGCGATGAGAAGTGGAGAGATCCGAGCGCGCATACAAGTTGGTCTCACGTCTTTTGAATCAAGAGAAGCGTTACGTTCCCCCTGGCGCTTCGGCGCTTCTGCAATAACCCTCCGCGCATTCATTCAAGCGCGCGCGCTTAGGGCGCGAAACGAGGCAAAAGTGAGCGAAATCAACGTGTTTGGTGTCATCGGTGCAGGTCAGATGGGCCAGGGCATCGCCCAGGTTGCAGCCCAAGCCGGCATGAAGGTGTTCTTGCTCGACGCGAAGCTTGAGCTCGCGGAGAAGGGCAAAGCCTCGATTGCCAAGCAGCTCGGAAAACAGGTCGAGAAGGGCAAGCTTGCGAAGGATGACGCGGACGCGATTGTTGCGCGCCTTCATGCAGTGGCGGACTACGCGACGTTGAGTGAGGCCGACATCGTCGTCGAAGCGGCGACCGAGAACGTCGAGCTCAAGAAGAAGATCTTCGCTGCGGCTGATGCGGCGATGAAGCCCGGCGCCATCCTCGCGAGCAACACGTCGAGCATCTCGCTCACCAAGCTTGCGGCTGTGACCAAGCGCCCTGAGCTCGTCATCGGCATGCACTTCATGAACCCCGTGCCCGTGATGAAGCTCGTCGAGATCATCCGCGCATTGCAGACGAGCGACGCGACGTTCAACGCGACGCGCGCGCTCTCCGAGCGCATGGGAAAGACGGTCGTCGTCTCGAAGGACATGCCCGGCTTCATCGTGAACCGCATGCTCATCCCCTTCCTCAACGAGGCCTGCTTCGTTCTTCAAGAGGGCATCGGCAGCGTCGAAGACATCGACAACGGGGCGAAGCTCGGCCTCAACCATCCGCTTGGCCCGCTCGCACTTGCCGACCTCATCGGCCTCGACACCTGCCTCTTCATCGCCGAGGTGCTTCACCGCGACTTGGGCGACGACAAGTACCGCGCGGCGCCGATCCTGAAGCAGTACGTCGATGCAGGTTGGCTTGGTCGCAAGACGGGCCGCGGCTTCTACACCTACGAGGCGAAGTGATGACGACGCGCAACGTCACAAAGCTTGAGCACGAGGGCGCGCTCTCGGTCCTCACGATCAACCGCCCCGACAAGCTCAACGCGCTGAACGCTGCCGTGATCGCCGAGATTGCATCGGCCGCGAAGGAAGTCAGCGAGCGTGCCGAGACGCGCACGATGATCATCACAGGCGCTGGCGAGAAGTCATTTGTTGCAGGTGCAGATATTGGCGAAATGCGTGCGATGAACGTGGACGAGGCGCGTGCCTTCGCGCGTGCAGGCCACGCTGCGCTCGCATCGCTTGAGCAACTCAGCGTGCCCGTGATCGCGTGCGTGAATGGCTTTGCGCTCGGCGGCGGATGCGAGCTCGCCCTCGCATGCGACTTCATCTACGCGAGCGAGAACGCGAAGTTTGGTCAGCCCGAGGTGAAGCTCGGCGTCATCCCCGGCTTTGGCGGCACGCAGCGTTTGCTTCGTCGCGTGGGCATCGCGATGGCGCGCGAGTTGGTCATGACGGGCAAGGTCATCAACGCCGAAGAGGCGCTTCGCATTGGCCTCTTGAATCGCGTTGTCACGCCCCAGAGCGAGCTTCTCGCGGCTGCACGCGAGACGGCGAAGATGATTGCGGCGATGGGCCCGCTCGCGGTCGCGCACAGCAAGCGTGTGCTTCGTGAGGGCGCTGCGAAAGAGCTCACGGTCGCCAACGACATTGAGATCGAAGGCTTCGCACAGTGCTTCGCGACGGCCGACCAGAAGGAAGGCATGGCGGCATTCCTTGAGAAGCGCGCGGCCGCATTCACTGCGAAGTGATGCTGCATTGGGACCGACCGATGGCTGACTTTCGCCCCTGCATTCTGATCCCCACGTACAACAATCCGCGCACGATTCGCACGGTCGTGAATGCGGTGCGTGCGCTCTTGCCCGAGGTCGTCGTCATCGACGATGCGAGCGGCGAAGAGAATCGCGCCGAGGTGGAGAAGCTGGGGCAGGAGGGCTTGGCGCACGTGCGAAGGCGAAAGGCCAATGGCGGCAAGGGCGCGGCGGTGAAGACGGGCTTTCTCTTCGCGAAGGAGCTTGGCTACACGCACGCGCTTCAAGTCGATGCGGATGGTCAGCATGCGCTTGAAGACATCGCGACCTTTCTGGAGATGGGCGCGAAGAATTCGGAGGCTGTGATTCTGGGTCAGCCCATCTTCGATGAGACGGCGCCGTTGCATCGCAAGATCCTCCGCAAGGTGACGATCTTTTGGACGCGTCGCGAGGTCGGAAGTGATCGCGTGGGCGACCCGCTCTGCGGCTTTCGGCTCTATCCGATCGAGGCGTCGATCCGCACGAACACCATCGGCGACCGGATGGACTTCGACCCCGAGATTGTCGTGCGCCTCGCATGGACAGGCATGCCGATTCTTCATCTCCAGACGAAGGTTCGATACCTCACGGCCTCCGAGGGAGGCATCTCGCATTGGCGCGCATTCGAAGACAATTGGCTCATCGCCAAGATGCATACGCGCTTGATGTGGCGACGTTCGATGCATGTGTTTTTGCGTCGTCCGCTCGTCCTTCCTCAATGAGCCGCGGTTCGTTTTATGAGCGACGAGACGAAGCCTGAGGCGAGCGAGAGGAGCGATGCGTGGCATTCGCGACGTGAGCGCGGTGGTGCGCTGGCGATTCGCTTCACCGTCTTCTTCACGACGTTCTTTGGTCGCGGCTTTGGGCGCCTCATCGCGCGCTTTGTGACCTTCTACTACACGCTCACTTCACCGAGTGCGCGTCACGCGATTGCGCGTTTTTACGAGCAGCTCGATGGCCGCAAGGCTTCGTTCGGCGACATCTATCGCCACCTGCTTCGCTTCGTGAATTGCACGCTCGATGCGTTCTTCCTCGTCTCGGGAAAGACGCATCTCTTCACGGCGACGCGCACGGGGCATCACTACCTCGCGGAGCTTCGCGACAAGAAGAAGGGCGCCATCTTGCTCGGCGCGCATGTCGGCTCGTTCTACGCGATGCGCATTCACAGCAAGAGGGAGCAGCTGCCGCTCTACGCGCTGATGTACACGAAGAACGCGCGCATGCTGAACGACGCGCTCGCCAAGCTTGATCCGGAGTCATCGGCGCAGGTGCTTGAGCTCGACCCAGAGGGCGGATTCGACTCGATGCTGAAGGTGCGTGAGCTGATCGAGCAGGGTGCGCTCGTGGCAATTCTTGGCGACCGCATCCCGCTTCATTCGACGGCCGAGCGCACGGTGCGCGTTCCCTTCCTCGGCGGCGAAGCATCCTTTCCGCAAGGGCCCTTCATGCTCGCGTCGGTGCTGAAGTGCCCCGTCTATCTCACCTTCGGCTTGAGCCGCGGCAACAACCAATACGACCTCTTCTGCGAGCCCTTCGCCGAGCGCATCGACTTCCCACGCAAGGATAGGCGGGGAGGGCTTGTGCAGGTCGTCACGCGCTACGCAGAGCGCCTCGAACACTTCGTGCGCTTGGCGCCCGACAACTGGTTCAATTTCTACGACTTCTGGGCCGAGCCATCTTCGCCACCATCCTCGACCAAGCCGTCCGACTCGCCCGAGGGCAACACAGACAGCTCGCCAAGCGCCTCGTAGGCCAAGCGCTGCTTCTCGAAGCGCGCCTCGTACATCGCATCAACATGCTTTTGGATGCGCTTGCTGTCGTGGTTGAAGTCGCCAGGAAGAATCGGGTCGAAGAACTCAAAGGAGTACGTCGGCGGCACCTTGGGCGGCTTCCAGAAGGGAAGTTGCTTCGTGAGGAAGGGCCTATCGATCGCCAAGAAGAGCGGCACGATCGGAACATCTGCGCGCACAGCGGCCTCCACGGCGCCGCGACGAAAACGCCGCAGTTGATGGGCGAATGAGCGTTGGCCCTCGGGGAAGACGAGGAGGGGATGGCCCGCCTTCAGTGTGCTCACCATCGTCTCAAGCATGTGCTCGCTCTCGGCGAGGCCGCTGCCTGGGCCTGGCAAATAGAGCGTCGAGCGAAGAAGGCGCCCAAGGGCCCAATGCTTCCACCATCGGCCGTTCGTCACGCACGTGAGGCGCTCGAAAAAGCCCAATATAAAAAGCATATCTACATATGTAGGGTGATTCGAGATGAGCACGTAGGGCTTGGTCGCATCGATCGAGCTCGGCAGCGGCTTCTCTTCGAAGTACGCGGTCCCCATCGCCACACCGGCGCGAATGATGAGCTTCATCCCGACTTGGAGGGCGCGCGTGCAGTGCTCACGAAAACGCTTCGGCGAGAAGAGCCGCAAGACAGGGAAGACGACGAGCGCGATGAGCGGGCTGCCGGTGAAGAAGACGCCGAAGAGGCCCGCGAGCGTGATGAGTCGAAGCCACCTTGGGGTGGAGAATCGACGTCGTGGTGTGGCCAATTCGGAGCTCATCGCAGAAGCGCACTCACCTTAGCCGACGCTCGGGAAGCGCGAGCCATTCACTCGCTCGCGAGGCCTTCGCTCATATCGCTCGCCTTCACCTGCACGCGCCTGTCGAAGACGAAACATCCGCCCTTGTAGTGCGCCTCACCGACTTGCTCGAAGTAGCGAAGGATGCCGCCATCGAGTTGGTAGACGTGGGACATGCCCAGGCCCTCCATGTGAATCGCGGCCTTCTCGCAGCGGATGCCGCCTGTGCAGTAGGTGACAATCGCTTTGCCTTCGAGCTCGCTGCGATGCGCTTGAATCGCCGCGGGGAAGCTCGAGAAACGCTCAAGCTTGAAGTCGAGTGCGCCTTCAAAGGCGCCGTAATCGAGCTCGAATGCGTTGCGTGTATCGATGAGCACGACGTCGCGTCCTTCATCGTCTTTCCCGTTGTCGAGCCAGCGCTTGAGCGTGCTCGCGTCGACGATGGGTGCGCGCTTCTCGATGGGCCGCACTTCGGGGTGATTCATCCGAATGATCTCGCCCTTGAGACGCACGCGCAGCTTGCCGTAGGGCATCTCCGTGGACTTGCTCCACTTCGTCTCAAGGTTTGCAAAGCGCGTGTCTTCGTCGAGCCACGCCATGTACGAGCGAATGCCCTCGTCTTCGCCGGCGAGGCAAAGGTTGATGCCCTCGGGCGCGATCAAGAAGATGCCACGAACGCCGAACTCGGTGCCCTTCGCGAAGAGCGACGCACGCAGCGTTGGCAGGTCGTGGATCTCAACGAAGCGATAGGCGGAGACGTGCGAGTACGAAGTCATGCGGCGCGCACTTTCTTGGTGCAGCACGATTCTGCAAGTTGGGCTGTGCCTTTTCGTGTGGAGCTTCGGCCGGGAAGGCGCTTCGTCGCGCGATCACTCGGGATAGTCGTGCGCCACGGGCAAGCTCTCGCTGCATGGCCGACACATCGCGGAGGCCACGCCGGAGTTGCGACGGGTGCGACCGGCGACCGCTTTAAACACGGCGCCGCTCATGTCTTCATCGCACTGCAAGCACGCGTTCAAGGTGCCATCGGGAAGATGATAGGGCGCGCGCAAGAGACGCAGGCAGATGGCGCCGCAGACGTTCCGCGTGTGCTCGGTGTTGTAGGCCCAGACTTGTGCGCAGGGTGTCGTGAAGCCGAGGCCTTCGAGACACGCCACCAGGGGCTCGTGCGTGAGGTTGCGAAGGCCGCACTCGCGCACGGGCGCGGTGAGATCCGGCTGCTCGGCGTAGACGGCGAAATCTTCGAGCGTGGAGCAGACGCCGCAGGTGCCATGGTGCGTGATGAAGGCGCCGGCTGCATGTGCCTCGGTCGCGGAGGCATACGATGCAAGGGTGTAGTGGTAGCGCTCGGTGTCGCTCACGACGGCGGCACAGACGGAGCCCGTGGGGACGATGGGCGGAGGCTCAAGGTACGGGTCCGAGGTGAGCGCCGGGTAGGGCGCATCGAGTGTGTAGCGACGCAGGAGGGCAAGGCGCGCACTGTCGAACGCTGGCGAGCTCCAGGCCTCAGCGCCGCAGCCACATGCGGGCCTGCATTGCGCTTCGGTGAGGCCCGTGTTGGCGTTGGGGACTCCAAAGAGTGCGCCGCAGGGGCTTGCGTCCGTGGCTGTGTCGGAGCCCGCGTCGACGGCTGCTTCAGCGGTATCGACACCTACGTCCTCAGTACGCGCATCCATCCCAGCATCGTCTGGTGGCGTCGTGGCCGGGCATCCCAGAAGAGCGCCGCTCAGGAGCGCAGCGACAACAACGCGCTTCATCGCGCGTCGACGTTGGAGTCGGGCGCGGCGAAAGCATCCGCAGGCATCGGCGCATCGGGCGTGACGAACGCATCGGGCGCGACGAACGCATCGGGCGTGACGAACGCATCCTGTGTCGCGGCTGCATCGTCGGACGCTGCCGCGTCTTCTGTCATCGGCGCATCGACGGCGAAGGCATCGCGGCCTGCATCGGGGCGTGGGCCTGCATCCATGCCTTCTCGAAACTCACCG
>JBILQT010000527.1:0-3436 GCA_044373065.1 Sandaracinaceae bacterium
CGATGCGGGCGATGCCCGTCTCGATGCGCGCTAACCAAGAATTGCGTGTCATTGCGCATCGGAGTGGAGGCACGTTCCAAGGCACGTTCACCCCGAGGTCTCATGCGTCTTTGCGCTCCGCTTCTTCTCACCACGTTGACTGCGCTCGGTTGCGGTAGCGCCACGCCGCCGAGCGAGCCTGCGACGAACCAGCCTGTACACATCGAGCGACCGCAGACTCCACCCTCGCAGCCTCAACCTTCGCAGGTCGCGGCACCTGCGCTCGACGTGCATGAGTGGGGCCTCATCGATGTGTACGCGGATGGGCAGATCGAGCTCGCTGCTGGGCCTGGTTCTGCCGCTTCGAGGCCGACGCCAACGACACCTGTGCATCGACCACCGATGCCGATGCGCAAGCCCGTCGTCTACTTCCATCTCGACCCCGCGATCGATCATCTCGACGTGCATGTCGACGTGCACATCGCGGGCACGATGATGGAGACATGGCCCACACCGACGACGCAGACGGGCGCCGATCACATCGCATGGCAGGGCACCGTGGCGCACTGCGCAGCGGGCGCACAGAGCGCATCGAGTGATGCTGCAGTCCAAGCCGGGCGCAGAGGCTGCGCGACCTCCGACGGCGTCTGTGAGGTGGCCGATCTGCCCACCTACGAGACGAGCGATGGCGACTGCGTAAGCGTCGGTGCGCAGCAAGGACGCTTGCTCTTCTACCGAGGCGAGCTCACACGGGGCACAAGCTTTCCGCTCACGGTCACGCAGTCCATGCACGCCGAGCCCGGTCTTCCGGTGATCTCGGCGTCACGCGCCATCGCCCTCTCCAGCGCGCTCGCGCACCCGGTCTTCTTCGTCAGCGAAGGAGCCGGCTCGATCCTTCACCCGCTGCTTGGCGAAGTAACAACAATCCCAGTGTCCGCCGCCGGTCTACGACCGATGCTCCAGCCCGCAGATTCGCTCATCCAGCCCTTCACCGCGGAGTTGGTCAACGCAGGCCTGAGCCAAGACGAAGCACGCGCCTTCATGGCCGCCTGGAGCGATTCACTCTTCGGCGAAGAAGTGAGCACGAGGCGCGACATCGGACGCGAAGCGCGTGGTGTGGCCGCACCCGAGAGCACGATCCTCTATTTCCTCCCGCGCGCCGACATCGAGCGCCTCGCACCGATGCAGGTGACGCCGACGCCAAGGCGGCTGGAGCGTGTGATGGTGGTTCGACATCATATTGCGATATAACTACAATACGATGCGAATCCTGTGGAAGTTCGGCTGGGCTGTGCCCTGCTTGCTCTCTGCATGCGGCGCGACGCCCGCCGTGGTGCATGAGTCGGCGACGACCGAGGCCGAGTCGGAGGCGCCCTTCGTCGTACACGAGTGGGGCCTCGTCGATGTCTTCCGGGGTGGCGAAGTGGAGATAGGCGCTGGCCCTGGAGCGCCTGTCAGGAGCGCGTTCGAGGGTGAGTTCGTCCGAAAACCTGTCGTGTATTTTCATCTCGATGAAGGTGTGAGAGCGCTCGATGTGCGTGTGGACGTGCAGCTTGAAGGCACGCTGATCGAGTCATGGCCGACGCTCACCCGTCACGAGGGAAACCGCTTCGGCTGGGATGCTTCGCTCACTGCGTGTGGTCCGGGTGAACACTCCGCCGCGACGGACCTCACCGTGATGACCTCACGAACCGAATGCCCCGCGTCGGACGGATATTGCGAGGTTGCGGACCTGCCGAGCTACGAGACGGCCGATGCCGCCTGCGTCGATGTCGGGGATGCGCAAGGCCGCCTGCTCTTCTATCGAGGCCTGCTGAGTCCAGGCACAAGGCTTCCGCTTTCGGTCGAAGGGGCCGCGAGCACGTTGCGCATTCGAACACGTGAGACCTTGCCGCAGCACGCCTACTTGGTCCGCAACGCGCAGGCCTTTCTCCTGCATCCGAGTGCCAACGACGCGACACTTGTGGAAGCCGATGCCGAGCCTTGTGATGGCGCCGCCTCGCTCACGCGCGACCTCCTCGATGCAGGCCTGACAGAGGACGAAGCGAACGCCTTCATGCGTGCGTGGAGCGTCTCGCTCTTTGAGGGCGACGTTCAATCGCGAGAGACGATGCGCCTCTCGCGAGGGGCCGAAATAGGCGCGGAGGTCACCCTCCTCTACTTCCTCCCGCGCGCCGACATCGAGCGCCTTGCACCCATGCAGGTGACGCCGACGCCGCGGCGGCTAGAGCGTGTGATGGTGGTTCGCCATCATATTGCGATATAGAATCGATATGATACACCCGTCTTTGGGGATGCGCTCTCGGCATGTCTTTTTGCTGGGCTCGTCATTGGGTGAGAGATTGCGCGGATGACGCGGACTTTCGCCTTTCTCTTGGCGCTCTTGGTTCTCTCGCTGCCGGGTGTCGGTACGGGGCAGGAGCGGGCTGCGCGTCCGCGTGTGTTTCGCACGACGCGGGGCGGGCCCACGCTGACGGTGACGCGTCATGTACGCACGGGCGTGCAGCCCAAGAGCGTGAATGTCTCGCCGGATGGGACGCGCGTGGTCGTGTGCAATTTCGGGCGTCCCGATCGCGACAACGTCTTCATCTACGACAGCCTCACGCTCGCTCATGTCGGCACGGTGAGCTTCCCGGGCAATGCGGTGGAGAGCGTCTTCACGCCCGATGGCAATACGCTCTACGTCTCGAACTTTCGCGAGAATGAGGTCGAGTCGATCGACTTCACCTCCTGCCGACAAGCGACGGCGGCGGCGCCCTGTACGCTGACGCCGCGCGGTGTCGTGCACACCGGAAGTCTCCCCAAATTCATGGCGATCACGCCCGATGCAGCGACGCTCTATGTGGCCAACTGGGGCGATCGATCGGTCAGTGTGGTCGACACCGCGACGCTCACCGAGAGGCGTCGCTTGCCCACGCTCACGCATCCGCGTGGCCTTGTGATTCGCCCCGATGGCGCGCTGCTCGCGGCCGCCTTTCATGGTGACGTGATCCATGTCTTTCCGCGCGATGCAGAGCGTGAGAGCACGCGCTTTTCGATGTGCGAGCTGCCGCGCCATCTCTTGCTCCACCCCGATGGGCACACGATGTACGTGACCTGCTCGATGGGCTTTCTGGGCTTCTACGACGCGCGCGATGGTTCGCGCTTTGGCATCGCCTCGCTCGGTCGCAATCCGCGCTCGATCGCGATGACGAGCGATGGTCGCTATGTGGGCGCGGCGAACTTCACCTCAAGCGATGTCTCGCTCGTCGACACGGTGGCGCGCACGCATCGCAATGTTGAAGTGCCCGGTGCACAGCGCATCGTCGGCCTTGCGATGCATCCATCTTCGAGCACGGTACGGCTCTACGCGACGAGCTGGGACACCAACGAGCTCTACATGCTCGAGTCCGCGCCGATCGCCCCCGAGACGCACTGATGCTCCTTCGACGCCGCACCTTTCTCGCTACGACCTCAC
>JBILQT010000528.1:0-3435 GCA_044373065.1 Sandaracinaceae bacterium
CGCGCCGTCGACCACCCTCTCGTCTCCGAGCCGCCAGTGCGTCCGCGCGTGCACGCTCTTCCATCCCGCGAGCGCGACTGAGACCTGCTGAGCCCGAGCTGGAAGGTCAGGCGGTGGTGCGAACGAACCCTTCTCGGAGAGCAAAGGCCTGAAAGGCACGCGGCACCGCGCGAGATTCGCCACCCACGAGGCGGCAACTGCCTACGCGCTTCACCTACCACAGGCGTGTGAAGGGTTTCTCGGCTTCGGCGATGGCGAGCGCCGCAACCTCACGCACGAGCTTACGGCGATGGGTGAGCAATTCCTTGCCCACGAGCGCGGCGTCCTGCACCGAGCGCGGGCCCCACACACGCTTCCTCCGCCATCCGGGCGATTGAGGGTGCATGCCGGCGAGCATTGCCGCGCGAATCAATGCCGGAGTGCGAACCATGAACGCTGGGAAACGGCGCGCCACCTGCTCGGGATCCGCCTCAAGCTCGATCGCGAACGCGTCGGATTCTTCCGCCGTCCAGAATCGGGTGCTGCACGCGGGGCACGCACACCGGGTCCCCAGCATGTCCCACGTGGCACGCTCGGCTTCGGTCATGTCGAAGAGCGACAGTCGGTGTGGGTCGGTGCTGCGGATCGGCTGAAGGCGCAACCCATCGTCGTCACGTTCCGCAAGCTGACCACGCACTTCCGCGAAGCGGCCCGAGCCAAAGACATGGGTGAGGTCTTCGACAAGCCCACGGTGATAGGCGCGCACTTGAATCAGGTGAATGCCGTACGCGACAAGCATGGAGAGCTCACCGGCAGCGTCGTTCCAACCAATCTCGAACTGATCACCACGCGTCACGCCGTATACCGGCGGCCCGATGCCCTCATAGGGCGGTGCGTCACGGGCGATCGCCTGGTCGTACAACTCGTCACCCGCTCCGACCGCACGGAAGCGCGCTTCGACACCGTCAGTGCCGAACGTCAAATATGACTCCATCGCGTTTGGCGCGTGGTCCGGGAGCATTCGAAACGTCAGGGTAGTCAGGCTCATGGTGTAGGGGCCCTGCTCTGACGGGCGTATGCGCGGATGAGTCGCAAGCCCGATGTTGCGTGCGGATCGTCCATTCACGCTGCCGAACCGCCTCGCTAAAGTCAACGTTGCTTCTCGCGCCACTTCTTGCGTCGTCAGCCGGTGGAGTCGAGGTCGCGTTGGCCACCGATAGCTCGGCCGATCGGTGAACCGTGCAGAGGTTGCACGGCGCGTTGTGGTGCGTCTTCGTTCGCGTCGAGGAACGGCGCATCCAGCTTCGCGTCGGCCCGGCCTGCCCTCGCTGTCCCGAACGCTTTTCGTTGGTTTGGATGTCCTATACGCTCAGTCCCCTGTCCCCCTTCGTCCCGAAGCGCTTTGGCCCCTACACCCTGCTCCGGCCCGTCGGCCAGGGCGGCATGGCGGAGGTGTTCCTCGCGCAGGCGGTGGGCGTCGAGGGCTTCGAGCGGCTGCTCTGCGTCAAGCGCGTGCTCGACGAGCACTCGAACGACACCGAGCTCATCGATCACCTCGTCGATGAGGCCAAGATCGTCTCGCGCATCTCGCACGCCAACGTCGCGCAGGTCTTCGATCTCGGCCGGGTGGGTGAGCAGTTCTACATCGCGATGGAGTGGATCGACGGGGTCGACGCACTGAAGCTGCTCGAGGCCTGTGAGCAGCGCGAGATCCACGTGCCGACCGCGGCTGCTGCGTACATCGTGCACGAGATCGCGCGGGGCCTGCAGGCTGCCCACACGACGACCGACGAGGACGGACGGCCGCTTGGCATCGTGCACCGCGACGTGACGCCGACGAACGTCCTGCTCTCGCTCGAGGGGCAGGTGAAGCTCATCGACTTCGGGGTCGCCAAGAACATCCTGCGCTCGCGGCAGACGGCGGTCGGTGTCGTGAAGGGCAAGTACAACTACCTCGCGCCCGAGCAGGCACGCGGCGAGAAGGTGGACGCACGCGCCGACGTCTTCGGGGCTGGGATCCTGCTCTACGAGCTGCTCGCGGGGGAACCGCTCTACCCAGGCACCAAGGCGGCCGACGTCTTGGCCAAGGCGCGCGCCGGGAAGATCCCTTCGCTGCGAAAGCTCCGCGCCGATGTGCCCCCCGAGCTTGAGGCGATCGTGATGCGGGCCCTCGAGAAGGACCGCGAGCGACGCACCCCGAGCGCGGCCGCGCTCGCCGACGAACTCGAGGGCTTCCTCACCCGGACTTCGCCCGACTTCGGCGGGCCCCAGCTCGCGTCGCTGGTGGCGTACCTCTTCCCCGAGCGGGTCGCGGCCGCGATCGACGGCGACCCGATGGTGGTCTCGGACTTCGTCGCGCACGGTCCCTCGAGCCTGGTGACCGCGCCCGGCGTTCAGGTGCGCGGGGACGATGACTTTGACGCGTCCCCGACACGCGTCGCGAGCGTCGAGGAGATCGCATCGCGACGCGCCGCCCGCGCATCGGGCGTTCCCCTCGCGCCGGTGCCCCCGCTGCCGCCGCGCGCCCACCGACGCCCGCCAGGCCTGAAGCGGGGCATCGCCATGGGGGTCGCTGGCGCGCTCCTCGTCGCACTCGTGGCGTGGGGGCTCACGCGCTGGGCGCATCAGCCCGTGCTGCGCATCGAGTCCACGCCCTCGGGCGCGTTCGTGGCGCTCGACGGGCTTGGCACCGGCCGCGCCACACCGGCGGAGATCGAGCTTCCCGCTGGCATGCACCAGCTCGGGCTGAGCCTTGATGGCTACGAGGACCACGCCGCGCCCGTCCAGCTGAGCGGGGATCTCACCATCTCGGTGTCGCTGCGCGCGAGCCGCGCAAGCCTTGAGATTGTCTCGGAGCCTCCCGGCGCGATGGTGCTGCGCGACGGTGCGCTCCTCGGCTCGACGCCCTTCGTGCTGCGCGACCTCGGGGTCGGAGACGACGTGACGCTTGAGGTGCACGCCGCGGGCTTCGTCCCGCTGCGGTACGTTCACCACGTATCTGACGGAAGCGCGGCGCGGACGGTCCTGCACCTCGACCCGAGCCCCTAGCTACACACAACTGTACGGGGCGCGCAGCGCGCGATCCCGATCTCTCGCCCGACCACGGAGCCCCGCATGAGCTATCCCGAACTGCCGCCCGGATTCACCCCCAAGACCAAGAAGGGCGGCGGCGTGCGCAACACCTTCCAGTCGACGGTGCTCGGCACCGCGGTGTTCGTCGCCGAGATGCAGAAGAAGATCCCACTTCGGACGAAGATCGCGATCGTGGCCGTGCTCGCTGTGGTTGCGGGCGGCGCGGGGCTCGCGATCCATCGCTCTCGCGCCCGCTCCGCGGCCGAGGAGCAGCTCGCGGCCACCCTCGCGAGCCCGTCGGCCGAGGCCCTGCCGACGCTGCGCACCCTGATCGCCGACGCACCGCTCGACGATACCGGTCGCATCCAGGCGATCGCGCGCGCC
>JBILQT010000178.1:0-15143 GCA_044373065.1 Sandaracinaceae bacterium
GCGCACCGCGATGTGCATTGCGACCGATGCAACCGGCGTCTTGGTGCAGCCCATTCGAACGCACGAGAAGACGCGGCAGGCCTGCAAGAAGGGTCACTACTTCGTACAGATCGCAGACCGCGATCACGTCTTCTTTGAGTACACAAACAAGGAGACGAGCAACAACGTGCTCGAACTCTTCCGAGGCTTCTCGGGCTACGTGCAGGCCGACGCCAAGAGCGTCTACGACATCCTTTTTCGCGATCACAAGGGCGACCCTCCTATCGACGCATCGCCTGATTTTTCCGAGCGATTGGAAGTTGGGTGTTGGTTCCATGCGCGAAAGGGTTTTTGGGAAGCAGCGATCACGACCTGAACGCCGTTTTGCATAAGGCGGGTAGCAATCTCGAGCACCTTCTGTTGGTGCTCTTCGCTTCCCCATGAGTATGAGATGAAGACTTTGGGGGCCGCTTTTTCCGCCATCGATTCGTCCGACATGCGTCGAGGCTACGCGACTCGACTGTCCAAATCGATCCTCTCCGAAATTTTCTCTTGAGCGCCGTCGCACCTCACCCGCATCCTCATTCGCATGGCGCGCTCGCACTCCCCGCAAGACCTGATCTCAATCCCAAACCTCACTGCCGATGAGTCGGTCACACTGGGCACTTCGCTGCTCACGCGGCGCACGAAGGTGGCTGCACCCGAGGCGACGAATGTGTCGGCCGACGAGCTTCGTGATGCGGTGCTTGTGCTCAAGGACGAGCTGCTCCGGATGCGCACGCTGCCCGTGGTTTCAGCCGACGTGGCGAAGGCGATCGACAGGCGCCTCGATGTGATCTGGGCCGCGTTTCGTGAGTGGCTCTCGGGCTGGCTGCGCTGCGCAAAATGCCCCTCGCGCGAGGAAGCGACGGCGCTCTATGAGGCGCTCTTTGGCGAGGGCCTTGAGTGGGTCAACGCGCGGTATGCGGCCGAGTGGGCGGCGTCGGAGACGCGGGTCGATGTGATCCAGAAGAGCGCGGCCTACACGGCGCTCATCCGCACGACGCTCGGTGGCGGGCCCATCCTCGATGAGCTCTTCGAGGCGCACGCGGCCTACACCGAGATGACGACGGCCAAGGAGCCCGGCGCCGTTGCGGAGAACCCGAAGGTCGGCGAGGCGATGCGCGAGGTGCATGCCTCGATGCGCGAGTACGTGAGCGCCGTGGTGGGCACCCAGCGTCGTCGTGCACCAGCGACGATTGAGCTCGTCGACTCGCTGCTGGAGCCGCTCTCGCTGTGGGAGTCGAGGAAGACGGCGGGCTGAGAGCGGACACGGACTCGGCCCGCTAATCATTGATCCCCTGAAGAAACCACCGGTCTTCGCGAGGATGGCGCATCGGCGGGATTGGGTTTCAGAAGCCACAGCGCAACGATTTGCCTTGCATGCTTGCCTTCGTCGGTCCGGCTCCCATACTCCGCGCGAAGTCGATTGGGGCTTCGGATGCTTCGAAGGAACTGAGGATGAGCAAGCAAGCAAGCAATCGCGCCATTGAGTTCACGCTGGCGTTGATAGTGGGAGCAAGCGTTGGGTGTGTTACCGCGCCCGTCGACGGCACCAGAGTGGCGAGTCGCACCGGGTCGATCGCATTCGATGGCTACGGAAACGTGGCGCTCGCTGCAGTCACGCTCGAAGCGCGTAACCCAGTCGTGGTCGGCAGCGTGTTCTCGTCGTTCGCGACCTCCACGACAAGCGGCACTCACTCGGCAGTGAACACGCTTGGCCTCACGCTCTACCCGTGGAACAGAAACGCCATCGTGCCTTTGGCAGCATGGGGCGCTGGGGAGACTGGCTTTCGCACCCAGGTGCGCGTTCGAAGTGACACGGTCAACTTCTTCGGATTGGAGGAGAACTGGGCCGAGTGCATGTCGCTGAACAACACGGCGGGCGCATTCCGTGATGAGTGCACCACCGGCAACACGGTGAACCTGTGCACCAGTGACTTCCTCCCGTTCGGCAGCCGTCGGAGTCCGTGCCCACCGCGAACAGTGGTGGGCGTCCGGAGCTCCGGCGGAGAGGACCGCTGGCCGCTACGCGAAAGTACCCAGACCCTCGTCCCAGCCAACACGCCAACATCGATTCGCTGGCGCGGCGATGCCGTGAGCTTCTTGGATGTGTTCGATACCCCGGACATGAACTCGCTTACGAACAGCAACGTTGTTCGAATCTTCTATCCGAACGCGCGCTCCAGCACGAATGAGGTGGCATTCAACCCGTCGGCCATCTTCGCGAGCATGCCCCCACAGCTGTGGCCTGGGGCTACTGCCTGGCAGGGCACTCGCTCAATCCGACAATACGATCGCGGCGAGTGTTCGTTCTTCATGGGTTGGCGGTCAGCACTGGATGCGTTGCTGAATCCTACCTGCGGATGCTCTGTTGGCCGAACGTTGAACGCAGTCGGCCAGTGCGAACGGCCGGGTTCCCCGCCAACCTCCACCACGTGCGAACCGTCTCCCATTGAGCATGCAACACAGAACGTTGCGCTTGGAATCATCCTCGTAGAGGCCGCTCAAGGTGGGGACGTGGTGTTGCGCCCGGTGCTTCGTGTGAACGGCGAAGATGGCATGCGTTTCACCGCGTCATTTTCACTCTACACAACCCGCGTGGGAATCGACCCGAATGAGGACATCTCTGACGGGGTCCAATCAGGCGACCCGCTTCGCGTTTACCTGGGACGGCTCGTTTTGTCAGTCGGTCTACGCATCGTGCCAGGCGCCATGCGAGGCATCCAAGCCGTGATGGATGCAGATTCCGTCATCGACCTTCAACCCAACACGCTCACCAACATCTACTCGCTGGTTGGACAGACCGAGGCTGAGATCGAACAGGGTCTACGAGGCGAGTTGGCAGTTCAGCTGCCAAACGCGATTCAGAACGCCGTACCTCCTATCGCGAGCGCACTGCGATTTCACCGCGTTTTCGGGCGACCTGACGGCATCGAATTCGTGCTGGCAGAAGATAGAACCGATCTCTTCTACGGCACCATTAACCGCAACGCGCCCGAGCTTTGCGTTCGCAGTGCAGGGGGGACCCCGCAGACGGGGCGACTCGTTGAGTTTGCGGATCCACCATGCACAAGGGCCCCAGCATTCGGTCAACCAGCATGCCCAGCCCCAGCCCCATGACATCACGAAGCCTGACCTTGGTCGCTTGCGCAGCGCTCTTCGCTGGCTGCTTCGACAGCAACATGCGCAACGTCGACGCTGCGGTCGTCCCGACCGACGCGCCGTTCTCATGCGAGGGCAGCCTTGAGGGGCGTTGGCGCCTCGACTTTGACAGGGCGTGCCGTCGGGAGTCGGTGGTCGTCGAGGGTTTGCCGTTCGCGACCGATCTCGACTGCACGGCAGAAGGCTGCAACGCGAGCAACTGCTTCTTCCAGAGCGCCTCGCCTCCGCTGTGTCAGCACATCTCTCGCTTCACATTTCCGTGCATCGCTCCCCGTGGCGTGAGCAGCGAGGTGGTGGCGCAAGTCATCTCGTCCTCACGGGTGGATGTCACAACGCTTGCGAACCTCGATGGGGTCGAGATCCGCTGCTCCTATCGGGCAACGAGGGTCCCATGAAGCGCTGGGGATGCCTGGCGGTTGTGTTGCTCGGGGGCCTGGTGGGCTGCGAGTGTTCTCCGCCGATGGTGTCGAGCGACGCCGGAGCCAGCGATGCACCCCGAATCGATGCGCAGTGGCAGGGCGCGTCGACTTACGCGTATTGCATCAGCCAATGCAGGGAGATGGGCGCGCGTTGTGTGCTCCTGCCCATCTCAACGCCGACCAGCCCCGTCGGCATCTGCTCGCCTCCTTGCGAGTCGGATGTCGACTGTCCAGCGATCGAGCTGGGGACCGTGTCCTGCCAGCCAGCGGGGGCGGCCAGGGAGCGGCTCTGCTTGATACGGTGCACAGGCGACCGCGACTGCTTTCTCAATCAGCGGTGCATGCCCTTCGAAGGAATGACCTACTGCCTGTGACCCTTCGTCGGCAGTGAAGAAGATGCCGCAACGTGATCGCGATGGAATGCGAATGACGAACGGGCCTGCTGATGCGGGCCCGTTTTGCTTCTTTGGAGACAGCGACAGGGGCAGCGACAGCGACAGCGACAGCGACAAGGGCAGCGACAGCGACAGCGACAAGGGCAGCGACAGCGACAGCGACAGCGACAGCGACAGCGACAGCGACAGCGACAGCGACAGCGACAGCGACAGCTCCAATCACCGAGACGAAATCGTTCACCGAGACCAAGCGCAGCAAGCACGCAAAACGCATCGCCCCAAGAAGCGTCAGCAGCCGCAGAGTCGACTCCACGCGCAAACCTCCGGTCGGCGATCACAACGACGGCAGATCGAAGCCGGAGCGGAGGAATTCCTTGCAGCGCGAAGCCGCGAGTCAGCTCGATTTGGTGAGGCACGGACAAGGGCGAGGTCGCGCGCCAGCGCAGAACCACCTCATGCGAGCAAAAAGCGGCGGGAGTGGAGAGGGCCGTCCGCCCACGGCCCTTTCCGCCCGTCCGGCGAGGACTCACACCAACCAGCTCAACGAAAGGCAGCAGCGAGCAAGAGCGACAGCGGCAGCGACAGAGACGGAGACAGAGACGGAGACAGGGACGGAGACAGAGACGGAGACAGAGACGGAGACGGAGCCAGCGACAGAGACAGAGGCACCGCCCGATCAATCCATCACCCCCTGAAGAAACCACCTGTCCTGCGTGATGTCGCGAAAGAGCCAGAGAACCACGCCGTCTTCGCGCTCCACGTAGAAGTAGTCGCGGACGGTCGGTGCATCCGCCGAATTCGAGGTGCCGCTGAGCCACCAGCGGGCTTGCAGGCGGTGGGGGCCGAAGAGGTGGCGGACGGGCGGGTCGATGCGGGGTTTGCGGTGGCTGTCGAGCGCCATGGGCTCGGGTGGGTGAAAGACGCGGCGCATGATCCCGGGCATGGCGGGCTGGGGGGGCTGGGTTCCCTCAGGACGGCGTTTGCTGTGCGTGGGGAGGCGGCTGATGGGCTCCCAGGAGAACGTCTTCTCGGGGACCCAGCTGTCCTCGAGGCGGGGTCTTGTGACAGCGTCGATGCCGAAGGCGGCGCGGAGGCGCGCGATGCCCCGGGCGAGGGCCTCGGGGTCGCCGCGTCCCTCGCTGAGTAGGCCCAGCTGTGTGCCCTCGGCGGCGGCGGGCTCGGCCACCAAGACCAGGCGCTCGATGCGCGCCTCAAGCCTTCCGTCGGCGGCGCACGCAGCCAGACGCAGGCGCATCAGCTCGACCACGGCCGCCATGTCGCGGCTCGCCCGCGAGGGACGCAAGACCTCCTTGTGCACCTTGCCCGGCACAAGCCCAACGCCCCGCTCGGCATGCAGCGAGAGGTGAAGCGCGGCGAGCGCAAGACGCTTCTGGGCCAGCGTGGCCAAGAGCACGTGGAGGGCGCCCTGGGCGCAGTGAAGGAGGCGCGTCTCGTCGGAGGCGGGCGGGTCCACCTCGGCCTCCACCTCGAAGATTTCCTGCTGGGGCGCGGCCTCAAAGGGCAGCACCGCCTCGCCCGAGAGCTCGGCATGAAGGCGCGCGGCATCGCGTCCAAAGCGGACGCCGATCTCGCTGCGGGGGATGCGCAGCAAGTCGCCGAGCGTCTTGACGCCCAGGAGAAAGAGCCCGTCGGCAAAGGTGTTGTCGCGCCCGGTCACGGAGAAATCGAGCCAGCCGAGCGGCACCTTCGCCGCACGCGCGCGCTCCTCCTCGGGCGACTGCAGGATCGCGTGCGAGGCGCCCTCCTGCGCGAGCGAGCGGGCCACGACCCAGAGGGGCCACTTGGCAAAGCCGACAACGACCGCGCCCTTCCAGAGGTGGAGCGCCAGCGCCTCGGCGACCTGCAACGTCCAGCGCTCGAGCGAGCCGTAGAGGGAGAGCATGCCGCGCGGGTCGAGCCAGAGAACACCCTCGTGCGCGTGCTCGGCATCGACGCGGGGCGTCCAGCGGTGAAGCACGCCCACGAGCTCGGCACAGAGCGCATCGATGCGGACGCGGGGCACGGGCGCGGCGCGCAATTCACGCGAGAGGGAGAGCGCCGCGGCGTAGCGCATCCCCACGCGAATCCCGAGCGCCTGCGCGCTGCGCGAGGCGTGCGTCACGAGTGCTTGCGGCTCATCGCGCGCGACCACGGCGGTCGGATAGGCGTGCCACTCCGGGTGATCGCGGTGGAGCACCTGGAGGGGGAGAGACGGAATGTCGATCGCAGCCAAGCGGCTCATGACTCGGACTCGGACTCGGTCGCGGACTCGGACTCGGACTCGGTCACAGACTTGGACTCGGACTCAGTCACAGACTCGGTCGCGGTCGCGGTCTCGGACTCGGTCGCAGACTCGGTCACAGACTCGGTCGCAGACTCGGTCACGAACTCGGTCACGGACTCGGTCACGGACTCGGTCGCGGTCGCGGTCGCGGTCTCGGACTCGGTCGCAGACTCGGTCGCGGTCGCGGTCGCGGTCTCGGACTCGGACTCGGACGCGGTCTCAGCCACAGACGCGGTCACGCAGCCTCCCGCACGCCCGGCTTCTCCTCGACCACCACCGGCGCCTCCGCCACGCCCACACCCGCCACGATGCCCGACTTGTCCTTCAGCACCTCGAGCCCAAGCCAGGCATCGCCAAGCGCAACAGTCGCCGCTTCCGTACGCACGCGTCGCGCGGCCAAGCGCACCGAGACGAGCGCGCCCAAAGAAGGCGCCTCGTGATCCTCGGGCGAGAGAAGAAGCACGCGCGAGCCGTGCTCACGTGCGAGACCGAGGAGCCTTCCCATCCAGGCATCGCCGCGCAGCACGGTGCCCTTGGGCTTGGTGGAGCGAAGCGACGAGGTGAGGTCGAGGACGATGGCGCCCAAGGCGCCGGTGCGCAGCAGCATCTCGGCGGCACGCGGGCCTGCGGTGGCGTCGCCGTCGGGGACGTGGACGACGAGCAGGGTGTCGAGGTCGAGGCCGTGCTGATGCCAATCCGGCGGGTAGAGGCCTGCGCTGCGCGAGGCGACCCAGGCGACTTGCTCTCCGCGTGCTTGAACGGCGCAGAGCATCGCGACCGTCGCGCTGGTCTGGGCACCGCCACGGCAGATCTCGGCGAGGCGTCCACGTGGCATGAGTTGGTCGAGGCGCGGCGCAAGCTCGCACCACGGGATGAGGCCTTCTCGACGTGCATCGACGGCGGCCTCGGGGGGCGTCTCAACGGGGGCAGGTGGGATGGAGAGGGCGGGCATGGGGCGCGTGACGAAGGAGATGACGCGGTCTGACTGGACACACGTTCAGTTTCAAGACCCACGGGCGATACGTCACGGATTCACAAGGCATTTCTTCTTCGCAGCCCCTGCGTCCCGCTCCCCCGAATCAACTCTATGCGCAGCTCCAACCGACGGACGACACCTTCGGCTTCTTGCCCGCTTCGTGATGGATATGCCCAGGTGTTCCCTCACGGGACCCAAACTCCACAACGTTGATCTGCGGAAGACCGACGGTCTCTTGGAGAGCGAGCGAACTGATGAAGACATCCCAGTGGTAGCCGCTTCCGCCGGGGATGTTCGGTCGAGCCCACGCGTTGTCGAGGCGATCGATCCAGCAGTGCTTGGACTCCCGCGTGCCCCAAACCTTCGTGGATCCCTTCCCCCAGTTCTGCGGCGGACAAAAGGGGTAGCGACTGCCATGCCCTGCCGACGGGAGGCGCCAGTCGAGCCGCGTCGTCCAAGTCTCCTTCAGGTTGCGTGGATGATGAACGCAACGAATCTGCAGCGGACCTACCCCACCCGGACGAACGTGAAGTACCCAGCGTGTGTTCTCGTCCAGCGTGCTCTGTCCAACGCGGTGAACCGTTAGGTTTCGTCCCTCGATACGACGCGTGAAGAGCACGACCTCATCGCGCGTGGCCGCAGCCTGAACGGTCGCCGACGCCATCCGCTCAAGCCACGACGCATCAAGCTCCGGCATCGTGAAGAGTTGGTCGTAACCAGCGCGCCAGGCTGCGGCGTCGTGATTGAGCCGAGGCACCTGCCGCTTGCACGTCGCACCGAGCGCACGAACCTGGTCGACGGCGGTCTTGGCTCCACGGTCGAGCCGAGCCTGAAGCGCTCGCCCCATCTCACGCCAGAGCTGCTCCCAATACTCCATCGCAACGAGTTCGATCGCGTGCTCCTTGCACGCACGGGCGATCCAACCGAACTCGCGTTCCACGTCTCGATCAGGTCGCGGCAAGAAGAGCGCGGGGTCGAGCAAGCCGATGATCACGGCGCCTCGTTGAGCTCGGGCTCTTCTCCATCGATCAACTCAACACGAGGCGCCTCACGCGTCTCGGCCTTGTCGAGCTTCGCGTAGTAGATGGCGCTCTCCTCGTCGGTCGCCTCATCCATGAAGTCTGCGGGCCACACTTCACCGACGCTTCCGTCTGCTGTCAGCCGACTGGATGTGACGCTCGAACGTCCTTCCGCGTCTTGCTCAACGCTCAACACGACGACGTTCTCAAGTAGCCATTTCTCCAACTCGGAGCCCTGCCCCGCACGCGCCACGAGCCCGCGAAGTCGGCGAACCAAATGATCGCTGTGGGTCTCCACAATCAAGCGACGATTCGACATCGCAAGGCTCACCAACCAGTGCGCAAGACGACTCGCAACCTTGGGATGAAGATGCGCCTCGGGCTCCTCCAGCGCGATGTGTGTGAACGACTGGCAGAGCTGCGTGTACTGCGTGAGCGGCATGTCGCCGGTGCTTTCAAAACGAAGCGGATCGGCGAAGAGCCCGAGCTCGACGAGTGGGAGCAAGTAGCCGATGCCGCGCCCGACGTGCACTAGGCTTGAATCGCCGAACATGAGGCGAAAGCCAACCTCCTGGACCTCCTCGACCCGCACGTTGACCCGCACCGACAATGCTTCGAAGAGCGTGTTCACGGCTTGAACCAGTGGGCGTTCGAGCACTCTGTCCTCGCGCACCAACTTGTCGTCTTCGATCCTCGGAGGAGGAAGAAAGTGCACGACATCCTTCTGCTGTCGATGCAGCCACTGGGCTGCGAGTTCGCCACTGACTCCAAGCTCGTCGGGCGCTGTCGTCGCCGGCCTGTAAAGGCTCGGAGGCAGTTGCCTTGTGGAACTGAGGTACTGCATCGCGCCAAGGAGTTGATGGAGCGCCTCAAGCGGATGGCCGAAGACAACGTTGAACGCGTTGTGCCAAACACGCTGCCTGGCCCTTGGACCGCTCTCGTTGGGAAACTTCACATAAGGGATGAAGTGGTCGAACCCGAACTCCAGCTTGTCCGCGTGCACGCCGTTCCAGAGGCAGTTCCACGATGGATCGATCTCAAACGTGACGTTGTCCGCCACAGACCGCAGGACCAACGAAGCAATGCTCGGTGTTCCAGTAACTTCGTGCAGACGGAGCGTGAGCGAGGTCGTGAGACGCTTCGTCTCGGGGGGTGACTCAAGCCAGTCGACGCCGGAGAGCTTCGCAAGGTTCTTCAACTCCGGATTTCCCAGACTCGCCAACGTGTTCGCCACATCGACCCTGGACTCCCACTCCACCGTGATGGTTGGCCCGGGGACCGCGTGCGCCGCTTTCGGCCAACCAAAGGTCAGCTCGCGAAGATTGAACGCTTCGACCATGCCCTCGAGCTTGAGGGTCACGTTGGGACGAACATCCGCCAGCGTCTGCTTCAGCAGCAGCAACGCCTGGATCAGCGAGCTCTTGCCCGAGTTGTTTCGCCCGAGGATCACGGTGAGCGGAGCGAGCTCAATGCGCGTGTGCTTGTCGAACGACTTGAAGCGTTCGATCTCAATCGCGAGAAGCTTCGCCTGGCTCATGTCCGCTCACCGAGTGGGAGAGTTCGATTGCGCATGCGGAGGTTCTAACACTTTGCAATGCGCGCCATCCGCGTCACAAGCTCGCGCGATGCTGCCGATCGAGAAGCACGTGCGCTGGCTCCCATGGCTCAGCGCAGCGCTTCTGCTCAGCCTCGCCGGGCTCGCACACGGCTACACCGCGGACGACGCATTCATCACCGGGCGCTACGCAGAGCGCCTCGCAGGCGGGCTTGGCTACACCTTCCGTGAGGGCCCCGCGACCGACGGAGTGACGGGGCCGCTCTGGCTCTTCATCGAGACGCTCTTCGCCTGGCTCGGTGCGGATCCCGTCGATGCGAGCAAGGTGCTGGGCGCGCTGAGCACGGCCTTCGCCGTTGCCTTGGTAATGCGCCGCATCGAGTCGCAGACGCTCGGACGCACAGCACGCTTCATCTTCCTCGCCTTCGTGCCCCTCTCGATCCTCCTCGCGACGAACGCGCAATCGGGGCTCGAGACAGGCTTTGCCACGCTCGTCTTCACGCTCGCCTGGCTCGAGGCCGCAAGCCCCAAGCCGCGCACATGGCTGCTCGCGCTGACGCTCTTTGCGATGCCCTGGCTACGCCCCGAGTGCGTGCCCGCGGCGTTCACCGTGCTTGGTCTCTTCCTCGTACGTCAGCGCACAAACCAAGCGCGCATCACCGTCGCAAGCGTTGCGCTGCTTGGCCTCGTCAGCGTCGCCGTCTTTCGCATCGCGCTCTTTGGAAGCGCCCTCCCCTTGAGCGCCCAAGCCAAGCCCGCCGACTTCGCGAACGGCCTCAACTACGCGCTCGCCAGCCTCAGCGTGGCGTTCGGTGTGCTCTTGCTGCCTGTGCTCGTGAGTGCACGTCGCAACACAAGGCACGCCTGGCTCGCAGCCACGCTCGCGGTGCACACGCTCGCAGTCGTCCTCGCAGGCGGTGATTGGATGCCCGGCGCGCGCCTCTTCATGCCGATGGCGCCGCTTGTCCTCTACCTCGCCGCACTCGGAGCAACGCGCCTTGCGCTGCGCCCAAAACGCAACCTTCGCATCGCAGGCGCCCTCCTCTTTGCCCTCGCGCTCACACCGCAGCTGATGCTCGGGCTTGATGCGATTGAAGAGTCGCAGAGCGTCGCGCAATCCCGTGCGACAGGCGGTGCAGCGCTGCGCGATTACCTGCGCACACATGCGCACTCCGTCGCGCTGATCGACATCGGCTTCTTGTCGTACGAGAGCGACTTCGACGTGCTCGACCTCGCAGGTGTGACCGACCCCACGATCGGCCTTCGCGAGGGTGCGCACTGCGCCAAGTACGTCTCGATCGATGAGCTGCGCGCACGCGGGGTGGACACGCTCGTGGTGCACTCCTCGGTGGAGCCGCGCATCGATGATGCGGGGCATGTGCGTCACATCGCAGCGCACCCCACCGAGATGCGCCTCTTGAGCCAGCCCGAGACCGCCGAGCACTTTGTGGCAACCGAGGTCGTGCTCTATGCGCCGCACTATTGGTACGTCGTGCTGCACGTGCGACGCAGCGAAGTTCGTTCGGACTGATCGAGTCCGAACGAAAACGGAGCTGCTGCTTGGAGGGGAGGCTCCATTGAATTCCGGTGATCGCAGGAACGGAGTTCCGAGAACCCGTCAATGGAGGGGAGGGATGGCTTCATCCCTCCCAGCAACATCGCTCAAGCGCACATCGATCGATGTGCGCTTGAGCCCACGAATAGGCTGGTTTTCTCGCGCTCGCCTCTGGCAACGTTGTCTGCATGGTGCGCAAATCGAGTCGCAAGAAAGCCCATGGCAAACAAGGCGGCATCGCGCCGGGCTTCCTCATCGCGGCGCCCTCGCTGCGGGATCCGAACTTCGCGCGCACCGTCGTCTTGCTCGTCGAGCACGGTGAAGAGGGGACCATCGGCTTCATCATCAACCGCGCCTCCGAGGTGACCTTCGAGGACGTCACGCGCGCCGCCAAGCTCGAGGGCGCAAAGCCCATTCCGATCCTTACCGGTGGGCCCGTCTCCGGCACCGGCTGGGTTGTCTTTGACCCGCGCACCACAGGCGACGAGCTCATCGGCGAGTCCGTCCGCGTGCATGAGGAGATCTCGATCACCTCGAGCAAGCGCATGCTCACCTCGGACGACGAAGACCTCTCGCGTCGCTACCTCTTCGTTGGCTACGCAGGTTGGGGCGCGGGGCAGCTCGATGAAGAGCTCGCGCAAGGCTCGTGGCTGTGTGTCTCGCTCGCCCCCGAGATCCTCTTCGATTGCCCGATCGAGGAGCGCTGGGAGCGCGCGCTGAAGAGCGCCGGGATCGAGCCAGGACGCGTGGTGCTGCGGGCCGTGTCGGGGAAGGCGAACTGACTGGCGAGTGCGTTAAGCTGAAGGGATGTCTGAAGCCGCCCGAAAGCTCGCAACCTACGAAGACGTGTTGAACGCGCCGGAACACATGGTCGCCGAGGTCATCCGCGGCTCGCTGAGCCTGATGCCGCGCCCACGGCCTACGCATGCGCGCACAAGCTCGCGTCTCGGCATGAGCCTTCAGTCTTTTGATGACCCAGGGCCAAGCGATCCAGGCGGCTGGATCATCCTCGATGAGCCCGAGCTGCATCTCGACGCCGACATCGTCGTCCCGGACCTCGCAGGTTGGCGGCGCGAGCGCATGCCCGAGCTACCCACGGACCTCGCCTACTTCACGCTCGCGCCGGATTGGTGCTGCGAGATTCTCTCGAAGGGCACGGAGCGGATGGACCGCGGCGACAAGGCGGAGATCTATGCCGCCCAAGGCGTCCAACACTATTGGCTGGTGAACCCAGAGCTGCAGACGATTGAGGTGCTTCGCCTGGACGGCAAGGGCTACCGCATCGTCACTGTCGTGCGCGGCGAGGCGAAGCAGCGCATCGAGCCCTTTGAGGCGATTGAGTTTCCGGTGATGAGCCTCTGGGCGCGCTGAAAAGCGCGTGGCTGGCACAGGATGACAACTTTTCGCCGACCACAGACCTGTGGTTGCGCCTTCCTGTGCCCGAAATCGAACCCACACGCCTGTGGGTGGCCCTTCGCGAAGGGTTTTCGTCGACCAAAGACCTGTGGTTTGGTTTTTCCCCGGACGAATCGCGAACCACAGACCTGTGGTTTGGTTTTTCCGCGCCCGAATCGCGAACCACGGCCTCGTGGTCGGCGTTTCCTCGTCTCGTTTTCCAAACCACAGAGCTGTGGTTGGCGTTTCCTCGTCTCGCTTCCCAAACCACAGACGTGTGGGCGGCCTTGTGTGTGCCAAGACGCGGAAAACCAGCTCACGCGTCGTCGACGACGCCTGCGTAGAGCGCATCCACATCGAGCCTCGCGTCATGCAGGCCCAGCGCCGCGAAATCACCAGGGCCAGCATCCCTCAAGCTCCACGACGTGCCGCTGCGCGTGAAGACCTCGACGAGCGGCTCGCGGGTGTTGATGAGCACGTAGGACTGGAGGCTTGGCAGCGTGCGGTAGTGCCGCCACTTCTCGCCGCGATCGCTCGCCTCGGTGGAGTCGGAGAGCACCTCGACGATGAGCGTGGGGTTCGTGATGGCGTTTCTGTCGGCTGGGTCTTGCTCAAGTGGGCCACAGATGACCGTGACGTCGGGATAGGTGCGACGCGTGGTCTCCCGGATCGTCACGCGCAAATCGGAGGAGAAGACGCTGCAACCGCTGGGCCCGAGTATTCCCCGGAGGAGCCCTATCGCGTTCGCGCTGAGCTGCGCGTGTCGCGGTGTCCCGCCTGCCATCGCGAAGATGTAGCCGTTGATCCACTCATGCTTCTCGTCGCTGGCCTCCTCGAACGCCAGGTACTCCTCGAAGGTCATCTCGTGGAGCGCGCGTGCAGCAGTCATCCAGACAGTGTGGGGGTGAAACGCGGCCGTGAGAAGCACCCAACGGTGTTGTCCGAAGGGGCGCGTTCGAGCGTGGATTCAGTGCCTGATCGTTGTGATCAATCGGGCGCGTAGATCACATCCGTGCAGTGACGGGCCGTCCTTCATGAAGAAGGTTCTGCTGAAAGAAGAGCGCGCGCCCGACTTGCGGCGTGATGACGACGCCGGTGCTGCGCTCGATCTCAAGGAAGGCAGTCTCGCCACCGACACATGCGGCATCGAGATAGACGAGCAACGTGAGGCGACTTTGTCGTCCCTCCGCATCGAAGTAGGGCTGGTCGCTGTGCGCGCCGAAATGCTGCCCGACTTGGTAGCGATAGACGCGCAGGGACGGGTGGAGGCTGTGCAGCGCCTCGCCGAACATGCGCGGCGGAAGGTGCGGAAGAAGGCGTGTGAAGAGCGCATCACGAAGCGCTTCGTCGTGCACAAGCGCAAGGTCGTTGTCGCGGATCTTCTCGTTGCGATAGCGCCCATCAGGGCCATTCACCGTCGCAGCAAGCCAAGGCTCTCGCGTCACGCGCGCGATGAGCGATGCGCATTCGCTCGCACCCATCACGTGATCGACAACTCCATAGAGCGGCACTTCCCAATCAAAGTGATCGACGAACATGCGGGCCTCCGTGAGGGACTATGGGCTGCGCGCGTTTGATGCGCTTTGATGCGCCACCACGCGCTCCTTTCGGCATCCTCCTCTCCCTCAAGGCCAGGTCTTGGCGATGCCCTCCCTCTCCGCCTTCGCGGTGCACAACGCCGAGGACAAGGCGGGCCCCGAGAAGCACGTGGCACTTGAGGCGAAGCTCGCCTCGGTCTGCATCGGGAACTACTGGCCCCGACGTGGAGATGAAAACGCCCCCCACGGAGATGTCCGAAGGGGGCGCGTTCGAGCGTCGAGGTGTCGTGAATCAGTGCGCGGCTGCAACCTGCGCTGCGGCTGCGCGCTGCATGCCCGGAGGCAACACGAGCGCTGCCGTGGGCGCGGGTGCCTCACCGGTCATCACGGCGCGACCGAAGCGCGCGGGGACGTGGAAGTCACCCTCAAGCGTCGGTGACCAGCCTGCCGTGCGCTGACCGCCATCCGGGCGCGTGTCCATCACGTAGAAGTTGAAGCGCCAGTTCGAGTCGACCGCGGGCGCAACAAGGAGCGGCCCGTCGCCGTGGCGAAAGCTCGCATAGGGGATGCGAATCTCGACCGTGTAGCCCTCGTCGGCGGCGTCGTCGTTGGGCGTGCCGCGCGTCGAGACGCGGGTCTCGATCTGCGCGTTCCAGTCCACGTGACCGAAGGGCTGGGGCTGACGGCGCGTGTCGTAGTGCGTGTCGAAGACCTGGCCGGTCGGCGCGACCTGAAGCTCGAAGTAGTTCGTCCCGTCGCCATCCGGGTCGGCCATGATCTCGACGCAGTCTTGCTCCCAGAGGTGCGCATCGCGCTCGCTGCCG
>JBILQT010000529.1:0-3428 GCA_044373065.1 Sandaracinaceae bacterium
CGCGAGAACAAAGCTGCGGGTGCTCTGATCGAAGCAGGCTGCATGCGCGCGATGGGTACCGGGGGCCTGTAGGTTCCGGAAACTCTGCGGTCTCCATTCCGGAAACTCTGCGGTCTCCGAAGTCATCCTGATCCTCATCGATGCTGCTGTCAGCAACGAGGTGTTTGGTTCGCATCGAGGGGCCGTCGAGGCGTAGGTGTCGGCCTCTGTCGAGGATGCGGTCGACGATGGCCTCTGCGAGGTCTTCGTCGTGCAGTACGGGGCCCCAGCGCCTGGGTTGTTTGTTGGTCGTGAAGACCATCGAGCGCTTCTTGATGTGGCGCTCGTTGACGACGTGAAAGAGCACGTTGGCTGCGTCGTTGCCGTAGGTGAGGTAGCCGACCTCGTCGACGATGAGCACGTGCGGTTTGACGTAGCGCGCGAGGGCGTCTCGCAGCTTGCCTTGGCGACTCGCATTCGAGAGTTCATCGATGAGCTCAGCGCATGTGACGAAGAGCGCGTCGAAGCCGTTCTGCATGGCGCGATAGGCAATCGCGATGGCGAGGTGCGTCTTGCCGCGACCGGGCTTGCCTTCGAGGATGACGGAGCGTCCTTCGGTGACGAAGTCGGGCGAGAGCAGTGAGCCGAAGGTCGTGAGGCGCAGCGTGGATTGATGCGTGAAGTCGAACTCTTCGATGACGCGAAGGAAGGGCAGATGTGCCGCATGCACAGCGCGCTGAAGACGCGTGGCTCGGCGATGCGCGACTTCCTCTGCAAGCAGCGTCGTGAGGAAGCGTTCGTACGACCATTGCTCCGACTCGGCGCGCTGAACGAGGTCGCGCCAAACGCGTCTGGTGTTGGCCAAATGCAAGCGCTTGAAGAAGGGGTCGATGTCACTGCTCATCGCGCACCTCGCTTGCTCGTGAGCACGCGCTGCACTGCCACGATTGAGAGGTCACCTCGCTCCACGCACACGTCGAGCGCGCGCTGCATGCGCGCTTCGCCGTGCTCTTCGAAGAGCTCGTAGAGGCGCTCGACATGCTCGCTGTTCTGCCGAGGCGCGCGATGCACAAGCGCCGTGAGCAACTGCAGTGCAGAGGCCCCCAGGCGAAGAATCTGCTCTCGCTTCTCGTAGAGACGAGCACGCGCTCCATGCACCGCAGCGACCTTGGCAGCGCGATGCTCCGGCAGCGATGCAGGTGGGTCACCCGCTTTGCCGCGCGCGTGTTCCGCCTTGAAACGACCCGCGACAAAATGAATGCGGTCCTCGTACACAAACGCGGTTCCAGCGACATGCGCCGCGCCTGGAGGCATCGAATACGCGCGGCCCTCGAACATGATCTCGGCGGTTGGCCCGACGAAGATCGGCACGCGGATCGCGAGGGTTTCCGGAACCAATCGCACCGGCCTCAGGCGCGCCAACTCTTGCTGTCTGCGCGTTTCCGGAATCTCTCCGGTCGCACGACTCTTGGTCTCGAAGTTCACCTCATGAACCCACGCAGCGAGCTGCGTTTCGAGGTCGTGTTCATCGACGAACTTGCGCCACTTGAAGAAGGTGTTCTTCACCCACTTCACCAAATGCTCGACGGCTCCTTTTTGATTGCCGCTGCGCGCAGCACACATCTCAGCACCCACGCCCAACTCAAGCATCACCTGTGCAAACGTGGGGTTGAAGCGCTCCACGTCGCGACCCACGCCGCTCTTGGCGACAATGGTTCGAGGGCGATCAAAGACCGCGAGCAGAGGCACGCCGCCGAACGAAACGAAGTGCCGCACGAGCTTGCGCACGAGCGTCTCAACCTGCTCGTTGGGCACGGTCGAGACAGCCACAAAGCGCGAGTACTTCAGCCGCGAGGCGAAGAAGTGAACACGCTTCACGCGGCCATCCACGAAGCGCACATCCACTTGTCCGAAGTCATGTTGAGAGAACTCGCCGGGCAGCCCCTCGAAGCGAACAACAGGCGCAGCGCGCTCCGGACGCGCCGCCGAGACAAGCCCATAGAACGCGCTCTTGCGGCCCTCGTAGCCTTGCGCAATCGCGCGACGAAGAAGCTCCTGCGTCGGCGTCTCAGGCGCTTCTACAAGCCAACGGCGAACCTGCTCGGAGAAGCGCGAAGCCTTCGAGGGACGACCGATCCCGCGCTGCCTCCGCTCAGCCGCATCGTCCACATGCGACACCGCAGGCTCGCGTCGCACGCGCTCCACCGTGTCGACTGAAACCCCAACGCGCTCGGCCACAAGCACCGGCGGCATATCGACCGAGAGCAACACCTGGATCTCATGACGCTTGAGCAGCGGAAGCATCTCCGCTGCCTCGCACTCAGTCCCAAGCACCGTCGCCATACCGACCATCATCATCAAAATCATCGACAACATCACGCGCGCTCCTTTCGAGAAGGAGCCGCAGATTTTCCGGAACGATGCGCCGCAGATTTTCTGGAACCATCAGCCCTGCACCCTCCGAAATCGACTCGGGGCGATTGGGGAGGTCGCCCTGCACCCTCCGAAATCGACTCGGGGCGATTGGGGAGGTCGCCCTGCACCCTCCGAAATCGACTCGGGGCGATTGGGGAGGTCGCCCTGCACCCTCCGAAATCGCCTCGGGGCGATTGGGGAGGTCGCCACGCACCCTCCGAGATCGCCTCGGGGCGATTGGGAAGGTCGCGCCATTCGCCCTCTGCCACGCTCGCTCCGATGCCCGAGCCCATCTTCCACTTCCGACTGCGCGAGCTCAGCGCGATTCAGCCCTGGGGCCAAGACGACCCCTACCTCTCGTGGTTCAGCCTCACCGACGGTTGGTACTGGCTCACGCTCGGCGGCCAAGAGCTCTTCCGCTACCTCCCGCATCCCGACTACCCAGAGCCCGAGCTTCCCTACGCCGACTACACCGTCGTGCGTCTCTGGGAGGACGTGCTCGCGCTCTTGCCGAACGCGCTCGCGTCGCTGCCGGATGCGATTGCGGCCTGGGTCGAGGACGAGCCGCTGGCGACGTGTCAGCGCATCCGGGCCTTCCTCGATTCGCTGGAGGGCAAGCCCCTTCGAGGCGAGGTGGAGGAGGCCTACGTGGCGCTTGAGTGGTTCTCGCGTCGCTTCCTCTCCAGCGGGCACATCGCCGGGCCGCGCCTGATCGTGTGGAGCGTGAAGGATCACGTGCGGCTCACATGGTGGTCCGACCCCACGTCCACCTTGGTCGTCCCTGTGGCGGGCACAGTCACGATGCATGTCGACGACCTCATCGCGGAGGTCACGCGCTTCGACGGCGCCTTCCTCGCTGCGATGACAGTGCATGTGAAGCAGCTCGTGAAGCAGGGCGGCCTACCGGGCGTGCGCATCGATCTCAACCAGCTCGAACTGGAAGACGTGCAGCGTGCGCGCTGGCTGCCTCAAGCGATGCGCAAGGCCGCACGACACGAGCCGGATTGGGCGCCAGCGCTTGCTTGGCTTGAGGC
>JBILQT010000530.1:0-3390 GCA_044373065.1 Sandaracinaceae bacterium
CGCGCACCCCAAGAACGACCTGCCGTAGTCAGTGAACAGGAACGGGCGGCAGACGAACCCGGCGCCGCAAGCTTCCGACGAACTGCACGTCCGCCTGCAGTCTGCGCAAGGAAACGAGAGCATGTCGCGCCCGTCATCGCACTGCTCATTGCTGTGCACAACGCGGTCACCACAAGCATCCGCCACACACCCATTCGTCCGCGCATCGCAATAGGGCGTCGCCGAATCACAAACCGCATCCACACGCATCGCGCCCTCACATCGCGTCACGCTCGTAGGCGAAGCACAGAGCGTCCGCGTCGAGGAGATGTTGCGATCGGCGTCATCACAATCAGGCCCACCACAGCGCGCATCGGTCTCGCCGTCGCCATCGCCATCGGGGCAGACGAAAGAGTCGGGAAGACGCGCTGCATCGGGGCTGGGTGCGTCCGTCGCGCTCGCATCGATCACGGGCGCGTCGCTTGTGCTCGCATCGTCTGCGGAGTGCGTCGCGACGCAGCCTGTGGCGAGCAGCACGAGCAATGTTGTGTGAATCGCGGGCCGCTGAAACGTCATGGGCATCTCCATCCTTGAAGGGGCGAGCGTACCCGTATTGATCGCCACCGCGGACGTCTTGTAGCCTCGTCGTCGATGGGCGGGTTGCCCGTTGTGACGAAGACCTTGTTGGGAAAGAGGAGAAGCGATGACATCGAAGCAGGTAGTCGATCGAGGACGTACTTCGACCCGTGTGACGACGACGGGGGAGACAAATCGCGATGAGATTGCGAGCGGGCTGGCGGCGAAGTTTGAGCCGCTTCTTGAGCCGGGCGAGACGCTTCCCGACACGGCGTTCTTCGTCACGCTCGCAGGGCGCTTGCTCACCAAGACGCATGCGCAGCTCAATGCGGCCGACCGCGCACACGAGGCCGAGCTCAGCGATGACCCCGCCGTGCGTTCCGAGCGCGATGTCGCCGCTGGCGCCCTCCGCAACACCGTCACCGACCTGCGCGCCGCGGTGACCGCCATCGGTGGCACGGCCGCGCTGCAAGCCCTCAGCATCCCCGCCGGATTGCCCTCCGACATCCTCGGCCTCGAGCGCTACGCGGCCGGCTTCCACGCTGCGCTCGTCGACCCCGAGCGTGTGGTCATCAACACCAGCCGTGCAGGCCTCTCGCTCGATCGCGCCGCCATGGCGGCCGTGCTCCAGCCTGAGCTCGCACGCCTTCAAGCCGCCTTCCGAGACGTCGCGAAAGAGGCCGCCGAGCTCGGCGTGACCCAGACCGCCAAAGACAAAGCCCTCGCAGCCCACGACAAGACGTTCAGCGGCGTGGCCAACATCCTCGAAGGCCTGCTCACGCTCGCCGGACGCGACGACCTGGCCGACCGCGTACGCCCCTCCACACGCCGCCCAGGGAGCGTCGAGGCCGAGGACGACGCGGAGGGCTGAGCCACGGCAGGACTGAACGTCTGCCCAAGCTAACCGCCAAAAAGGGGTCGCAAGGCCCCTTTTTGACGTCCAAAACCCGAGTTTTTCGCAAAAGTCGGCTTTGGGACGTCCAAAACCCGAGTTTCCGGCGGAAGTCGGCCGTGGGGCGTCCCAGAGGCGAGGTCGCAGCGAAAGCTGTTCTTTGGGGCCTCCCAGAGACGAGGTCGCAGCGCGCACTGGGCTTTGGGGCCTTCCGGCGGCGAGGTCGCAGTGGGAACTCGCCTCCGACTCGTCAAAGCGCCTCCGCCGCCCCAGAAGACGCCCGCTCTGACGCCAAACCGGACGACGTACGGAATTACCCAGAACGCCCCAAGCGAGCCCCCGTTCACGCTCGCCGCCAAGCCGCCATCCAGCACCAACGCGGCGTCCAGCATGTTCTTCATCTGCGCTCCTTCGGTTCACTCCGAACATCCCCAGAAGAACAAGAGATGACTGAACGCCGCGTCGATGCTCGGTCGGCGTCATCTCGGGCGAGGGATGCGTAACCAAGCGCGACACCTTCTGGGTGGTTCCGCACGTCAGCGCGGTCGGCGCAAAGGCCGCGGCCGCAGTCTCTGCCGCTTCGCTACGCCTCAGACACGAGCGCCAGCACCCTGTGCAGGGGCCAGCGTGCTCGGAGCGTCTCATCGTCGTCCGGCGGCGCAGGGCGCGGCTGCTCCTGATGCCACGACACCCACGCGGCGACATCCGCACCAAACACGAGCAGCAGCAGCAACGCCACCTGTTCGTCGTCCCAATAGGCACGCTCGTAGTCGGTCCCCAGGGCGGCCAGTCTCTCTTTGGCCTCGGCCGGGAGACCCGCAGGCACCACCGTCTGCACCTGGCGCTCCATCAACTCAATCAATGGAATGCGCGGACCACGCGCGGTCATGAGCGGCAGGCTCTCCAGCGGGAACCTGCGGCGGAGGCTCGCGAGATCCCAACCCGGCTCCGACGCAGACGACGTCGACGACTTGATGATCTCTGGCAGCGGAACACCGAGCGCGAGGAGCACAAGATGGAGCACACGCCCCTCGCTCTCCGCATACGCGCGCTCGTAGTCGATACCGAACGCATGCACTTGCGCCTCAACGGCCAAGAACTGGGGAGGGAACAGAACCTGTGCCTGGAGCAATTCCTTGAGCGTCTTTCTCATGCTGACCTCCGCGCCCATCTCATCCTCGGCGGCACGATTCGTACAGCGCTTTCTTTCGCAGACCGCCGAGACCGCCGCCCAGAAGACGCCGCTCTGACGCCAACCCGGACGACGTACGGAATTACCCAGAACGCCCCAAGCGAGTCTCCGATCACGCTCGCCGCCAAGTCGAAGTCGAGCACCAACGCGGCGTCCAGCATTGTTCTTGGTCTGCTCTCCCTGATCGATCCGTGAAGGACCGAGGACAAGAACCAGAGATGACTGAACGCCGCGTTGGCGCTCGGTCGGCGTCATCTCAGGCGAGGGATGCGTGACCAAGCGCGCTGCGTTCTAGGCACCTCCGTACGTCAGCCTCGTCGGCGCAAAAGGCTGCGGTCTCAAAAGCAGCAGCAGCACAAGGCGCCCACCCAAAGCCCGCGCGCGCTCCTCCTGAGGAAACATGATAAGCGCCGCCGATGCGCAAGGATTGGCTCATGTACGGCGGCATGTGGACCGCAGCGGTCATCGCGATGGGCGGCATCTACCTCGCGCAGGACCACGACACCGACAACACCCGCATCGGTGGCCCCGAGGGGCCCCTCTACACCGTCGAGAACGCCCCGACGAACGTCGCCCCCGTTGCGCCCACCGAGACCCAGCGCCCCGAGGATGAGAGCACGACCACGCAGGCCCGCGGCAACCGTCGGCATACCGGACGCACCTCGCGCCGCGGACCCCAGACCTCCACGCGCGCCTGGACATTCACGACCCAGCAGAACGTCGTCGGCCAGGCGGTCGAGGGGCCCAATGG
>JBILQT010000532.1:0-3368 GCA_044373065.1 Sandaracinaceae bacterium
GAGGTCGTGGAGTACCTGACGCCAACGTCCGTGGGCGCGACGATGCTCTCCTACCAAGACGCGCGCGGAGACGGTCGACGGTGGGAGTTCGAGGATGCCGAGGAGGCTCTTGCCGAGAATCGATTTTGGGTCGTCGCTCCACCCACGATTCCGCTTCCGAAGACCATCGTGGAACACCTCTCCGCGACATATGCAGTGCGCCTCTGGCTGCATCCTTCGACGAAGCTGGAAGACAGCGGTCGGCCTCGGCGACGCAACCTTCACGCGAAGCTCTTCGCGATTGCGACGAAGCGAAAAGGCGTGGAGCTCACATACATTCTTTCGGGCTCTCCCAACGCATCACGCATGGCGATGCTGCGTGACGTTCAGGCAGGAGGGAATGTCGAGCTTGGTGTGCTCGCCGTCGTTCAAGGTCGCGTCACGCTGCCAGACCTTTTTCCCGATCTCGTGCTTCGCTCTCAGAGCGACGTGGTTTGCACAACGCCCGAGTTCCCAGTGTTGCACTCAGACCTCTCGGTCTGGATTGAGGATGCGGTGTTCGATGCGCGTGAAGGCACGCTGACAGTGTGTTGGGCCACCGAGGCCAAACCACCCCTCGGTGATTGGAAACTGCGATACGGCATCGAGGTCATTGCCGAGGGTCAGGGCGCTCCGCAGGTCGACTCGGTCATCTCGCCCTTCGTCCTTCGGGCAGACCTCGCGGAACTCTCGTTCGATGCGAGCGAGCGCACTTGGCCGATTCCGATTCGCGTTGCTGATTTGGCTGCGCTGCCACCGGGCGCATCGATTCCATCGCTCGACCTGCGCGACCTGCTTGCGCTGCTCGGGAAGCGCATGGGCGTGGAGCGTCTCACGACGTTGGCGCGCGACCGTGGACTCGCAGGCAAGAGCTCAGCGTTGGAAGCAATCTTCGGCGAGGGGTTTGGCCCAAACGACGTGTTCAAGGCCTGGTGGGGCGTTGCGTATGACCTTGCTCAGCCGACATCCCTCGCTTCGTTTCGACTTCGTTTGTACGGCTCTCTCGGGGCACAGACAGCGTGGTCAAAGATGCGGGAACTCGCCGACATCGAGCTCGGTCGAGATGAAGCCTGGTTCTACGGCGCCGAGCTGAGGCGAACGCTTCTGACCGTTGCCCTTCCTGAAGACGGCGATCGGGAGGCGAAGAAAGAAGAGCTCGCCTGTTTCTGCCAGGCACTGACGACTGACCTCAAGGCCCTCGCGCCCTCTGCGACTGGGCGCCCGTGGCTTAGCGATGTCTCGAGCTTCTACGAACTGGAGCAGACCCATGACTGAGCGTGATCGCGCATGGTTGCGCGGCTTTCTTCATCTCGATGCGGGCGCACGCAGCCTCACGGTGCCGACGCGTGATGTGGAGCGGCAAGAGGACACGGTGCTTCGCGCGTTGACCCTCTTGGACACGCAGCCAGGCGTCGTGTTGGCCGACGAGGTCGGCATGGGAAAGACCTACGAGGCGCTTGGCGTGATCGCTGCGCGGCATCACCAAAGCGACGCAGCCAAGACGCTCGTGCTGACGCCAGGGCCCGACCTCAACACGAAGTGGGAGAAGGAGTTTCGAGCGTTCGCGTCGGGCGATTCGGCCATGTACCGTCCATTCGCGGGGCAGTTCGAAGCGGTGAAGACGCTTCGCGAGTTTGTGAAGCACCGGGACAAGAAGATCATCATCGCGCCCGTCACGATGTTTCAGGGCGCACGCGCGATGGAGCACAACTGCTATTTGCTCTCGCTCTTCTTCGTGTGGACGAGGGTGCATCACAAAACACGCGATGCAGCGTTTCGACGCTACCGCGAGGCCGAAGGGCGCGCGCTGCCTCAGTTCTTGCCTTGTGATGTCCGCGAAGAGAGTTTTCTCGACGAGGTCGCCTGGTCGGAGATTGAGGGACTGCGAACGGAGGTGCTTGGAGAGGATGGCAGCCCGCAGCGCGCAAAGATCACCGAGAGCTGGGATAAGCTCGGGCTCGACTATTTTGAGAATCGCGAAGCCGTCGAAGCCGGACTCGCAGACCTTCGATTTCGGCTCATCCGAGAACTGATCCCAGAGGTCGACCTCCTCGTGATCGATGAGGCGCACAAGCTCAAGAACGCGGCCTCTGTACGTGCCACGGCGGTTCGGCAGATTTTCGATGGGCGATTCGAGAAGGCGCTCTTTCTCACGGCGACCCCGTTCCAGTTGGAGGTGGATGAGCTTCGGCAAGTGCTCCACCTCTTCTCGCTCGCGCGAAGCGCTTCACCGGGTGAGGCCGATCGCGCGGGAAAGCTGCTGAGTGACATTGGCGAGTACAAGGCCGCATACACCGACTTCGAGGCTGCCTGGCGTCGACTCGACGGGGGCGCTGACGCGTTTCGAGAAGCGTTCCTGAGCGACCCGACCCTGGAGCGGGACGTCGACTCACAGGCGCTCGTTCACGTGGTGCGTGAGGCGCGAAGGCTTCTCCGGCTCAAGCGGGAGCGCATCGAGCCTGGGTTTCGTCAGTGGATGATTCGCAGCCTTCGCGACGACAAGCGCGTCTATCGAGCGCACGCGCGAAAGAAGCTTCGTCCCCAAGGCGGAGAGGCACTTCCGTTCCTTCTCTACGAGCGATTGATCGCGCAGCTCTTCCAAGAGAAGAGCCGGACCCACAAGGCTGCCGTGCAGATCAACATGGTCTCGTCATACGGGGCTGCGCGCGAAGGCGACCTCATGCAAAACAAGGAGACGCGCATCGGTGGCGATGCCGAGAAGTATCGAAGCGTGCTTCGCGGCGTGTTGAACGGGATCCGTGATGACCACGATGTGCATCCCAAGCTTTCGTTCGTCGTGAAGGACGCGCTTGGCGCCGCGCTTCGCCAAGAGAAGACCCTCATCTTCTGCACCCGTGTGGAGTCGCTTCGCGAGCTGAAGCGACAGCTCGAACACAGCTGGGAGGAGCACCTTGTTGCCCAGTGGCGAGAGGTCTATCCCGACGCCACGAGGGAGAATGTCTTCGACACGCACGAGGACGATTCGAGGCAGCGCGGCCATCACTCTCGTGTACGCGAGCGCTTCCAGCGCACGGACAGCCAGCTCTACGTCGTGCTTCGCGAGAAGTATCTGGAGACGACAGTACCGATTCACGCGTATGGCAGGGAACACATCGAGCGTGTCGTTGAGCGCGCGAACGAGGCATTGCAGACCCTCCGCGTGACCAAGACGCGTGCAGAGCGCACCGACTGGGCAATGATCAAGCGATGCGTCGAACATGCGACGGCAACGCTCTTCAAGGCGGACCAGCAGCCTCTCGCCGACATCGATGAGCGGGCACTTGATCGGCTCGTGGATCCAACATTCGTCGCACTTGGATACAACCTTCGAGAAGACGAGCTTGAGCCGG
>JBILQT010000531.1:0-3368 GCA_044373065.1 Sandaracinaceae bacterium
CTCGATGCCGTCGTCACATGCTTCGTTGTCCGCGCAGGCGATCATCCCCGCGTCGGTGCTCCAAGCATCGATGCGTGCATCGGGGGTGACATACGCATCGCGTCGCCCGCGGAAGGCATCGCCCTCGTCGATGACCTGGGGATCGCAGCCGAGCGCGCTCAACATCGCCGCAAAGAGCACAGCCTTTGCGGATCGTGATGAAGGGTTCATCGGCATGGCTGGCGTTGCCCCGCTGGAGCAAAGAAGCAGGCATCGCGGCCCAGTGGCGCCACGTAAACCCACGTGCAGCTATTGACGAGGTTTCCGCCCTCGCCGCATCGAGGAAGGCTCGATGAGAGCCACTCGGGGTTGCCCGCCTGGTATGCGCTTTCTCGTGCACAAGCCGCAGCGGAGAAGGCATTGAGGCACTCGGGCTCATGCAGCGGGTCCTGCATGTCGTCATTGACGTAGCCGCTCCAGCGCGGCGTTTCCGCCCCCGCGGCATCGCAATCGAAGTTGTAATTTCCACAGAAACTAATCGTATCGAAATATTGGGTCTGTCCCTCGAAGGCACGCGGGTCTGCGTCGCAGCAATCACCTCGTGTTGCTGGGTCTACATCGGTGTAGTTGACCGGGCAGCCACCAGCGACGTCGGGGCAGAGATTCTCGGGCGCACGATCGCGATCGGCGAATCCATCGCCATCGACATCGAGCCAGCACTGCACGGTCGTGCCCTCATCGACACGTCCATCGCAGTTCTCATCGCGTCCATCGCAGACGTCGGTTGCTGCGGGAGCGATCGAACAATTCGACCAGACAAGCCCATCGGTGCAGGTCTGGACGCCTGCTGCACACACACCGCGCTCCAGACATCCGCGGGTCACACCCGGTGTGCAGATGCAGATCTCGTCGGGCGTGCCGTTGCAGTTGTCATCGATGCCGTTGCAGGTCTCGGTGCCCATCGGGTTCACACTGCGGTTCGAGTCCACGCAGTCTTGGCCGCAGTTGCGTGTGGTTTGCCCCGCACGCATCGGGTTACAGCAGCGGCTGTCTTCGAAGCCGTCGCCATCCATGTCGATGCCGCCGCGCGTGTCGAGGTTGCAGTCCTCGTCGACGCCGAGCACGTCGCAGACCTCAAGGTTGCCGGGTGCGCGCCGCGCATCGCGATCATCGCAATCATCGCCAAGAGCCTCGCCGCTTGCGCTCACGCAGGTGATGTCGCCGTGCATGTCGCGGTCGGCATCCACGGCCGTGTTTGCGCACCTGTTGCGTGAGACGTCGCAGGTGTCGACAGTGCACGCGAGCGAGTCGTCGCATGTCGGTGGCGTTCCTGGCTGACACACGGTTGCAGCGCACGTCTCGGTGCCATTGCAGAAGATGCCGTCATCGCAGTCTGCCGCTGTCATGCAGGGGCCTGCGTCGCGACGCACGAACGCGTCGATGTTCGCATCGCTCACCTCGGCCGCATCCCGTCTCGGGCGCGTGAAGGCATCAGGCTCATCCACTGTCATCGGGTCACAGCCGAACGTGAGGGCGAGTGCGGCTGTGCCGAAACAGAAACCAAAGCGAAGAGAGCGAACTTCCATGTGCGCACGGTAGGGCGATCACGGTGTCCCCGACAATCTCTTCGCGGTGACGCGCTGCGCAATCCGCTTCCGGATCAGCCGTGGTTGGGCGCCGAGACGATCGACTGACGGTCGGAGCGACCCGTCATGCTGGTCGATGGGTCACGCGAGGAATGCCCATCGGCCTTGGTATCGATGTGGTTTCCTGAACTCGGCTTCTCGTCGCGATCGAGCCTGTCCAGGCTCTTGCGAAAGCGGGCACGAAGCTCGCTGCGTGCACCAGGCACGAGCATCAGTGCAGCACTCGCACCCATGAACATGCCGACGGTCATCGCGCCTGTGTACGAGAGCGTCGACTCAAGAAGGCTCGAGCGATGCGTGAGGCCTGCGCGATGAAGCAATGCCTCAGGGGCGAAGTTCATCAACTCTTTGACGCGCGCGTCGTTGTTGGGGGCGTTCACGATGCGCTCGACGAGCGCGAGAATGGCTTGATTTTCCATGGTGATTTCTCTTTTCGAAAGGGGTCTAGAAAGGTTTGATGAAGGTGTTCAGGGCACGACGAGGAGGTCGTCGACATGCAGCACTCCAGGCACGGCCTGGACATGCACGGCGATGCGATCGCGCTCCGCAGCAGTGACGTCGCCGCGCAATGTGACGACACCCCCACGCGTGATGATCGTGCAGTTGCGTGCGCCCACCGAGAGCGCGGCATCGGTCACGACGGCCGCACGAATGCGACGCGTGATCTCCATGTCCGCAGGCGCGTTGGATTGATCCATCGCCGTTGCAGGAGGAGGGCCTTGCTCCTCGACATGCTCGACCCGCGCGACACTTGTGCGCGTTGGTGAAGCACGGTGCTCCGCTTGCGTGTGGTCGTCGTCGCGCGCGTGGTCGTCGCCATGGTCTTGATCATGGGCACGGGCATGCTGCGGCTCAGGCGGGGGGCTATGCGAGCAACCAAGCGCGCTGAATGCGGTGACAGAGAACGAGAGCGCGAACGCAAACGTGCTGACGAGGTGCTGCGGAAGAAAGGAAGGGTCTTGCATTGCAGCCCTCAGAGAATCGGCGTCGGGTGAATGCCGGGCTGCTTTCCCGCGAGGGAAACCGGCGAATCCTGCCAGTCCGGTGCGTCGACCTCGGCCGTGACTGCGATGTCCTGCACCTTGTGCGCAACGAACACTTCCTTCGCGCGCTCGACCTGACTCGCATCGACGGTGTGCACGGCGACGAGGACGTTGCCGCCCTGAATCTTGGTGTCGTAGGCCTTCGCTTGAATCTCAGGGATGCCAAGACCGATGAGCGCGCCCGTCATCGAGCCCACCGCTGCACCAACCGCGATGCCGCTCAACGCAGCCATCACAGGGCCTGCCGCGAGAAGGGGACCGAGGCCTGGAATCGCCAACGCGCCCAAGCCAACGAGGAGCCCGAGTACGCCTCCAGCAACGCCTCCAGCGCCTCCGCCAGCGACCGCGCCCTCAGGCGCCTTGGTACCTTGTGCATGCGCAAAATCGCGCGTCGCGCCCTTGTTCGGAAGGAGCACGGAGATGTCGAGAAGTGAGAAGCCCTTGAGCTGAAGATCCGAGATCAACCTCTCGGCGTCCGACTGCGTAGGCAAAATTCCAAATACGGCTTTGTTCTTCATGAGCGACTCCTCTAGGGCCCGAGAAGGCGCGCATTCGGGTTCGAAGCGCGCTCTCGGTTAAGCCTCCATTGAGCAGCGCCCGTGCCACGCAACCCCATGCATTTGAAGGCTTTTGCGAATGTGAGCTGAAGCATCCGCGCACCAATCGGTGCAAAGCGCCTCATGCAGCCCGGTCCTTGAGA
>JBILQT010000179.1:0-14878 GCA_044373065.1 Sandaracinaceae bacterium
CATGATGCCAATGCCGCCGACGAGGAGGCTCACGGCCGCGATGGCGCCAAGGAGCGTCGTGAGCACGCCCGTGACGGAACTGACCATCTGCCCGACCTCCTGCATGTCGCGCACAACGAAGTTGTCTTCATCGCCGGGACGAATCCGACGGCGCTGTCGAAGGAGGGAGAGGATGTCGAGCTGTGCATCGCGTGTGGGCACGCCCTCGCGCGCGGAGACGAGCACAGCGCCGATGTTCTCGTTGCCTGCGATGCGACGCTGAAAGGTCACGAGCGGCAGGACAAGGAAGTCGTCTTGATCCTCGCCAAAGGTCGAGTGGCCCTTCGCCTCGAGCACACCGATCACCTCGCAGCTCGTCGTGCCCACGCGGACCCGCTCGCCTGTGGGGTCGCCCGCACCAAAGAGCTCATGCCGCACGGTCTCGCCGAGAATGCAGACGCCCGAGCCCGAGCGCACCTCGCTGTCGAGAAACTCGCGACCGAGCGCGATGGCCCAGTTGCGCACGCGGAAGTAGTTGTTGTCGGCGCCCGTGACACCGGTGGACCAGTTCTGGTTGCCGTAGACGACGCGCGCTGCGCCGCCTGAGGTGGGCGCGACGATGGCGACCGTGGGCACTTCATTTCGAATCGCCGCGATGTCGTTCAGTGTGAAAGGCACCGCGCTCGCGCTTGAGCCAAAGCGCCTGTCGGCGCCGGGGACGACGACGAGCATGTTGCTGCCCATCGCCGAGATGTCGTTCGTCACGCTGGCCGTCGCGCCGCGTGCGAGCGTGACCATCGCGATGACGGAGGCGACGCCGATGATCACGCCGAGCGTTGTGAGGAAGGAGCGCATCGCGTTGCGGCGAATGGCCGTGAGCGACATCAGAATCGTCGTGATGATCATGCGGCCCCCGCGCCAAGCTCAGTCGTGTCGTTCGGGATCGTGTCGTCCGGAATTGGGCGCTGACGTATGTCGCTCGTGATCTTGCCGTCGCGGAAGTTGAGGATGCGCCGCGCGAAGGCCGCCATGTCGGGCTCGTGCGTGACCATCGCGATCGTGATGCGTCCTCCCCCCGCACCCACCCAGCCCTGCTCGTTGAGCTCGACGAGAAGCCGCATGATCTCCTCGCTGCGCGTCGAGTCGAGGTTGCCCGTGGGCTCATCCGCGAGGATCACCGCGGGCCGCGAGACGAGCGCGCGCGCGATGGCGACACGCTGCTGCTGACCACCGGAGAGCTCGTTCGGAAGGTGATTCGCGCGGTCGCCGAGACCGACGCGCTTGAGTGAATCCATCGCACGCTGAATGCGCTCTGCGCGCGCAACGCCTTGGTAGAGAAGGGGAAGCTCAACGTTCTCCAACGCCGTCGTGCGCGCGAGCAGGTTGAAGCCCTGGAAGACAAAGCCGAGTTGATGACGACGCAGGAGGGCGAGTTCGTCGCGCTTGAGGGTGCCTATCTCCACGCCACGCATGCGGTAGGAGCCACTCGTCGGCACATCGAGGCAGCCGAGGATGTTCATGAAGGTCGACTTGCCCGAGCCGCTCGGCCCCATGACGGCCACGAAGTCACCCTCGTGGATGTCGGTCGAGACACCGTCGAGCGCTCGCACCTCGGTCTCGCCTGAGCCGTAGACCTTCCGCACATCGCGGATCTCGACGAGCGAAGTCACTCGGCCTCAGGGGCTTCGGGCGTTCCATCCTCGCGCGCGAGGCCAGTGAGCACCTCGACGCCCACGGCGATGCCCTCGCCTGTGATCGACGTGTTGCGGCCATCGGTGCCGTGCGTCTCCACGGGGACCGGCGTCGGCACTCCGTCACGCATGATCCAGACATTGGTCCCAGTCGTTGCTTGCGCGCGCGGGCCACCAAAGCGGCTCTCGATCGGAGGCACAAAGCGCAGGGCCGCGTTGGGTACAAGCAGCTGGTCGGGGCGCCTGTCGGTGACGATCGTGGCCGTGGCCGTCATGCCTGGACGAAGCGCGCCATCGGCGTTGTCGACGGCGAGTTCTGCCTCATAGGTGACGACATTTGCGACAGTGACCGAGGCGTAGTGAAGGCGCGCGATCGACGCACGGAAGGTGCGATCGGCATGGGCATCGACGGTGAACGTCGACTCAAGCCCCTCATGCACCGAGCCCACATCGGCCTCGTCCACATTCACGTGAAGCTCAAGCTCGGAGAGGTCTTCGGCGATGCGAAAGAAGACGGGCGAGCTCAACGTGGCCGCCACGCTTTGGCCTGGCTCGACTGCGCGCGAGAGGATGATTCCGTCGATGGGTGAGAGCACCTGCGCGCGATCGAGATCGCTTGCGATGCGATCCAGCTCCGCGCGTGAAACCGAGGTGCGCGCAAGGGCCGCGGAGACTTCTGCTTGGGCGCGTGCCACTGCACCGGTTGCCGCATCGAATTCCTGATCCGAGGCGAGCTGACGCTCATGGAGCTGCGTCGTGCGTCGCAGTGTGTTCTGCACATCGACCAGGGCTGCGCGGGCAAGCGCCACCTGCGCCGTCGCGCTGGCAACGTTTGCGCGGGCCGTGCGCACCTGCGCTTGAATCTGCACCGTGTCGATCTCGGCGAGCACTTGCTGCGCAGTCACGTGGTCGTTCGCATCGACGTTCACAAGGCGGACGCGACCCGAGATTTCAGGGCCCACGTCGACCGTGTTGCGCGGCACGAGCGTGCCTGTCGCCGTGACCGTCGCGACGAGCTCGCCACTCACCACCGCCGTCTCCTCAAAGCGCGGTGCGGTAGATTGGCGGCTGCGGAAGAAGAGGAGGCAGCCGCTAAGGAGTGCGAGGAGCACTACGACGATGCCGATGCGAAATGCCCACTTTCGCCAGCGAGGCGGCGTGGGGATGCCCAATGCTTGAAGACGTTCGTCCATGTCGTTTCAGTCTCGAGTGCGGATGCATTTTCGCGTCCGTCGCTGTGAAGCCAATCCACGCGATCGCTCGAACTCCGAACGCACAACCTAGCCCCCCAATGTCGGGCCGACATGTCGACTGCGTGAAGAAAGGTGTTCGCCCGGAGAACCATGCGGATTCTCCGACACCGCTGTGCGCTTACGCGGGGGCGTGGAAGGGGCCTTCGATCACGTAGGTGATGCCGCGATTGGTCGCGCCGCCGCGCTGCGAGGAGAAGTAGAGACGCGTGCCGCTTGGGTCAAACGCAGGACCCGTGATCTCCGAGCCATCCTGCCCCTCGATCTGCACGAGTGGGCGCAGTGTTCCGTCCGGAAGGATCGCGACGATCTGCATGTCGCCACCGTCTTCTGCGACGAGGACATCACCGCAGCAGCTCACCGTGAGGTTGTCGACGCCGCGAAGGATCGGGTCGGGCGAAGTGGCTGGGTCGTAGAGGACGCGGATGCGCTGCGTGCGTATATCGAACGCGCGAATGTTGTTGTCGCCCTTGGTGGAGAAATAGACGACGCCTGCGTGGAACCAAATGCCTTCACCGCCACGGAAGTGCGTCGCGGCCTCGACTTGCTCGCGCACCGCGACGCTGCCTGTGAACTCCGGGTCGGGGATGGCAAGCCAGGTCACCGTGCCATCGACCACCGAGGCAACCTCCAATGTTCCAGCGCGCAGATCTGCGTGGCCTGCGGGTGTGAGCATCGCGGGCGTGAAGCGGTAGAAGCACCCCGTTGGCTCATCCTCGGTGAGGTAGAGCTGGTTGGTGCTTGGGTCGACGCAGACAGCCTCGTGCTTGAACCGGCCAAGCGCAGGACGAGCTTGCGCGGCTTGGACTCCGAGTGGGTCGGTCTCCCAGACAAGGCCGCGTCCAATCTCTTCACAGGAGAGCCAGCTGCCCCATGGCGTGTCGCCACCGGCGCAGTTCACGTTGGTTCGGTCGAGGATGCGGGTCGCGGAGACAAGCACACCGTTGCGATCGAAGCGAAGCACACCGACGCCACCCGTCAGCGGGAACTCCGAGTTCGAGGTGTAGACCCAGCCGCCATCGGGCAAGGGGAAACAAACGCCGCCGTCCGGGTAGATATGCCACTCGTAGGTGGTGCCTGGGACGGTCTCGCCGCTGACCGCGACGATACGCGCCGTGAAGCCTGCAGGGAGTCGCACACCATCGGCATTGGCCGCTTGGAGGGGACCCATCTCGCCGATGAGCGAGCGGAGTGCGGGGCGAGCACCGAGTGCATTGGGCTGAAAGCTTGTCGCGCTGAAGGCATCTTGAGGGACATACGCATCCGCGAGCGGGGCATCGCCGAGCGGCGCGTCGCTTCCAAGCGCGGAGTCCAAGCTGGGTCCTCCATCGGCGCCCGCATCGCTCGGTGAGGGCGAGCTACAACCAGAGAGAAGGCGGCCGCCCATCAGGGAGGCGAATGTGGCGAGACCGCCTCGCAAGACAACGCGACGCGGAAGTGGGGAAGGCGCACGACCATTCATGCCGCGAGGGTAGCGCGGGCCACTTCGCTGCGTCTGCGATTCTCCCGCTCAACGCGGCGGACGCGCGCCGTTGAGCGCTTGGACCGACTCACAGGTCGCGCGGTAGTCACACTCCGGGCTCGCGTTCGCGTTGTAGCTCCAGCTTGTGGTGCCCGTGAGCGTGTCGCCCGTAACGCGAAGCGTGATGTCGAGCTGGCTCGTGAACGCGCATGCGCCCTCGGCGCCAGGGCGGCCATCGGCATGGAGGTCGACTGTGGAGCCGTTCACGACGCCCGTGAGACGGCTTGTGCCGAGCGCCAGATTGAGCAGGACCGCTGCCGGGCCTCCGATATCGGCGGTGACGGTCGAACCAGATTGCGTGATCGTCATCGGCACGCCCGCAGAGGTCTCGCCCGCCGTCCAGCCGCTCACCATGCATCCGTTCGCGCCGTTGGTGAGGTTGACGGACCAGACGCCAGAAACATCCGCGGGCGCACTCGTGCACGAGGATGCGAGCGACACCAAGGCGAGCGAGGCGAGACCAAGGGCGATGTTTCTGTTCATATGGACATCCTATTGCAATATGACGAACAAGTCACGAGTCCGCTGCGGGAGCGGGCGCCTGTTGTAGGCTCGGATAGAACTGCTTGCACCAGCGACGGTAGGCACCCACGGGCCCATCGCCTTGTGCGAGCTGCGGCGGGTGCACGTAGCGCTTGTTCTTCCAGATCGCGAAATCCTGTTTCACGTCGTGCACGAAAATCTCCATCGCGACCTTGCGAATCAAGCGATTCGCGAGGCCGAGAGGAAGCCGCTTCATGATGCGCGGGATGGCCTCGGGGCCCTTGAAGGGCTGGAAGGTGAAGCCCGTGTAGAGCTTGAGTTGCTCGCGATCGATCGGCGTCGCGTAGACGAGATGGCGTGAGCGAAACCCGTACTCCGGCACGTTCACTTCGACGCGCGAGTAGCCAAGGCCGTACACGTGAATGAAGAATTCGGCGTAGAGCTTTCCAAGGCCGGGCACGCCCGTCACGAAGGGACGGTCCATCGCGTATTGCACCGAGAGGTAGCCCGGCGCGGGGATGAGCTCGCGCAGCACCTTCACGTTTTGGTAGCCGTGCACGATGCCGAGGTGGCCAAAGTCGACGCTGTTCTCGCTCGTCTCTTGGGGATGGCCGCGCAGGATGTGCTCCTCAAAGAGCGGCTCCATGAAGCCCTCCGTGTCGACCTCGGGCACGTCGAACGAGGGCTCTTCATTCGCATTGCCGTGCCAGACGAGAATCTCGCCGTGCCGCTCGATCACCGGATGCGTCTTGGCTTTCGCACGCGGCGGAGGCGGTGTGCCGTAGCCCGTTGCGACGCACTTTCCATCACGATCAAATCGGAAGTCGTGAAAGGGACACGCGATCGTCTCGCCCTTCACACACCCGCCATGACCGAAGTGCGCACCCATGTGTGGGCAGTGCGGATCAACCGCAGAGAGCGCACCCGAGGCCGTTCGGAAGAGCACGATCTCTCGGCCCGCCAAGCGCCGTGTGAGGAGCTTCTCTTTGCGGAGCTCCTTGGAATGCGCGAGCACAAACCAACCGCTCGGTACGTGCGCGTAGAGGTCATCGGCGGCATCACGCTGTGGGGTTGAGTCAGCAGCAATCGGGAGATGACGAGCCGTTCGGGTCTGTTCCATCGAAGCCTCGCGAGGTTCTGAGACGCAGGAAGGTGCCGATCCTATCGCGGTTATTCGTTGTCATTGCAACGATTCGCCCCGACCTCTCGCATCGTACGGGTCACGGCGAGGCCCGGATCAGACGCGGCGGAAATTGCGGCTCTCTCGTGGCTCCGTGTTATCCGGCTCGCATGTTCCGCGGTCGTGTACGCACCATTCATTTCATCGGCATCGGCGGCATCGGTATGAGCGGCATTGCCGAAGTGCTCCTCGCGAGCGGCTTCGCAGTGACAGGCTCAGATGCCCGCGCGAGTGACACCACCAAGCGCCTTGAGCAGCTCGGTGCGCGCACCTTTGTGGGCCACGAGAAAGAGCACGTCGGCGATGCCGATGTCGTCGTCTTCAGCTCGGCGGTGCAGAAGGACAACCCCGAGATCGTCGAGGCGAAAGCGCGCGCGATTCCGGTCATTCCGCGTGCCGAGATGCTCGCTGAATTGATGCGCCTCAAAGACGGCGTCGCGATCGCTGGCTCGCACGGCAAGACGACCACGACCTCGCTCATCTCGACGGTGCTGCGCGAGGCAGGACGCGACCCCACGGTCGTGATCGGCGGAAAGCTCAACTCGCTCGGCTCCAATGCCGCGATGGGAACAGGCAACCTTTTGGTTGCAGAAGCCGATGAGTCGGATGGCTCCTTCCTTCACCTCTCGCCCGTCATCGCTGTCATCACGAACATCGATGCGGAGCACCTCGATCACTACGGCACGCATGAGCGCGTGAAGGCGGCCTTCGTCGAGTTCGCGAACCGCGTGCCCTTCTACGGCCTTGTCGTCGCGTGCCTCGATCACCCGCACGTGCAGGCAATCTTGCCGGACATCGAGAAGCGCATCGCGACGTACGGCCTTGCCGCACAAGCGGATTACCGCGCGCGCAACCCCGTTGTCGAAGGCCTCTCCACACGCTTTGAGCTCGTGCGTCGCGGCAAGAGCGCGGGTACTTACACTGTACGTATGCCGGGCATTCACAACGTGCTCAACGCGCTCTCGGTGATCGCGGTGGCCGATGAGCTTGAGGTGCCCGAGGAGGTCACGCGCAAGGCACTCGCGGAGTTTGGTGGCGTGCAGCGTCGCTTCACGATCGTCGGCGAGACGAAGGAGAACGTCACGGTCGTCGACGACTACGGCCATCACCCGGCCGAGGTGCAGGCGACGCTCGAGGCAGCGCAGCGTGCGTATGGAAGGCGCATCGTCGTTGCGTTTCAGCCGCATCGCTACTCGCGCACACAGTCGTGTTTTGAAGAACTCACGCGCGCGTTCAATCGCGCGGATGTGCTTCTGCTGCTCGATGTCTATGCCGCGGGCGAGGCGCCGATTGAGGGCGCAACGAGCGACAAGCTTGCCGATGCGATCCGTCGTCACGGGCATCGCGATGTGACGTGGATTGGTGCACGCGCGACCTCTGCAGAGCGCATCGCGGCACGCATTCTTCCGGGCGACGTTGTCATCACACTCGGCGCAGGCGACATCACCCGCACAGGGCCCGAGCTTCTCGCGCGTCTCGCGGAGGCAGCGAAGTCATGAATGTGCGTGTGGTACGCGCGCGCCCGAGCATCCCGACACCTGCAGCCAAGCGGGTCGTTGAGGCTGGTGCACGCACCAACCGCAAGCTCACGCGCGCAGAGGATGAGGCACCCGCGCCCACGCATACGCCTACGCGTCCACCCCTCTTGCAGCGCTTGCGTGCACGCCTCGACGCGTTTCGCGCGGCCGTGGCTTCGTTTCTTGCGAGGCGCCGCAACGGGCTCCTTCTGCTGGGTCGCCTCGCGCTTGCGGCGGTGCTGCTTCAGGCGGGCCTGGTGCTCTACCGCGCGACCGATCGTTATGTTCGCAACTCACCGGAGTTCGCGATCACGACGCTCTCCGTCGAGGGCAATGCGCGTGTTGCACGCGATGAGATTGAAGAGACGATCGGGATCGCCGTTGGCGACAACGTCTTTGTGCACTCGCCCGAGGAGATCGAAGCGAGCCTGCAGACGCACCCCTGGATCGCCGAGGCGCATGTGCGTCGTCGCCTTCCAAGCAGCTTCGAGATCCAGGTTCGAGAGCGCACCCCTGTGCTTTTGCTTGCGCTCGGCGCGACCTACCTCGTCGACGAAGACGGCACCGTGTTCAAGTCGCTCGAGGAGGGAGACCCTGTCGACTTGCCCGTGATCACTGGCGTGGATGAGGCGCGCTTTCGAAGCGACCGCAGCTACCGCACAGAGCTCCTCACCTCGGCCATCGCACTCTCCACCGAGTGGAGCCTGGCAGGCCTGGCGCGTCGCGAGAGCATCGCGGAGATCCACATCGAGGCGAACGAGGAGATCACGCTCTTTGTGGGCGATGACGGCACCGAAGTACGTCTTGGACGCGGGCCCTACCGCGCCAAGCTCTCGCGCTTTCGTCGCGTGATGGATGAGCTGCAGAGGCGCCAGAGTCGGCCGCTCTACGTCTACCTCGACAACGTGCGCCGGCCTGATCGCGTCACCGTTCGCGTCCGCTGACTTCGCATCAAGCATGGCAACGCGCGCATCGTTTCTCGTACGATGCGTGCATGCCTTTTCGGTCGCCTCGTTCACTCGCTTGGCGAGCCTCTCAAACGCTCTCTGGCACGCTTCTGGTGTCTCTCGTCTCGGCGCTCTCTGTGCCCGCGCTGCATGCTCAGGAGACTGCAACCGAGAGCGCCTATGACCGTGCGCTGAACGCATACCTGGAGGCTGATTTCGAGAGTGCGCGGCGCTTGCTCGATGAGGCCTTTCAGGACCCTTCGACGAGCATTGCAGCGCTCGCAAACGCCTACGCACTCTTGGCTGTGTTGCTCGAGACCGAGGGTGCACCGGGCGCGCGGGTTGAGGGGCAGATTGATTTTGCGGTGTCGATCGACCGCACCGTTGCCGTGCCACCTGGCGTCTCGCGGGCCTTCACGCAGCGCTTCGAAGACGTGCGCGCCGCACGCACCGCGGATGCCCCGTCGCTTCAAGTCGAGAGGCAGGCAACGCAAGCAACTGCACGGATGACGAATGCACCCGAGGGGCTCGTGACGGCGATCGCACTCACCTGCGAGGCTGAGGGACCCGTCTCCGCAACAGAGGCATCGGAGGCGCATGTCGAAGCCGCCTCGGCCATTCAATCGTGCACCGCAACCGCGCGCGACACACACGGTCACATCCTCTTTCGGGCCGAGCACGACTATCGAATCGACGTCGGCCCAAGCACGCCGATCGTCAACCCTGCGCAGGACGACACGCTTTGGATCGTGCTCGGTGTCGTCGGCGGTGTGCTCGTGATCGGAGGTGCGATCACGATCGGCATCCTCGCCTCGCCGCGCGACGCAATGCTCGGCGCGCCCACCGTGATGGGATGGCCGTGATGAAGCGCGCGATCCCCGTGATGGCTGCGTTCTGCCTCGCCTCGTGCGGCACGCGCACGATCCCGGTGGAGGTGCGCTTTGCGAGTCAGGCGCTCTCCGATCAGGCCAACGCCATCGAGGTCTACGTCATCAATCGATGCGCCGATGCACCGCTTGGAACGATCCCGACATCCCCGCGAAGCCGCGTCTCATGGCGACGCGGTGAGCCTTCCACGGCCCTCTCTGGAACGCTCCCCGAGCGCTTTGGTGTCGCAGCCATCGCGCGCAACAGCGCATGTCAGGTCGTTGCCGCGGGATGCCGCGATGCAACGCGCAACGACGCGACGATCGTGGTCACGGCCAACATGGAAACGGGACCCGACTGCAGTGCATGTTCGAGCGGGTTCGAGCGGGATCTGCACGGGCGAGGTCGCCGACGCGGGCAACAGTGCTTCCGACACGAACCGCGTCGTCTCCGCCGAAACGGAGTGCGATTGTGAAGATGAAGACATGGACGTCTTCATCGATGAGGGCTGCGCAGCGCAGGGTGCTGGCAACGTGCTGTGGCGCCTGCCCCTCGATGGCGCTGGCGAGCAACGGCTGCGTGGCGGTGCGGTCGGCGGCGACGGTCGGCTTTACGTGAACGGCTACCTTGCGGCGGAGCCGATCGATGCGGGCGTTCCCTTCGACGCACCACCCTCACTCCTCTGCAACGGAACCCATCAAGGCAGTGAAGGATTTCTCATCGGTGTCGGCTCGCTCGGTGGTCCGCCTACGTGCGAGACCGTCTTTGAAGGCACCGCCTCTTTTGCGGCTCCAGCCCCAGGACGGCGCGGCGCGTGGTCGACAACGACTACAGGGATCTCGGAAGTCCAAGGCGCCACCTCGATCGACACAGTGACAAGCTCCGAGGTCTTGTTCGGCGTGAGCGACGTTCAACTTCGACCCGGCCCAAGCAACGGCAGGCTCGTCCGGTTCTGGTCGAACACCATGTCGAGCACGCTTGGCGGCGTCAGCATCTTGAACGAGTTTCGGGATGTCGTTGGCTACACCGAGGAAGGGATGATGAGTCCCCTTTGGACGACGACGGCCGCAAGCCCATCGGCCATCGGCTGGGTCGATGCGGACCACTTCTACATCGTGACGCCGAGCGACATGTTTGCGGGTTCGTGCATGCAGACGAGTTCGCGATGGCGCATTGAAGAGCACAGCTTCAGCGCACCTGATGCTTGTGACCGCGTGTTGGATCTGGACCTGCCGACCCCGGCGCTCCGATTTGCCGACCCCCCAGCTGCAGGGTCTCTCTCCGAGATCACCGCGGCATATTCCGACGGCAGATACTGGGTGCTCGCGCGCGACACTCGCGCGTACCACCTTCGTGTTGTGCAGCGCGGTGAGTCGACTGTATCGGGCGATTCCATCTTCGCTTCATCCGCAGGCTTTGAGCCGAGTGCACACCTTCGCGCAGCAGACGACGGCACCGTCTTTGTCGCCACAACCGAAGTGCTGGAGGGTCGGTCCAGAGGACTCATTCGCCATGTTCGCCTCAGCGCGGGCGCGATCGAGGTTCTCGGCATTCGTCGCGTCGACGGCTTCATCGGCGGGATGGCGATAGGCCCCGATCGCACCGTCTACATCACGACGTCGACCGATGGCTCCGTCTCGCTTTGCAACGGCAGCAGGTACACAGCCGATCGACAGACCACGATGATCACGGCCATCCGCTTTTGATCGACGTCGCCTGACGCTTCATATTGAAATCATGTGGCAATATGAAGCGTCGCTGCAAGGCGTGCCTCAGCTGAAGTTCACCAAGTCCGCAATGTGGCCGCCCTCATCCACGCCTCCATCGGGCCGAATGCCACCGAAGTCATGCAGCAACGCGCCATCGGCGCTGCGGAGGCCCATCGCGGCCCCGATCGTGTTGAGCAAGCGGTTGTTCGGGATGCAGCGGTTCTGGTCGGGCGCACCGGGGCCATGAAGGTCCGCGTAGAAGCCGTTCTGGAGGCGTCCTTTGCAGTTGCCCGCGAGGATGAAGGGAACATCCGCGGCCTCATGTGCGCCCGTCGCAATCTCATTGGCGTAGACGCAGACGCCTTCATTGAGCGCACCAAGATCACGCAGGCGCTCCACAAGAAAGCGGAAGCGGCGCAGGTGCCAGCGGTCGATGCGGTGGTGCTCCATGTCGCCTGCACCCGCCCACTCACCTGAGCCATCGCGAGAGAGGGTTCGGTGCGAGATCGGATGGTATGCGGTCACGAAACCTTGTCCGCGCTCGCCCTCATCCGAGAATATATCCGTATGAGCGAAATAGTGTCCCGAGGTCGTGATCCCGGCCGATCGAAACGCGTTGCATGAGGCACCGAGGGCCAGCACTTCCATGAACGCCTGGGTCGTCTCTTGGTTGTAGTTGCGGTCTTGGTAGATGGGGCTCTCGCCGTGAAACATGCCGTCGTCTTGCAGCGTCGGGACGACCGCAAGCGATGCACGGAGGCTGCTCAGGCTGGGCGAGCCCATCTCAGGCACCATGCACGTGAGCGAGCGCTCCACGTCACGCAGGGCATCGAAGTGCCGATCGAGGCGCTGACGGTCTTCCGATGAAAGGCGCGTATCCATGCGGATGCTGTTGAGCTCCGCCGCGACAGTATCGGTCGCGAGCTGACGGCGGCGCTGCTCGTTCGCGCTCAACGACACGCTGCGGAAAAGCAGGTCGTAGACCGTCATCGGATTCGTCTCGGTGCTCACCCGCGAGACGGTCTGATCGAAGCTCATCTGCGCAAACTCGGTGTTCTTGCCGCAGAGGATCGGGCGACTCGCATCGTGCTCGCGCGCCACCTTGAAGTCGAGGCTCTCGTGGCGGCCCCAAGCATTCTGATGGTGCTCCGAGGACCTGTCGGAAATGGGCCGTTCGAAGTTGTGTGCTGAGCCGGTCAAGAGTTGGGTTCGGCGCGTCTCGTGGTGTTGCTCGTTCAGCTCGTGAAAACGAACTCCACGGAGGATCGCCAAGTGCTGCTCCAGACCACGAAGCTCGTGGACCGCGCGGTCGTTGGTCGCGATGTCGGGCAACGCGCCATCGCTCAGGTTCACGCGTCCCGCACTCGCATCGAGGTCCGGCCAGAAGCGCTCCGTCTCACCGCCGTGCGGCCCACCAAAGCGGTATCGCTGCTGCACGCCAAAGATCTGGACGAAGTTGATCAAGAAGGGATGGGCTCCATCGGAAGCGCCAGCGCGCTTGGGCGCAAGGGACTCAAGAAATGGGAGCGCAACGACAGCCCCACCCAAGCCACCGAGGAAGAAGCGACGACTCACGCGCTGCTGAAAAATCATGATGCACCTCCGGGCGTACGAAGCGTTCGATAGGTTTCAGAGACGAGGATGTCGCGGAAGATCTCGTTCACGGAGAGGTCGCTCTCGATGCTCCGCTGACCCACGCGATTGGCGAGATTCATCTCCTCGCCCTGAGGGATCCCGCCGAGCAAGAACTCAAGCGCACTGCGCGCGTAGCAGGCATGTGCGGAGGGGCGTTCCGCGATGAGCGTCATCAGATCCGAGGCGTCCTCCACGCTGCGTCGCTCGCCCGCGAAGAACGCAACCGCACGCGTGTCGACGGGCCGCGCGCCCTCCATCGTGATCTCGCGACCGATGGCATCGAAGCCTTCAAAGGCAAAGCCAAGCGGGTTGATGCGCTCCTCATGACAGCTCGCACACGCGCCCCACTGCGTCTTGAACGCGATGGTCTCTCGATGCGTCGCGTTCTCGGGTGGAACACGTCCCGCGGCCGCGGCGAAGTTGCCTGATGCAGGCGGGCCCGGGTCCTCACAGAGCACGTTGCGGAGAATGAAAATTCCGCGCTGGATGATGTTGCGTTCGACCTGATCCGACCGGCTCGCGTTGAAGCCCACGCGGGTGAGAATTCCACCGCGCGACACGGGCATCTCCACCTGACGAAAGACGCTCTCATCGGTCCCGTCCGCGGCCATTCCGTAGAGACGCGACAGGCGCGGATTCACAAAGCCCGAGCGGTCCGTGAGGAGTGCGCGCACGCCGCCTTCGCTCTCGATGACGTAGCTGAGAAAGCGCGTCGACTCCTGCTCGGCATCGGAGGCAAGCCAGAGCGTGTCCGGGAAGCGCTCTTGGCTTTTGACGATGTTGCGAAAGCCATCCACGCCGTAGAGCGCGCGATGAAAGCGGAGCAGCGTCGCCGTCGCGCGCTCGTCGGTCAGCAGCCGATCCACCACCGCGGTGCGCCCCGCAGCGGTCTGAAGTGCGCCGCGCTCCACTTCGGCAATCAAGGCTGCGTCAGGCGGCTCATTGAGGAGGGTGTATGACCATCGCGATGCGAGCTCCCAGTCCGTCAACGTCGTGCGTGTGACCGAGCCGCTCCGCACACGTGTTGCGGGGTCGCCGCGCTCCACGCGATAGAGGAAGTGGGGCGACTGAAGCGCCGTGCTGATCACGATGCGCATCCCCTCGCGCAACCGCGCTTCATCGCCATCGAGCTCCGGTGCCATGCCCGCGAGCGCGACGTATCGGTCCAACTCCTCGGTGGTGAGCGGACGTCGAAATGCACGCACAAGAAAGCGCTGGATGCCGCCACGCAAGCGCTGCTCGGTGGTCTCACCGGCCACACCTTCAAAGAGCCGAACACGCAGCGCCGCATCGCCGGTCACGCGGAGCGCGAGCACATCGGCATGATCGCGGTAGCGCGAGGCAAGCGTCGGAGTCACCTCGCGTGAGCCGACGTAGGTATCGAAGCGCGCAGTGGAGGCCTCGGGATCAAACGCTAGCCCCGTCGGCGTATCCAGAAGCAGGGCTGCACGTGCGGACGTCTCCCACTGCGCATGCGTCAGCCGCGGAAAGGAAGTCGCGGGCGCCTCATCCTCCGCAAGCGTCACGCCGGTCTGAGGATCGACACCAGGCTCCGTTCCCCGTTGCCTGCGGCCGACGCCGGCATCGAGGCTTCCTGTGCACGCGCTGGTTCCGATGAGGGTGGTCCCGAGCCATGTGGCGACGAACAAAGTCCGGATGTGCATGACCACGTTTCAGCAACGCGAATGCCAACCTTTTCCCCTTGTTTTTCGACGGAATCGCTACGTTGCGGCTGGGTTCACCGACGTCGATGGCGGGGGCGGGCCAGCCAGTCTCAGAGATCGAGCACGGCCTCTTCGCCATGCAGCTCGATCAGCGCACCGACGTAAGAGAGCACCATCGCGCGGCGATCGAGCACAGCAGCGATCTGCGCATCGTCGAGCAGTGCACCTGCGATCTCATCGCGCGTCGCCTCACGCAGCGCGGCCTCATCCAGCGCTTGAAGGGCCTCGATCAGCGATCGTGGAAAGCGCTGCGCACGCTCAAGCTCATCGACAATGCGACCGCGTTGGCCTGTGCCCCAACGAATCGGAAAGGCGAGGTTGTGATCGCGGATGATCACGCGCTGCACGCCGTTGGTCGCCGTGCGCAGGTTGCC
>JBILQT010000533.1:0-3365 GCA_044373065.1 Sandaracinaceae bacterium
TGGAGCCGACGAAGCTGTAGCCATCTCCCAACTGAAGAACGCCTGCGCGCGAGAGGGCGCCTGCGATGAGCAGCGGGAGGAATGCGCGGAGGCCTGCGCATGCGGCAAGCGAGACCGCGAGGGCCATCGTTGGCACCCAAGACAAGGCAAGTTGCGCGTTGTCCAATGTCATCTGGGTGGTCAGCTCTTCCATGTTGTCCTCGCTTCTTCTGTGAGCGGCGAAGCTCACTTGCGCCTTCGACGTGCGCGTCTTCCATTCATTCTGCACACATCGCGCCGGGGCCCGCAGCAGCTTCCTCGCCGGATGCTCAAGGTTACTTCAGCGCGCGCTCTCACCTTCCTGCGCCATCGCGCGGAGGACTTGATGCGCCATGCGCGCCTGGTAGTCGTCGGTGAACGAGGCGAGGTCCTCAGAGGTCGCTCGACGACGCGCTGCATCGCGCGCAGCTTGAATGCGCCTGTCTGCGCCCGTCGCTTCGAGATGGCCTTCGAGCATCGCCTCGCTGAGTGCGGGCTCTTCACGCGCGAGGGTCGCGGCTTGCTCCGGCGTGAGCTGCTCGATGCGCACGTCGGGCTCGATGCCGCGTGCCTGAATCGAGGCGCCGCTCGGTGTGTAGTAACGCGCGACCGTGAGCTTGAGCGCGCTGCCGTCGGGCAGCTCGATGATGTTCTGCACGCTGCCTTTGCCCCAGGTGCGTGTGCCCGCGATGATTGCGCGGTGGTTGTCTTGCAGCGCGGCCGCAACGATCTCGGCGGCACTCGCGCTGTAGTAGTCGACGAGCACGACGATGGGCCAGTTCGGACGCGTGCCTGCGCGCGTTGCGTGCTCCTCGTTGAGCACCACACCATCGCGACCGCGCGTCGAGACAATCGTGCCCTCCTCGAGGAACTCATCGGAGACGCGCACGGCCTCCCAGAGAAGGCCTCCCGGGTTGCCGCGAAGGTCGAGCAGCACGCCGCGCACGCCGCCTTGCTCGCGCGTGGACTCAACCGCTGCATCGAGGGCGCGACGCACCTCGCTCGTCGTCGTCTGCTGGAAGGCGCGCAGCTGGATGTAGACGATGCGGTCGGGCAACACGCGCGTCTCGACGGCGTCGACGTGGATGATCTCGCGGTTGATCGTGAGCTCGATCGACTCTTCGACATTCTCGCGACGCACACGCACGGTGACGGGCGTGCCGGGCTCGCCGCGCATGATGCGGATGGCCTCCGAGAGACGCATGTCGCGTGCGAAGCGGCCCTCGAGTGCGAGGAAACGATCGCCGCTGCGAAGCCCCGCGCGCTCGGCTGGTCCACCGGACATCACGCCGTGCACCGTGAGCCATCCGTCGCGCACATCGATCTCCACGCCGATGCCGGCGAACGCGCCGCTCGTGTCGTCGTTGAGGATCGCGTACTCGGCTGGGTCGAGGAAGCTGGAGTGCGGGTCGAGTGTGTCGACCATCCCGCGAATCGCGCCGTAGATGAGGCGATCTTGATCGGGCGGCTCCACGTGGCTGCCCTCGATCTGACTCAGCGCGCGCGCGAAGATCGAGAGGTTCGCGAAGGGGCTCGCATCGGAGGGCGTGGCGAATGCGTAGGCCGAGCCGAGGAAGGAGCCTGCGAACGTGGCGACGGTGAGCGCACCAAAGCGAAGGAAGCGGCCGCGCGACGATGGGTTGGGAAGGGTTGGCTGCATTGACGTTCCTCTTCTGCGCACGGTACTACCCCGAACCGCAATTCGCAGTCGATCGTGCCAATGGCCGCGAGACGCGAGTACTGGAGAAGCGATGTCCGACCCGCGCAAGATCAGCGTCTATTTCCCAGCCCAGATGATCAAAGAGCTTCGCCGCGAGTCGATTCGACTCGAGCGAACGGTCTCGTGGCTCGTGCAGCGCTGCGTGCGCATCGGCCTCGATGAGCTGAAGAAGATGCCGTCGATCAACGATCCGGACTCGGTCGATCTCAGCGAGGACTCGCTCGATGATCTCGACGAGAAAGACAAGGGCTGAGCTCGTTTGGACTACGACAAAACAGGCTTCGCGAGCGCACTCGACGGCACGCCGCTCTTCTGGGGTGTGCGAGGCAGCTCGGAGAAGACACCGATCTTGCTCAGCGATGGCATCGGCTGCGATGGCTTCGCATGGAAGTACCTGCAGCCCGAGCTCGCGGACTCGCATCGCGTCCTGCACTGGCACTACCGCGGTCACGGTCGCAGCGGCCTTCCGCGTGACCCAGCGCGCATCGATATCTCCGCGCATGCACGCGACCTGATCGCGATGCTCGACCACCACGAGATCGAGCGCGCGGTGCTCGTCGGACACTCGATGGGCACGCAGGTCTCGCTGGAGGCGTACCGCCTGGCGCCGGAGCGCGTCGCGGGCCTCGTGCTCGTCTGCGGAAGCTATGGACGCGTGACGGCGACCTTCCACGGCAGCGATGTGCTCAAGCAGGTGCTGCCCGGCGTCATCGAGGCGGTCGATCGCAACCGCGGTCTGGCGCGCGCGCTCTGGGGTCGCATTCCATCAAAGCTCGCGTTCCGACTCGCCGTGCTCTCGGGTGAGCTGGATGGCGGCGTCGCACGCCAAGAGGATTTCTGTTGGTACATGGATCACGTCTCGGCGATGGAGCCGGCGCTCTTTCTCTCGATGCTGAAGTGCGCGGGCGAGCACTCGGCGGAAGACATCCTCTCCAGCGTCGCGGTGCCCACGTTGGTCGTCGCCGCGGAGCGCGACACCTTCACGCCACCCGAGCTGGCGAAGCACATGGCCGAGGTGATTCCGCATGCGGAGTTGCTCTTCCTTGCGGGGGCGAGTCATGCGGCGCCGGTCGAGCAGCCCGATGCGATCTTCGCGCGCCTGACGCAGTTTCTCGACACGCGCGTGCGCTGAGTTGGTGTGACGGAGTCCCGCGCACATGGCCACCAACGAGAGCCTGTGACGATGCCTCTCTCAAGCGATTCAGCCAGCGATGACGCGCTCGACGACGTGCCTTTGGGAGAAGCGCCCGTGGGCTTCGTGCCGCCGCCCTTCGACGAGGTCTACGAGACGCACGTTGACTACCTCTGGCGCAGTGCGCGCGGCTTGGGCGTGCCCGAAGCGAACGTCGATGATGTGCTGCAGGACGTCTTTGTCGTCGTGCACCGCCGCCTCTCCGAGTTCGAGGGCCGCTCCTCGATGCGCACATGGCTCACGCGGATCTTGATGCGCGTGGTCTCGGAATCGCGTCGTCGCTTTCGCCGCAAAGAGGGCTCGCATACCGAGCTGGGCGAGGATGTCAGCGACCCGAAGGAGAACACGCCGCACGATGAGGTCGCGCGCATGCAAGCGGTGCGCATCCTGGGTGAGATACTCGACGCGATGGATGCCGATCAGCGTGAGGTCTTT
>JBILQT010000534.1:0-3358 GCA_044373065.1 Sandaracinaceae bacterium
GCGTGGGTCGCATCCATCGGCTCTGGAGATGATCGATGCGCGCACAGAATTGCTGGAGGGACTCGAAGAAAGACTTCTGTCGCAGACGCGCTTCCCGATCACGCTGCGCGAGATGCCTTAGACCAGCGCGATTCAGCATCTCCCAGATGACTTCTTGGAGTTGCTTTGAGCGTGCGAACTCCAGGGCTTGGGTGGCCCAGAACAGGTATCGAATCTCACCGCCGCAAACGCATCGCTCGGGCACTGAACTCTCAGGGAAAGCGAGTTCCGAAACCTCTTTGCCGCAATCGACGCAGAGAAGCGTCGACGCATCGTTGTTTTCATGTTGCGACATGGTTTCAATCATTTCGTGGTTCTTCGATCAACGCTATGGTGCCCGCGCATGACCACCGTTCGAGTCCCAACTGCCGCCGAAGACGCCTTCCCCTGGGTGAAGTCGGGCCTTGCCGCGATCCTCTGCGGGGCACTCGGATTGGGCCTGGCGAAGTACGGGATGGAAGAGGACCGCACAGGCGAAAGCGGTGAAGGCGAGCCGGTATTGGCAGAGTTGCCAATAGCAGCATTGCCAGCGGAAGAGCCGCCCGCGCAAGAGGCTGAGGTGGCGCCTGAGCCGGCGACTGCGCCTGTTCTCGCGGTGGACGTGCCCGATGCCCCCGTGCCCGCCGATGCGTTCGTGGAGCCCGATGCGTTCGTCGCGCCCGTGGCCGTGGTGACTGCGCCGCCGGTCGGTGGTGGCTCGCATACGGTGCGTCGTGGACGCGTTGCCTACCTGCGTTGTGAAGGCGTCCCGCAGCGCCCTGGGCCCTTTCCGTGTCCGCGCGATGAAGCGCTGGAGAACGCAGTTTGGTCGGCGTTGGATACAACGATCACAACGTGCGGAACCCTTGCGGGGCAAGGCGAAGCGGATGTGGTGATCGATTTCGATCATATGGATACGCCGACGGCACGGATGCGCGACACCTTCGCGAGCGATGCCGTGCGCGTGGATGCCGATGCGGTGCTCGCGTGCAGCCAGGCGGCGCTTGCGACGGTGCGAACCGTCTTTCACCCCCGTCGGCTGATGGTCTCGTTTCGCTTCGTCGTGGAATGAGCTGAGCAGGTAGGCGACTGCCACTATTTTGAGTGCGCAAGTCGGCACCTGCTACATCGCGCGCGATGAGTGAAGACACGACGCCCGGCCTCTTCGCCCGCCTCCTCCTCGCGTGGGTGGCCTATTTCCGCACGATCTTCGATGCGCAGTTTGCTGCAGGCGTGGTGCGTCTGCGCGAGGGCAAGCCCGCGTTGCCAGAGCCCAAAGCCGAGCCGAAGAATGTGAAGAAGGACGAGCCGAAGCCCGAGCCCAAGAAGGTCGAGCCGAAGGTAAAGGAAGTCATTCTTCGCGAGTCAGGCCCCGAGGCTGCGCTTCAGCTCTTGGCGCTGCTTCAGCGTGAGGGACGACTCATTGATTTCCTCGAAGAGGATGTCGCTTCGTTCTCGGATGCGCAGATCGGCGCGGCCGCGCGTGTGGTGCACGATGGCTGTCGCAAGGCGCTGCGTGAGCACTTCCCGATGGAGGCCGTGCGCACGGAAGAAGAGGGCAGCAACGTCACACTGGAGAAGGGCTACGACGCGCATCTGGTGCGCATCACGGGCAACGTCACGGGTGAGGCGCCCTTCCGCGGAAAGCTCGCGCATCGCGGCTGGAAGGTGCGCGAAGTGAAGCTGCCGAAGATGACGGAAGGTCATGATGCGAGCGTCGTGTGCGCCGCAGAAGTGGAAGTTTGAACATGACGGCCAGCTACGCGATCGGCATCGACCTCGGCACCACGCATACCGCGATCTCCTACGTCGACCTCGACTTGAGCGAGGGCGAATCCGTCGCGCTGCATGTGCAGGACATCGCGCAGCACACGGGCCCAGGTGCACTTGAGAGCAAGAAATTGCTCCCCTCGTTTTTGTATCTGCCGCATCCCGGTGAGCTGCCCGAGGGCTCGCTCACGCTCCCCTGGAAGGCGCATGAAGCACGCACGATTGGCGAGCTTGCGCGTTCGCTTGGAAGCAAGACGCCGATGCGTCTCGTGTCGAGTGCGAAGAGCTGGCTCGGTCACGGTGGTGTCGACAGGCGTGCTGCGATCCTCCCCGTCAAGACGATGCAAGAGGCCGACGATGTGCCGCGCATCTCGCCGCTCGAAGCCTCCACCGCGTACCTTCGTCACGTACGCGAGGCTTGGGATCACGAGCACCCTGAGGCGCCGCTGAAGGACCAAGAGATCGTCATCACGGTGCCTGCATCGTTCGACCCTGGTGCGCGTGAGTTGACGAGCGAAGCGGCGACGGCCGCAGGCATCCCGAATGCGGTGTTGCTCGAGGAGCCGCAGGCCGCGCTCTACTCCTGGGTGCAGCGATCCGAGGGCGCGTGGCGCAAATCGGTGAAGCTCGGCGACATCATCCTCGTCGTCGACCTCGGTGGTGGCACGAGCGACTTCTCGCTGATCGCCGTGACCGAAGAAGAGGGCAACCTCGCGCTGCGTCGCGTCGCGGTCGGAGATCACATTCTCCTCGGCGGCGACAACATGGACCTCGCGCTCGCGGCCTTCGTCAAAAAGAAGCTCGAAGACGCAGGCACGAACCTCGATGCATGGCAGTTCGGCCAGCTCGCGCACGCCTGTCGTGGTGCGAAAGAAACGCTGCTCGCGGAGGGCGCGCCGGACGTTGCGCCGATCACGCTGGCGAGCCGCGGAAGCAGGCTGATCGGTGGCACGGTGCGCACCGAGCTCACGCGCGCAGAGATCGAGCAAGTGCTCGTGCAAGGCTTCTTCCCGAACGCGCTCTCGAGCGACAAACCGCAATCACGCGCACGCGTCGGCTTGCGCTCGCTCGGCCTGCCTTATGCGCAGGATGCAGGCGTCACGCGTCATCTCGCGGCCTTCTTGGGCAAGCAGATCGATGCGACGGAAGACCTCATTGGCTTCCTGAAAAATGAAGGCTCATTCATTCATCCGACCGCGGTGCTCTTCAACGGCGGTGTGCTCAAAGCGCAGACACTCGCCGATCGCGTGATGTCGATTTTGAATGGCTGGCTTGAGGCCGATGGTGGTGCGCCAGCCCGTCTTCTCGAGGGCGCCGATCTTGATCTCGCGGTTGCACGTGGCGCTGCCTACTACGCGTACGTTCGTCGCGGTCAGAGCGGCAGCGAGAAAGGTGTGCGCATCCGAGGCGGCACCGCGAAGAGCTACTACGTCGGCATCGAGAACTCGATGCCCGCAGTGCCCGGCATGGAGCCGCCACTGCACGCGCTCTGCATCGCGCCCTTCGGGATGGAAGAGGGCACGAGCGCGAACGCTGCACCGCAAGAACTCGGCCTTGTGGTGGGAGAGCC
>JBILQT010000536.1:0-3353 GCA_044373065.1 Sandaracinaceae bacterium
CGCTTCAGATGCGGATTGCGAAGCTCTGGATCGACCGCTTTGCCAACTACAACCAGGCAACGCGCCCGCTTGAGATTGTGATTGAGAAGGAGCCCTCGCATCGCGAAGCGCTCAACTTGCTCAAGGAAATCTACACAAAGCGCCGTGCTTGGAAGCAGCTCTTTGATGTGATGAGCGCCGAGGCCTCGCTCGTGAGCGACCCCGATGTGCGTCAGGCGCATCGCATTGAGCTCGCTCGCCTTGCGGCCGATCGCCTGCATCGCCCGACGGATGCGATTCCGCTTTGGAAGCAAGTCCTCGATACGGATGCGGAGAACAAGGAAGCGCTCGACTCGCTCGAGAAGCTTGCGGAGCGTGAGAAGGATTGGACGACGCTGGCCGAGGTCATTGAGCGCCGAGTGAGCGCGACCTTGGATGAGAAAGAGCAGATTCGTTTGCTCTCGAAGTTGGCCGGGCTCTACGGCGAGCAGCTCAACGACGGCGCGCTGGCGGCCTCGGGTTGGAAGCGCGTTCTCAAGATCGATCCGAAGAACGGCAAGGCCCTGCGCACGCTGCGCGAGAGCTACGTACAGGCGGGCGATTGGACGGCGCTCGAAGAGCTCTACGGCGAGACGAACGACTGGGAAGGCCTTGCGGAAGTGCTCGGCAATGCGGCTGAACGTGCGACGGAGGTGGACCAGAAAGTTGACCTCTCGTTCCGTGCCGCAGGCGTCTACGAGAATCGCATTCGTGAGCCCCAGCGTGCGTTCCGTGCGTACGAGCGCGTGCTCAGTGTGCGCGCGAACGATGAGCGCGCGGCCAAGGCGCTCGTGCCGATCTACACGAAGGACGAAAAGTGGTCGCGCTTGCCGGCGCTCTACGATGTCCTCGTCGGCCACAGCACGGAGACCTCGACGAAGCTCTCGATGCTCGCGACGGCGCGTGAGATCGCAGCTGACCGACTCAATGATGGCGCGCTTGCGACGCGCTACGCGACGGATGCGTTCCGCGTTGCACCGAGCGACACGGCGGTGCGTACGAGCCTTGAGGCGACGGCGCGCAAGACGGGCACAGTAGGGTCTGTCGTGCAGGCGTACGAGCAGCGTCTGACGGCGACGACGGCGGCCTCCGAGCTTGAGGAGCGCCAGTGGCTTCGCAAGCGCATCGCGGACCTCTCGATCGAACTTGCGGACACCGACAAGGCCGCGGGTGCACTGCGAGCCATCCTCGCGGAGGCGCCGCAGGACAGCGATGCGACGGCGGCACTCGACCAGCTCCTGCGCCGCTCGGGCCGTCACGGCGAGCTTCGCGCGCACTATCTTCAGCGCATCGAGCTCGCGAGTGATCCGACCGATCGCTGGATGCTCCTCTCGGAGTTGGGTCGCCTCGAAGAGGCGGAGTTCGGCGATGCGACCTCGGCTGCCGCGCACTACCGCGAAGCCCTCGTGATCGAGCCGACGGACCGCGACCTTCTCGCGGCACTTGATCGACTCGCGACGCAGGGTGAGCGCTGGGAGGAGTTGCTCGGCATTCTCACGCAGCGGCGTGCACTGGCGAGTGATGCGGATGCGCGCGACCTCTCGCTGCGTGCCGCAGAGCTTCAGCTGGAGCGCGTGCCGGATCTTGCTGCGGCAAAGTCTGGCTTCGCTGACGTCCTTCGCGCGGAGCCCTCGAGTGAGCGTGCGATTGCAGGCCTTGAGCGCTTGCGTACGTTGGAGCCCGCTTCGGCCGATGAAGTTGGACGGATTCTTGAGCCGGCCTACGAGTCGACGGGCGCCTTCGACAAGCTCCGCGACGTCGTGGTTGCGCGCCTTGCGGTGACGACGGATGCGGGCGAGCGACGTGCGCTTCAGCTGCGCCAGGCCGAGTTGACGCTGGGCCCGCTTGGCGATGCCGCGGGTGCATACGCGACGCTTGAATCGGCGTTCCTCGACCAGCCTTCGGATCACGAGGTGATCGAGCGCTTGGCGCATGCGGCGGAGGCTTCGGGCAAAGAGGAGCAGTTCGCGCAGGCGCTCGCGACGGCGATTGAGATGGGCGAGCTCGCGAAGGATGACGAGCTTGCGCTTGCCTCGCGTGCAGCACGTGTCTTCGGGGATCTCGGACGCCCAGCAGAGGCCGAGCCCTTCCACCGTCGCATCCTCGGCATCGACCCGGCGCACGCCGAATCGTTCGCGGCGCTCAAGGAGACCTACACCGACGGCGAGCGTTGGCAGGAGCTTCAGGAGCTCTACCGCGCACGCATCGCGCAGACGCTCGATGCGCAGAGCAAGCTCGACTTGCTCCTCCAGCTTTGCTTCGTCTTCGAAGAGCTGATCGACGACCCGCAGAACGCAATTCGCGCATATCGAGATGTGCTCGAAATCGATCCGCGTCACGTGGCTTCGCGCCGCTCGCTCGATGCGCTCTACACACGCACCGAGCAGTGGCGTGATCTGGCCGAGTTGCTTCGTGGCGACATCGAGGATGCGACGGATGAGGGCGCGACGGCGCTGCTTGTCCGCATCGGTGAGCTCTACGAGACGAAGCTTCGTGACCCGAAGGAAGCCGTCGACGCGTACGAGTCGGCGCTTGGTCGATCGCCCGAGCATGCAGAAGCGCGCGCCGCCCTGGAGCGTCTGCTCGCCGACCCGACACAGCGTCAGCGCATCGCGTCGATTCTTGAGCCTATCTACGAGATGCACGATGACTTCGCGGGGCTTGCGCGCTCGCTTGAAGTGCAGCTTGAGTTCGTGACGGAGCCGAATGCGCGTGTGGATTTGCTCAAGCGCATTGCCGAGCTTCACACGGAGCGACTGGGTCAGTGGAGTGAGGCGATGGGCGCGTACCTGCGTGCCGTCCCGCTTGCACCAGGCGACACGGATTTGCGCGAGAAGCTGGCGTTGGCGACGCGCGCGTGTGCGGCTTCGGGCAAGGCGAACGCGTACGAAGAGCGTGCGAGTGCGTTGGAGGCAGCGCTCAAGACCAACCCGGGCACGGACACCGAGAACGAGATTGTTCGCGAGCTCGCGACGCTTTGGGATGACGAAGCGGGCGATGCGACGCGTGCCGAGCCGTGGCTTGAGCGGGCCTACGTGGCCTCGGCTTCGGACCCGGAGATGCAGCTTCAGTTCGCGCGCTCGCTGGAGCGCATTCACCTCGGCAGCGGCCAGGATGCGAAGCTGGCGGAGGCGTTGCGTCGGCAGGTTGGCCTTGAGTCCTCGGATGATGCCAAGGCGCATCTGCTTGTGCGTCTTGCGACCTTGCAAGAGGAGCGCATCGGCGACGTTGCGGGTGCGATTCAGACACATGCCGAGCGTGTTGAACTGAACCCGAGCGACATGGATGCGCTGCGCTCGCTTGAGCGCCTCTACACGGGTGCAGAGCGTTGGGTT
>JBILQT010000180.1:0-14790 GCA_044373065.1 Sandaracinaceae bacterium
CCCGACCTCACCATCCGCATCGTGCTTGCCACACCCAGTGCACCCTTTGAGCGCTACGCCGAGGCGGGTGAGGTCTCGGAGGTGTACGGGCGACTTCAAGCCAACACGAGCTCGCTCTCGGGCTTCTACCTCCTCGCATTCTCGACCGCGCTGATGGCCGTGATCGCATCGGCCCTGGCGCTTGGCTTGGTGGTCGCAAGACGCCTCACGCGCCGGGTCGCCGCACTCGCAGAGGCCGCGCGTCGTGTCGGTGCGGGCGACCTCACGGTGGAAGTTGCCACCGGCAGCCAGGACGAAGTCGGCGACCTCGTCGGCGCATTCAACAGCATGGTGAAGGACATTCGCTCCTCACGGGATCGCATCGAGTACCTGCAGCGCATGGCGGCCTGGCAGGAGATGGCGCGTCGCCTGGCGCATGAGATCAAGAACCCGCTCACGCCCATCCAGCTCGCCGTACAAGATCTTCACGAGCGCTACACGGGGGATGACGCACGCTTCGCCACACGCCTCAAGGACGCGCGCGACATCGTGGAAGAAGAAGTTCATACCCTGCGAAGACTCGTCACCGAGTTCAGCGATTTTGCGCGCTTGCCCGTGCCCGAGCTGGCGGTGTCGGATCTCGTCGCGTTCGCAAGAGAGTCGGTTCGTGGCTTCGATCCGATTGGCATGCTGCCCGAGAGTGCCAGTCGCGAACTGGCACCTACGCTGACCTTCGCCGAAGGGAGTGCGTCCGCGAGCGTGGCCTTCGACGCAGGCCTCTTGCGCAAGGCACTCGATAACCTCGTCCGCAATGCCGTGCAGGCGCTTGCGCTCGGCCGCCGAGACACGCGCGGCAACATCGTGGTTCGCGTGCTTCGAGAGGGGAGCCGCGTGCTGCTTGAGGTGGAGGACGACGGCCCTGGTATCGCGAAGGAGGAACGCGAGCGCGTCTTCGATGCGTACTTCACCACCAAGAGCGAGGGCACCGGGCTTGGCTTGGCCATCACCAAGAAGATCGTCTTGGAGCACGGAGGCGCCATCGCATGTGACGCGGCGAAGGGCGGTGGCGCGCTCTTCCGAATCACGCTGCCCGCCGCCACATCCACCCCCGCGGAGAGCGCATGAGCACCGAGAATGAGACACGCGGAGACTCCGCTGCCGATGCACCACGTGAGGGCAGTGGCCTCTGGCGCGCCCTTGGCGTGATGGCGCTCGCAGGCACGGGCATCTTCGCGTTGCTCAACGATCGCTGCACGCCCTCAAGCGCACTCGAAGGTCAGCATGCACCAGCGTTTGTGTTGCCTGTGGTCGCAGGGCTCGGTCACGACGAGGGCGACCGGATCGACCTCGCGCGCATGCAGGGGCATGTCGTCGTTCTCGACTTCTGGGCGAGCTGGTGCCCGCCCTGTCGCGCGAGTGTTCCCGCGCTCGACGCCTTTGCGCGCGCACATCCCGAGGTCACGGTCGTTGGCGTCAACGTGGAGACGGATCGCAGCGAGGCCTTCGTGCGCGGCGAGCATGCTGCGCTTCACGGGACGTATCCCACCGTCCACGACGCCACGGGCGCGCTCCAGCAGGCGTACTCGGTGGTGCAGTTGCCGACGCTTCTTGTGATCGACGCGCAGGGTGTGGTGACGGATTCGCACGTCGGAGCCGTCGACGAGGCCTGGCTCAATCGCCACGTGCCATCGGCGCCATAGCCATCCTATCGCAACATGATTTCGATATGAACGTACGAGGTCTACTCGCCGAAGAAGAGTCGGCTGCTTGCCTCGAAGACGCCGCGCGCCTCGCTCACCGCGCCCACTTCCTCTACGCGCTCCACGTGGGTTACCTCGCGCCTTGAGGGCGGCTCGATTGAGAGTGCCAGTTGCACCGCATCGTCTCGATCGCGCGCATGCACGACGCTCTTTCGGTAGTAGCCCGTCGCGCCCTCCGCGAGACCACGCGCACTGACCTCCACAAGCACGGCAAAGCGCGTCATGCCCAGCTCAGGTTCACGCTGCGCACGCAGGAGACGAAACGCCTGAAGCACGTCCTCACCCATCGCGTCTTGGTCAATCGCAGACTGGCATGCTTGCTCGACGTCCGAGTGCAACTGACCATCACGCGCGAGCGCCAAAGCGAGGAGGCCGGACAAGGGACCCTGCGCGCCCTCCCCGTCCGCACGCGTCATCACATGCCGCACCAAGGTCACGCCATCGGCTGTGCGACCAAGCCGTGCGAGCGCCTCCAACGCAACGCGCATCGCGTTCAAATAGAAGGGCGGCGTGGAGGAATCGGTGATGACGAATTCCGCATCTTCGAGCGCCCCACCCACATCGCCCCAGGCAAGGCGCGCCACAGCGCGGTTGTAGCGAATCGAGCTCAGCCAGGCGCCCTCGCACTTCAGGGCCGTGTCGAATGCGGCAAGCGCATCGTCATGTTTTTTGAGCTGATCGAGGAGGTTGCCGCGCAGTTGATGAAGACCCCAGGCACTCGGCGCGAGCGCCACACCTTCCTCCAGCAAGGAGACCGCGCGCTCGAGCTCACCGCGTTCGCGGGCCACCAGCGCGAGCACCTCAAACGCGCCCGACCAACCGAGCATGCGGAGCATCTCGCCGGCCTTCTCTGCCGAGGCGAGGTCGCCCTCACCGAGTGACTCAAGGGCGCGCGCATGCAGCGCTTGAACTTCGCTTTCCTTCGTCTGAATCCACATCGACGAGGATTCTCACACGCATGCACTTTGTGCGAATCGTTTTGGCGGGGCCGCGGCTCTCTTCACCGAACGCAGCACAGCGCTGCGGCACGGAGGTTCGTCATGCTCGCCAAGCTTCTTCCCTCAAACGAGAGTTCCCTCGACCGCGGCATCCGCGTCGTCCTCGGCCTCGGCCTTCTCGCGCTCACCGTGATCGGCCCCCAGACACTCTGGGGCTTGGTCGGCATCGTACCCCTCGCAACGGGCCTTCTTGGAAGCTGCCCCATCTACACCATGCTCGGCATCTCCTCGTGCCCGGTGAAGTCGAAGAGCACCTGAACGCAGCCCTCGTGTAGTGTCGCAACGTGCCTGAAGCGAAGACAGATGCCGCGTTGATTGGCGAGATCGCGAATGGAGATCGCGATGCGCTGGGCGTGCTTGTTCAACGCTATTGGGCACCGATGTTTCGCTACGCCGAGCACACCTCGCACAACGCGAGTGCAGCTGAAGATGCCCTGCAGGACACCTTCCTCGCGGTGCTGGAGCATGCCCACACCTTCCGTGGCGAGGGCTCTGCGCGTGCGTGGCTCTACACGCTCGCGCGCAACGCGGTGCGGAAGCGCTTTCGCAAGCGGGCCGATGCGCCGCACGAGGACGACACCGAGACGATCGAGTCGCTGGGAACAGCCGCTGGGTTCGGTGGAGACTTCGGCTTTCTCTCCTCGCTCGAAGACCGCGAAGAGATTCATCGGACGCTCGCTATGCTCTCGGAGGAGGACCGTGAGATTCTCGCCGTGGTCGACGCGGAGGGGCTCTCGATCGAGGAGGCGAGTGAGGCGATGGCGCTCTCGGTCGCCGCCGTGAAGAGCCGCCTCCATCGCGCGAGGCTGCGCTTCATGGCCGCCATGCGAGGCGTTGCAGCACAAGGAATGGCCGCTTCACAAGCCCATGGAGCCGAGCGATGAGCACGTTGAAAGACGAACAGGAAGTCGCCGGCCTCCGCTGCAGCGCCGTGCTCGCGGGGCTCACCGAGTACCTCGAGGGCGGCCTCGACGCGGAGACCCGAAAGAGTGTGGAGGCGCATGTCCGCGGCTGCGACCGGTGTGAGCGATTCGGCGGTGCATTCGGCAAGGCGATCCAAGCCATCCGCAGCGCGGCAGCCGAGCCATCACCGGATGTCCTTCGCCGTCTTGAGTCACGCCTTCGCTAGCGCGAACTGACCCTCATGCCGTGCATGCCTCGTTCACCATCGATGGTGAAACTGACCATCACGACTGACCATCACGACTGACCATCACGACTGACCATCACGACGGGTGCCCTTCTCGCGCAGTGTCTTCATGGCTTGGCCATCGAAGACGCGGTCATGGAGTTCTTTCCAGTCGGAGAACTCGGTGTGAAAGAGCCTGTCCATCATCGCGGCGACAAAGCCGTAGTGGCCCTCGAAGCGGGCGTGATGCAGCGAGTGATAGGAGATGGGGTTCGACATGAAGAAGGTGCTGAAGCGCGTTGCACGCACTGGGAAGATCTCGGCGTTCGCATGCCCCGCAACGTTGCCGGCCCAGGTCACCCAGAGCCAGAGCGCCCAGCCCCAGAATCCGAGCAGGTCGAAGTGCGCAAGAAGGATGCAGGGCATGAGCATCCCAATCGTCCAGCCGATGGCCTCGGCGGGGTGCATCGAGAAGCCCGTCATGGGCGTCGTCACGAGCGACACGTGATGCCACTTGTGCATCCAGAAGAGGCGCTTGTGATGCATCGCGCGATGCATGAAATAGTAGAAAATCATGAAGCCGTACCAGGGCACGAAGAAGCCCAAGAGCTCGGCAAGCCAGCCTGACGCGAAGCGAATTCGCCCTGAGTGGAGGGCGAAGATCAGCGGCGGCACGAAGACGAAGTGAAAGAGCACCGTGCCAATCACCTCCGTACGGAGCTGCCCACGCTTGAGCGGCACATCGAAGACCTTGCGCCCTCGGGCCCACCAGAAGCGCTCTGCCGCGTAGCCCATCAGAAGGCCCTGCAGCGTCATGCATGCGAGCACGACGAACACCAAGAGGGTCAGGTGCAGCGCGCTCAAGCTCTCGATCCAGGCAACCATTTCGCACTCCAATCAAGGTGTTCGTGACACCTATCGATCGATAGTTCAACAGAGCGTGCGCTGAAATGCAAAAGGCTCCGGCAGCCTTTCGGTCGCCAGAGCCAGTCGCGGTCCGTGTGTTGTGCTTAGTTGCGGAGCGGCTTGTTCGTCATCAGCATCGCCTGCATGCGCTCCAGGCTCTTGGGCTCGCCGCAGAGGCTGACGAAGGCCTCGGCCTCAAGCTCCAATATCTCTTCTTCCGTGACCTCGTGCGTGTGACCGGAGACGCCGCCGCAGAGAACCGTAGCGATCTTGCGGGCGATCTTCGCGTCGTGCTCGCTCGCGTTGCCGCCTGCGACAAGCGTGTCGACCATCATCGACAAGGTCGCGATGCCGCTCTCGCCGGGAAGCGTGAACGCGCGCGGGATCGGCGCGTGGTAGCCGCTCTCGAACATGCCGATCGCCTTCTGCTTGGCCTCGTGCACCTGACGTGCGCGGTCGAAGGAGATGCCGTCCTCGCGGCGGAAGTAGCCGAACTGCTTGGCCTCGGCTGCGCTCGTCGCAACGTTCGCCATCGCGATGTTCTTGAAGACCTGCGTGACGACCGCGTAGCTATCGAGCTGCTGCCCTTGCGGGACATTCTCAAGGCCGCGCCAGAGCAGGTTGAGGTTGCCGCCGCCGCCGGGGAGAAGGCCGACTGCGACCTCGACAAGACCGCAATACGTCTCGGCTGCAGCCTGCACTGCGCTTGAGCCAAGGCAGATCTCGAGACCGCCGCCGAGGGCCATGCCGTAGGGCGCCGCGATGACGGGCACCTTGCTGTACTTCATCTTCTGCACGCCGGCCTGAAGGCGCTTCACCATCTTGCGCAGGTCTTCCCACTGCTGGCCGTTCGCCGCGACGACGACGCCGAAGAGGTTGGCGCCGACGCAGAAGTGCTCGCCTTCGTTGGCGATCACAAGGCCGCGGAAGTCTTGCTCTGCGCGCTCGACCGCGAGGTGCAGCATCTCGATGATGTCGGTGTCGATGCTGTTGGCCTTCGTCTTGAACGTGAGGCCGAGGATGCCGTCGCCGATGTCGTAGCAATCCGCGCCGTTGTTCGAGAGCACGGGCGCTCCACGACGTGCCTGGATGACCGTGTACTCACGCGCGTCGGTCTTCTGCGCGACGTACTCGCCACGCTGAAGGTCCCAGACCTTGCCGTCCTTGTAGAAGCTCGTCGCGCCCTTCTCGAGCATCGTGTCGATCGATGCGGGAAGCGCAACGCCGTCCTTCTTCATGCGGGCCGTCGCCTCGACGAAGCCGATCGCATCCCAGGTCTCGAAGGGGCCGAGCTCCCAGTTGTAGCCCCACTTCATCGCGTTATCGATCGCGACCACGTCGTCCGTGATCTCACCGATGCGGCGTGCTGAGTAGGCCATCGTGCGCGAGAGGATCTTCCAGCCGACCTCGCCTGCCTTGCCCTCGGTGGCTGCGAGCTTCTTCACGCGGGCCCCGACGTCTTCAATCTTCGAGAGCGACTTGGTCGCCTTGGCGATGGCCTCGTCGGCCTTCTTCGGACGGTAGGTGAGCGTCTCGAAGTCGATCGTATCCGTCTCGCCCGTCTTCTTGTTGCGGAGGTAGAAGCCGCCCTTGGTCTTGTTGCCGAGGATCTTCTTCTCGACCATCTGCGTGACGAACGCAGGCACCTGGAAGATGGCGCGCTCTTCGTCATTCGGAAGCGCGTCGAAGCAGTTCTTCGCGACGTGCGCGAAGGTATCGAGGCCCACCATGTCAGCCGTCTTGAACGTCGCGCTGCGGGGGTGGCCCATCGGCGAGCCCGTGATGTTGTCGACGTCCTCGGGCGTGAGGCCGTTCTTCAGCATCTCGTCCATCGTGGCCATCATTCCGTAGATGCCGATGCGGTTGCCGACGAAGTTCGGCGTGTCCTTTCCGTGGACGATGCCCTTGCCGAGGATGTCCTTGCCGAACGTCGCGATGGCTTCTGTCGCTGCCGGATCCGTGTCCGCGCCGCTCACGATCTCAAGGAGCTTCATGTAGCGAACGGGGTTGAAGAAGTGCATCACGAGGAAGTTCTTTTTGAACGTCTCGGTGCGGCCCTGAACCATGTCGGCGATGCGGAGGCCGGAGGTGTTGGACGCAATGATCGTCTTGCCGTGAACCGTCGCCTCAAGCTTGGCAAAGAGGCTCTGCTTGATGTCGAGGCGCTCGACGATGGCTTCGACGACGAGGTCGCAATCGGCGAGCTTGCCGAGGTCGTCTTCGAGGTTGCCAACCTCAACGAGGCGCGCATTCGACGGGTGGAAGAAGAGTGCGGGCTTGGCCTTCACCGTCGCGGCCAGGGCGTCGCCAGCGATCTTGTTGCGCTCGCTCTTCTTGGCGGTCGGCGAGAGATCACGCGGGAGGATGTCGAGCAACACCACCTTGATGCCCGCGTTCGCGCAATGCGCCGCGATGCCGCTGCCCATCACACCTGAGCCGATGACTCCGACCTTGCGAAATACAGTGCGCGCCATTCGAATCCTCCGAGCTTCTTCGCTCTTGGTTAGTGCCGGTGACCCACCTTCGTGAGCCGTCCTTCAGTCACCGCAGGGCGCCTCTTCTAGCGATGCGCCGCGCGATGAATGGTCATTCATTCTTGGCGCGTAAGATCCGCGCTCTTCGCAAGGGTTGCAAGCGAAGACGCGATCTGTTGGGGTACGCCCCATGACTTCATCCAGGGCACGTGAGTTCGCAGCACTCTTGGTCGGTTTCGGCACCGCACTCAGCGGGTGCGTCATCGAACGATCCGAGCTTGAGGATGGCGATGCGTTCACCACTGAAGATGCCGGTCGCGACGCGCGGATCCCGAATGACGTGCGTGGCAACGATGCTGGGCGCGACGTGGGGATGGAAGTGCCCTCGGACTCAGGAAACGATGTCGGAACCGATGGCGGTCCGAGGCCCGATGGACTCATCGCCTGGTGGGAGTTCACGTCGATGCCCACGATGCTCACGGACTCCACCACCAACGGCAATACGTTGGTCACACTGGGAACCATGTCCCCAGGCGTCATGAACAACGAACTCCAACTGCGGGCTGGTCGTGGGCTCTATGCGCCGAGCGTCGCGCAGGCCGCCGCAGTCTCCGTCTGGATCTACGCCGAACCACGACCCTCCGTGGGCACGCGCTACGCGATCGTCGGTAGCCCCATGGGCATCACGATGAACTACGACGACAGCAGCAATGTCACGTGCACACTCCCCTCGGGCGAGAACGTGACGGTACCCACCGGCGCCGCGTCCGTCTGGCACCTGATGACCTGCGCGGTCGAGGGAGCCCAACTCAAGCTCTACATCGATGGTGAAGCGGCCGTGGCGGTCCCGGTCTTGGGCGCAGAGCCGGTCCCCATGCCCGGCCCCGTCTACGTTGGCGCGGCCTGCTGCACCTCGCCCGGCGAGGCAACGGTCAACTCCTTCATCGGCAGGCTCGATGACGTGCGGCTCTATCGCGTTGCGCCAGCTGCAGACCGAGTCGCCGATCTCTTCACGACGACGGCGCACTGAGGTTCGGCCGCATCGCCTTCGACATCGCGTAGTAGACGCCGAACGCGATCCCAAAGCCGGTGAACCAGGCATAGACGTAGATCGCGTCCCAGAAGTTCGGGGCGCCTTCGATGACGTGTGTGCTCTTCAAGAAGCCGATGACGTTCGGGAGAACGCCGACGATGAGCGCGGCGATCGCGGCACCGTTCCAGCGTCCGTAGCGGCCCTCGTGGCGATAGAGATCGGGCACGTCGAGTGTGCGATTTCGAAGGACGAAGTAGTCGCAGATCATGATGCCGGCGACGGGGCCAAGCAGGGCTGAGTAGCCGACGAGCCAGTTGAAGATGTAGCTGTCTGCGCTCGCCATCAGCTTCCACGGCATCATCAGAATGCCGAGCACGCCCGTGAGCACGCCGCCCATCTTGAAGGTGATGTGCTTGGGCGCGAGGTTCGCGAAGTCATTCGCGGGGCTCACCACATTGGCCGCGATGTTCACCGAGATGGTCGCCACGCCCACACCGAGGAGCGCGATCACCGCGACGATGATGCGCGTCGTTCCGTCGGCGATGATCGGTGCATCGAGGCCGGCGGGTGCGGTGGGCAAGGTGATCTGCGAGAGCACGTAGACTGGGTCCCAGAGCTGATCGATCGCGGCTGCACCATGCAGCACCTGATGCATCGCCGAGGTGATGACGACACCCATCGCCGAGAAGGCGATCATCGTCGTCGGGAGGCCGAGCGTCTGCCCGAGCATCTGCTCGCGCTGGCTCTTTCCGTAGCGGGTGAAATCCGGGATGTTGAGCGAGAGCGTGGCCCAGAAGCCGATCATGCCGGTGAGCGAGGGGATGAAGACGGCCCAGAACTCACCAAAGCTATGAAATCGCGAGGGTTGCGTGAGCAAGGGGCCCACGCCCTCGGCACGCCAGACGGCCCAGCCAAGGAGCAATCCCGCCATCACGAGCACGATCGGTGCGGCCCAATTCTCAAAGACCTTCACGGCGTTCATGCCGACCAAGATGATGATGATGTTGAGCGTCCAGAACATCGCGAAGGTGATGGCCGAGGGGATGCCCAAGCCGAGCAACTCGAAGCCGCCACCGAGCTGCGCAAAGCCTGGCCAGACCGCCTCGATGAAGGTCTTCACAGCCTCGCCGCCGATGAAGGTCTGGATGCCAAACCAACCGCAGGCGACGAGCGCACGAAGCACGGCCGGAATGTTGGCGCCGCTGGTTCCAAACGAGGCGCGCGCGAGCACGGGAAAGGGGATGCCGTACTTCGTCCCTGGGTGCGCGTTGAGCAAGATCGGCACGAGCACGATCGCGTTGCCAAGGCCAATCGTGAGCAGCGCCTGCCACCAGTTCATGCCGACTGCGACGAGCCCACCCGCCATCATGTAGGTGGGGATGCAGTGCGCCATCGAGATCCAGAGCGCCGCGAAGTTGTACGTCGTCCAATCGCGACGCTTCATCGGCACGGGCGCGAGGTCCGCGCTGAAGAGCGGGCTCTCGGCCAAGTCTTTGGGGAGATCGGTGAGTGCCTCTTCGAGCGTGATGTCGTGCGCCATAGGCACTTCTAACCCGAAAGGGTTCTCTGCCGTGCGGGCGACTACTTGGGCTTGCGCAGGCGCGTCTCGAGTGGGCGCCTGCGCGTGAACGAGGGCTTGTGCGTGACCACCAACGCATACCAAGTGCCGAGCGTGACGAAGCCACTTGCACACATCAGCACGCGCTCGTTGACGACCTCCCATCGCAGACCGATCAGCAGCGCAGAGAAGCCGAGCAACACGAACGTGATGAGGGGCGTGTGCCTGGGTGCGGTGTGCTTGAGGTGCTTCCAAGCGACCGAGCGGTCACGACCCACGCCCTCGGCATCCGGATGCATGGCGGCGGCGGTGCCCTTTCGTGATCGCGGGGAGCCCAACGAGAAGCAGCACGCAGCCCGGATAGGCAACGTGCTCCGCAAAGGAATGCGCCAGCGCTGCGTAGACGAGCTGCCAGAGGATCGCGACCCCGAGAGACACGCGCAAGAACGGTCGGTTGAACATGGCTACCCCGCGCAGTGAATCGCGACGCGAGGCTCAGCCAATCACTGCGTCATCCAGCTCCACGCTGATCGGGCAATGGTCGGAGCCGCGCACGTCGTGATGGATGTCGGCGTTGCGCAGGTACGGAATCGCACCTGGGGAGACGAGCGCGAGATCAATGCGCCAGCCGACGTTCTTCTCACGCACGCCAAAGCGCTGGCTCCACCAGGAGTAGCGGTCTTTCGCGTCTGGGTTGAAGTGACGGAAGGAGTCGACCCAGCCCGTCTTGTACCAGCGCTCCATCTCCTTGCGCTCCTCGGGCAAGAAGCCGCTCGTCTTGGCGTTCTCCTTCGGGCGCGCGATGTCGATCTCACGCGGCGCGGTGTTCCAATCGCCCATCACGATGATGGGTGTGCCCTTCTCCTTCTCCTCCTCAAGGAGCTTGTGGATGCGCTTCTTGAACGCGAGCTTGTAGGGCACGCGGCTGTTGTCGCGCTCCTGGCCGGAGCCGTTCGGGAAGTACGCGTTGACCACGATGAGGCGACCAAAGCGCGCGAGCTGAAAGCGCCCCTCCTCGTCGAACTTCTTCATCCCGAGCGTCGTCTCGACATGGTCGAAGGGCCTACGTGTGTAGAGGCCCACGCCGCTGTAGCCAGCCTTCTCGGCAGCGACAAAGTGCGTATGAAAGCCCTCCAGCTTGGCGAGCTCACTCGGCACGTCATTCACGGGCACACGCGTCTCTTGGAGGCCCACGATGTCGGCCCGCTCGGCCTTGAGCCAATCGGTAAAGCCCTTCTTCGCGACGGCGCGAAGACCATTCACGTTCCAACTGACGATGCGCATGGCGCCTGACGTAGAGCGCCCGCGCATGAACGTCGAGCAGGTTCGAAAACCCCTCGCGCCTATTCCGAGCAGGCGCTGCGGATTGCCAAAACCACTGGTGGGATGACGCACCGGCCTCTACAGCAAAACAAAACGCCTGGTGGGCTGACTGCACCCCCCTCTGCGACAAAACAAAGCCTCCGGTGCGTCAGCCCACCAGGGTCTGCGACAAAACGAAACCTCGGGTGTGTCAGCCCACCGGCCTCTGCGACAAAGCAAAACGGGTGGTGAGGTCAGCCCACCGGCCTCTGTGACAAAACAAAACGCCCGGTGCGTCAGCACACCGAGCGTTTTGTCGTTTGGGAGAGGCTGTGGAGCCCTCAGACGCGGTAGTTCGGCGCCTCTTCCGTCACGACGACGTCGTGCACGTGGCTCTCTTTGAGTCCCTGTGCGGTCTGCCGGACGAACTTCGCGTTGGTGCGCAGCTCGGCAATCGTCTTACAGCCTGTGTAGCCCATGCCTGCGCGCAGGCCGCCGACGAGCTGGTAGACGACGTTCTTGAGGGGGCCACGATGTGGGACGCGTCCTTCGATGCCCTCGGGGACGAGCTTGCCTGCGTCTTCGACGTCGCTCTGCGCGTAGCGGTCTTTCGAGCCGCGGCTCATCGCGCCGAGTGAGCCCATGCCGCGGTACTGCTTGTAGCTGCGGCCTTGGAGGAGGACGACCTGGCCGGGCGTCTCGTCGGTGCCCGCGAAGAGCGAGCCGACCATGATCGACTCGGCGCCTGCGGCGATGGCCTTCACGAAGTCGCCTGAGTATTTGATGCCGCCGTCGGCGATGACGGGGATGTTGTGTTTCGACGCGACGCTCACGCAATCCGCGATGGCGGTGATCTGCGGGACGCCGACGCCCGCGACGATGCGCGTGGTGCAAATCGAGCCTGGCCCGATGCCGACCTTCACTGCGTCGACGCCTGCTTCGATGAGCGCGAGCGTGGCATCCGCCGTGGCGATGTTGCCGGCGACAATCTGCACGTGCGGGTGCTCTGCGCGCGTCGCGCGGACGGCATCGATCACGCCCTTCGAGTGACCATGCGCCGTGTCGATCACGAGCACATCCACGCCTGCATGCACGAGCGCTGCAGCGCGGTCTCCGCGGTCTTTTCCGACGCCCAACGCGGCTGCGACACGAAGGCGCCCTTTGCCGTCTTTGATCGCGAGCGGGTTGCGATCGGCCTGGAGCAAATCCTTGATCGTGATGAGGCCAACGAGCGCGCCCTTGTCATCGGTGACGAGGAGCTTCTCGATGCGATGCGCGTGCAAGAGCTCGCGTGCGGCGTCTTGGGAGACACCCATCGGCACTGTGACGAGCTTCTTCGTCATCAGCTGCTCCACAGGCTGCGCGACGTTCTTCTCAAAGCGCACATCGCGGCTTGTGAGGATGCCGACGAGCTTGCCTTGATCGACGACAGGAAGGCCCGAGATGTCGTGCTTGCGCATCACCTCAAAGGCCTCGCGCAGACTGCGTCCCGGCTCGATCGTCACGGGGTCGAGCACCATGCCGCTCTCGGCGCGCTTCACCTTGAGCACTTCCTTCGCCTGATCCTCGGGCGTGAAGTTCTTGTGGATGACGCCAAGCCCGCCCTCGCGCGCCATCGTGACGGCCGTGCGCCACTCGGTGACCGTATCCATCGCCGAGCTGAGAATCGGGATGTGAAGCTGCAGATCACGCGTCACGCGCGTGCGCACATCGGCATCGGAGGGAAGGAAATCCGAGTAGCCCGGCAAGAGCAGGACGTCGTCGAAGGTCAGGGCCATGCGGGGTTGCTCTTCGATCACGTGCGCTCCAAACGCGCGCCGAGGTGGAAGGGGCGGCGGCGCGCGCGCGAGTATTTCACCGGTAGGTGAAACAGCAACAGGCACCGCGAGGTGAATGAGCAACAGGGCACTGGTAGGTGAAACCGCAACGCACGCGTGAGGGGAATCAGCGAGTGCAGCGGCGACGCGGGGTACGCTGTGCGCATGGATTCGCGTCCGCTTCGACACCTTGGCATTGCGTTGCTCGTGCCCGTCCTCGCCTTGCCGGCCCTCTTCGCCTGCCAATGCGGCCCAGACGGGCCACCCTCGCCCCCTGGTGCGTGCAGCGGATCGCCAGCAACGAGCGCGGCCTCCGAGATTGCCCTCGGCAACTCCCGCGACGCCTTTGTGCCCGCTGCACCAGGCGGCAACCTCGACTTCATTCGTGGCCTTCAGGGTGCCGACATGGTCGCGTTCCGTGTGGCGGTGCGCACCGAGGAGTCGTTCACCTGCCTGCCCGTGCGATTGACGGGAGACCTTGGTCTCGATCGCCCCATCCCAGTGCAGCGCAGCGGCGAGTGGCTTGTTACCGGCACCCTCTACCAAATCATCCGCAGCGACACCTTCGACCTGAGCGCTTCGAGCTATGGCCTGAACGTGAGCGGGACGTGGATTGTGGAGGACCCCTTCCTCCATCCCGATGCTGCTTCTCGGGACGCGTTCATCCCCGATGCGCCGAGCTACTTCGATGCGCCACGTCGCACGGATGCGGGTGGCGATGCGGGGACGGACGTGGGTGCAGATGCGCCCGAACCCGCGCCCGACGCGCCCTAGCGACTGACTACTGCGGCCCCTGCGGTGCAGCGTTGGCCGGCGTGCGCGGGCCGTGCACGTCCTCTTCCGCGATCTCCTGCAACGCGCGCTCGATGTCCTCGCGTGTCTGCCCTGGGATCGGGGCTTGAAGCTGGTCGATCACAATGAGCGAGTGCCCGCCTGTGGCGGAGGTAATCATCAGATCGAAGGGGATGACGCCGACATCCTCGCGGGGCACGGCTTGACGGTAGTTCGCGCCGCCATCCTCATGACGCTGCACGTTGCCCGTCGTCACACGCGGGCCGAAGTAGCGGACGTAAAGCTCGGGCGGGTAGTTGCCCTCATAGGCGTGATGGCGCTCCTCGGATGCGATCACCCGAAGCCCACGCGGGAGGTGCACGCCAACGACCATCTCGTCGCTCTCCAGCAGCGCGCCGTCCGGACCGCGATCGGGCGGCGGAGGCTCGGGAAGTTCGACGACAGGTGGAGGTGCAATCGGCGCAACCTCTTCGCCCGATTCATCCGTGGTGGCCTCGCTTCCACATCCAGCGAGCGCGCTCGCGGCGAGGCATGAGGACATGAGAAACGCGAAACGTCGCGCGCCCAGCGAGGGCACACGACGTTCGTTTGAAGGGGTTGCTTTGCGCATCGGCGCAGACTCTACCCTGGATCAGTACTCGACTTGGCTTGCCTGGGCCGAGATACGCGTCGCGGAGATGGGTGCAGGCAGCGTGCGTGTGACGGTGGCAACTTCGGGTGCGGCACCCGAGGTGACACGCGAGGTCGAGCTGACCTGTGCGACGAGCTCGAACGAACCGCCGCCCACTTGCTGCGCCTGGTAGCGCGAGCCGAGGTAGGGGTCTGTCGTTGTCGAACCAACGACGCAGGTGGGGCGCTGTGTGATGCCGACGCCCATGACGATCTGGTTGGCGCCAAGCTCCATGAAGTGGCTGGAGAAGGTCCCGCTGCCCACGCCGGCCGCAGACTCCCAACCGTAAGCCGGGAAGCGTCCGCTTGGTCCGCGCGAGTAGCTCGCCGGTGGGTCGCCGCCCACGTCGGTGAAGTGCACGCCCCAGAGCTT
>JBILQT010000600.1:0-14769 GCA_044373065.1 Sandaracinaceae bacterium
GACATGTCGAAAGAGAAATTCGTTCGTACCAAGCCCCACGTGAACGTCGGCACCATCGGCCACATCGACCATGGCAAGACGACGACGACCGCAGCCATCACGAGGATCGCGGCCAAGACGTTCGGCGGCAAGGAAGTTTCGTACGCCGACATCGCCAAGGGCGGAACGGTTCGCGATGCATCGAAGATCGTCACGATCGCCGTCAGCCACGTGGAGTACGAGAGCGAGACGCGCCACTACGCGCACGTCGACTGCCCCGGCCACGCTGATTTCATCAAGAACATGATCACGGGCGCCGCGCAGATGGATGGCGCAATCCTCGTGGTCTCGGCCCTCGACGGCCCGATGCCGCAGACGAAGGAGCACGTTCTCCTTGCTCGTCAGGTCGGCGTTCCCCAGATGGTCGTCTGGCTCAACAAGGTTGACGCGGTCGAGGACCCGGATCTCCTCGAGCTCGTGGAGATGGAAGTTCGCGACCTTCTCAGCAAGTACAAGTTCGATGGCGACAACATCCCGGTCGTTCGTGGCTCGGCGCTTCAGGCAATGCAGGGCGTTCAGGCCGGCGTTGACTCGGTGTTGAACCTTCTCAAGGCGCTCGACTCGTGGATTCCCGAGCCGGTTCGTGAGACGGACAAGGCGTTCCTGATGGCGATCGAAGACGTGTTCTCGATCAAGGGTCGTGGAACCGTCGTCACGGGACGTATCGAGCGTGGCGTGATCAAGGTCGGCGAAGAAGTGGAAATCCTCGGATTCCGCCCTTCGTCCAAGACCACGGTCACGGGCGTCGAAATGTTCCGCAAGCTTCTCGACCAGGGCCAGGCTGGCGACAACGTGGGTTGTCTCCTCCGCGGCATTGAAAAAGAGAACATCGAGCGCGGCCAGGTGCTTGCGAAGCCCGGCTCGCTCAAGACGCACAAGAAGTTCAACGCTGAGGTCTACGTTCTCAAGAAGGAAGAAGGCGGCCGCCACAAGCCCTTCTTCACGAACTACAAGCCCCAGTTCTACATGCGCACGATGGACGTGACGGGAACGATCACGCTCGCCGAAGACATCAAGATGGTTATGCCGGGCGACAACGTCGCTATCGCGGTGGAGCTCATCACGGTGGTCGCGCTCGAAGAGCAACAGCGCTTCGCGATCCGCGAAGGCGGCCGCACTGTCGGCGCCGGCGTCATCACGAAGATCGTGGAGTGAGCTTCACAAGAAGCACCTGACTCCTCCAAAGAGAAGCTATGACCAGCAAGATCCGCATCCGTCTGAAGGCATACGACCACCGCCTGCTCGACCAATCGACGTCTGAAATTGTCGAGACGGCCAAGCGCACCGGCGCCCGTGTTGCCGGACCAATCCCACTTCCCACCCGAATCAACCGATTCACGGTGCTTCGAGGCCCCCACGTTGACAAGAAGTCACGTGAGCAGTTCGAGATTCGCACGCACAAGCGTCTTCTCGACATCCTCGACCCGAACCAACAGACCCTCGAAGCACTCATGAAGCTCGACCTCTCGGCTGGTGTCGAGGTCGAGATCAAGAGCTGAACGGAGAACTGACATGGCCAAGGTCACTGTCTATAACTTGAAGCGTGAGAGCGTCGGCGAGATCGACCTCGCAGACGAAGTGTTTGCACGCGAAGTCAACGAAGGTCTCTTGCACGAAGTCGTGCGCGCGCAGCTTGCGTCGCGTCGCTCGGGCAATGCATCGACGAAGGGTCGCTCGGAAACGAACGGCACGACGAAGAAGATGTACAAGCAGAAGGGCACCGGTTCGGCTCGCCACGGCGACCGCGGCGCTCCAAACTTTGTCGGTGGCGGTCAGTCGCACGGCCCGAAGCCGCGCAGCTATGCATTCCGCCCGAACCGCAAGGCGCGTATCGGCGCGATGCAGTCGGCTCTCGCGCTCAAGCTCAAGGAAGGCCGCCTGACGGTGGTTGAGAACTTCCAGCTTGCCGAGATCAAGACCAAGGGTCTTGCAGGCATCCTCTCGACGCTGGCCGTCGCGAAGGGTTCCCTCATCGTCGACTCGGCGAACGAGAATCTTCGTCTCTCGGCAGCAAATCTTGAGTCGCATCAGGTTTTGCCCCCCGAGGGTGTGAATGTGTACGACGTCCTCCGTCATGAGCACCTTGTGCTGACGCGGAGCGCGGCGCAGGCGCTTGAAGCGCGTTTGAAGGGATGAAGCACATGCAGATCGAACGCACCATCAAGCGTCCGCTCGTCCTCACGGAGAAGGGAAACATCCTCCGCGAGTCTGAGAACAAGTACCTCTTCGAGGTCGCTCGTACGGCGAACAAAATCGAGATCCGTGAGGCTGTGGAAGCCCTCTTCGGCGTGAAGGTTGTCGACGTCCATACGATGGTCGTCCGCGGCCGCCTCCGTCGAATGGGTCGTGGTCACGCGAAGACGCAGAACTGGAAGAAGGCGATCGTGGAGCTCAAGGAGGGCGATTCGATCGACCTCGGTGGTGGCGCCCCGGCCGCGGAAGAGAGCGAGGGCTGAACATGCCGATTCGTCATTTCAAGCCGACGTCCGCTGGTCGTCGTTGGTTCGAGGTTCCAGACTTCGACGGTCTTACGAAGGAAGCTCCTGAGAAGAGCCTTACAGAGCACCGTCGTACGATTACGGGCCGCAACAACCAGGGCCGCATCACCGTTCGCTTCCGCGGCGGTGGTCACAAGAAGCGATACCGTCTTGTTGACTTCAAGCGCAACAAGGTTGGCGTGCCGGCTAAAGTCGTCTCGCTCCAGTACGATCCGAACCGCACTGCACGTATTGCGCTCATTCAGTACGCCGATGGCACGAAGTCGTACATCCTCGCTCCAGAGGGACTCAAGCCCGGCATGAACGTGCTGAGCTCGCGCGGCGCTGACATTACGCCCGGGAACTCACTCCGACTTCGGTTCATCCCTGTCGGCACGATGCTTCACAACATCGAACTCAAGATCGGCAAGGGCGGGCAGTTGGCGCGGTCGGCTGGTGCCGCTGCACAGCTCATGGCGAAGGACGGAGACTACGCCCAGCTTCGCCTGCCATCGGGCGAGGTACGTATGGTCCACCTGGATTGCCGCGCGTCGGTCGGTCAGGTGTCGAACCTGCAGCACGCTCGTGTTTCGCTTGGCAAGGCTGGTCGTAGCCGTTGGCTCGGTCGTCGCCCGCACAACCGAGGCGTGTCCATGAACCCGGTCGATCACCCCATGGGTGGTGGTGAGGGTCGTACATCCGGTGGTCGTCATCCCTGCTCGCCGTGGGGTCAACTTGCAAAGGGACTCAAGACCCGCAAGAACAAGACGACTGACAAGTTCATCATCAAGCGTCGCAAGTAGTCGCCTACGGAGTAAGCAGAATGGCACGTTCAACGAAGAAGGGTCCGTTCGCTGACGCCCACCTCCTCATCAAGGTGGAAAAGGCGACGAAGGCAAACGACCGACGCATGATCAAGACCTGGTCGCGTCGTTCCACGGTTACGCCGGAGTTCATTGGACTCCAGTTCAACGTTCACAACGGGACGAAGTTCGTCACGGTGTTTGTGTCGGAGAACATGGTGGGTCACAAGCTTGGCGAGTTCGCTCCGACGCGCACTTTCGGTGGGCATTCGGCAGACCGCAAGGCCAAGGTTCCAGTTCGCAAGTGAGCCCGTCTCACGGTTGATCAACTTTTTTTGAGATATCACTTGAGCAGTCCGGACTCGGGTGCTAGATCCCGCGCCCTTTTGGGACTATCGAAGGTTTGAGGCCATGGAAGCCATCGCAAAGGCACGTTTTCAAAGGATTTCTGTCCGCAAGGCACGAGTGATCGTGAACCTGATCCGCGGACGCAATGCGGCGGAAGCGCTTGAGATGCTGCGCTTCACGCGCAAGGCGGCGGCGCCTATCGTCTTCAAGTTGCTTGATAGCGCCATCTCGAACGCGCGTGCGAAGGAGCAGGGGCTCGACCTCGACAAGCTCACGATCGTAACGGCGTTCGCAGACAAAGCTCCCGACCGCGCCATGCGTCGTTGGCGTCCGCGCGCTATGGGCCGCGCGACGCAAATCACGAAGGGCATGAGCCACATCACCATCGTCGTTGGCACGGCGAACTGACGACGCGAGGAAACAATGGGTCAGAAGACACATCCCTACGGATTTCGACTTGGCGTCATCAAGACGTGGAACTCGAAGTGGTACGAAGACAAGAACTACGCGAAGTGGCTCCACGAGGACCTCGCGATTCGCGCTCATGTTCGTAAGAACTACGGTCATGCTGGCATCGCCGGGATCGAGATTGAGCGCGCAGCGAACAAGGCGAAGATTGTCATCGCGACGTCACGTCCTGGCATCATCATCGGCAAGCGTGGCGCTGGCGTTGAGCAGCTTCGCGGTGAGCTCCAGAAGCTGACCGGCAACGAACTGTTCGTCGACATCCAGGAAGTTCGCAAGGCAGAGACGAACGCTCAGCTCGTTGCAGAGAACATCGCGACACAGCTGGAACGTCGCGTCGCTTTCCGACGTGCGATGAAGAAAGCCGTTTCCACGGCAATGAAGTTCGGCGTGAAGGGCGTTCGCGTCTACGCGGGCGGCCGCCTCGGCGGAGCCGAGATCGCTCGTTCTGAACAATACCGCGAGGGGCGAGTTCCGCTGCACACGCTTCGCGCTGACATCGAGTTCGGAGTTGCGACGGCGAAGACAACGTACGGCACAATCGGTGTGAAGTGCTGGATTTTCAAGGGCGAGGTGCTTCCACAGCGCCGTCGCCAGCCGCGTGTCGGCGCCTGAGGAGTAGAACATGCTTCAGCCTAAGCGCACAAAGTACCGTAAGTCACATCACGGAAATCTCCGAGGCATTGCTCAGCGTGGCTCGAGCGTCTCCTTCGGCGACTTCGCACTTCAGGCCCTTGAGTCGGGTCAAGTTACGTCGCGCCAGATCGAGGCGGCTCGTATGGCCATCCAGCGTCATGTGAAGCGCGCCGGGAAGCTTTACATCCGGGTATTCCCAGATGTGCCATTCACCAAGAAGCCCCTCGAGACCCGAATGGGTACCGGCAAAGGTGGCGTCGAGGGCTACCTCGCGAAGGTCCTCCCCGGCAAGGTTCTGTACGAGATGGAGGGCATTTCCGAGGAAGTGGCCCGTGAAGCATTCAGGTTGGCCGGACACAAGCTGCCGGTCGCGACCCGCTTTGTTTCAAGGAGTGAGCAACTGTGAAGCCCTCAGAACTGAACCCAAAGAGCGTCGACGAACTGGCAGAACTTGAGAAGTCAACATCTCGTGAACTCTGGCAGGCGCGCTTTTCCAACCACTCGAACCAGCTCGACGACACCGACAAGGTTCGCCGTCTCCGTCGAGACATTGCCCGGGTCAAGACGATCATCACGCAGAAGACGCGTGAGAAGAAGTGAGCGCTTCGATGACTGAGAGTCAAGCAAAAGCACCGACGCCCAAGGCCGCCGACGAGCGCGGAAACCGACGAACGATCATTGGTCGCGTCGTCAACGAGACCGCCAACGCAGGTCGAGCGAAGAAGACGGTTGTGGTCGAGGTGGTCCGCCGTCTACGCGATCCGGTCTACGGAAAGTACGTGAAGCGTGCAAAGCGCTTCCATGCTCACGATGAGACTGAGCAGTTCAAGAAGAACGACCTCATCGAGATTCGCGAGAGCCGCCCACTCTCGGCAACGAAGCGGTGGGTTGCGATTCGCCTCGTCGATCGCCCAGAGGAGGTCTGAGCCATGATTCAACAGCAAAGCGAACTGGCCGTCGCTGACAACAGCGGCGCGAAGCGCGTAGAGTGCATCAAGGTCCTCGGCGGCTCGCGTCGCAGGTATGCAGGCCTTGGCGACTTGATCGTTGTGGCCGTGAAGGAGGCCCTCCCGACCGCGAAGGTCAAGAAGGGTGATGTCTCAAAGGCTGTCATCGTTCGCACCTCGCGCGAGTACCAGCGTGCGGACGGCAGCTACATCAAGTTCGACGAGAACAGCGCCGTTCTCCTCAACGCGCAGCTTGAGCCCGTCGGCACCCGCATCTTTGGGCCAGTGGCTCGCGAGTTGCGCGCCAAGAAGTTCATGAAGATCATTTCGCTTGCTCCTGAGGTGGTGTGATGGTTGCCAGGATTCGAAAGGACGACGAAGTCGTCGTCATCTCTGGAAGCGACAAAGGAACCCGAGGTCGGGTTCTTTTGGTTCAGCGAGAGCAGGACCGAGTCGTGGTTGCTGGCGTGAACAAGGTGAAGCGTCACACGAAGCCAACCCCGAAGAACCCACAGGGCGGCATCATCGAGCGCGAACAGCCGATTCAGATGTCGAAAGTCATGCCAATTGACCCGACAACGGGTAAAGCAACGCGCGTGCGTGTCGGCAAGGCCGAAGACGGCGCAAAGACACGTGTCGCGAAGAGCGGCGCAACGATTAAGTGATTGTAAACGCCCGTTAGGGTGTCATCGAGAGACGTAGGTTCTCTCGAAGGACGGTAAGGAAATGTCGACCGAGCTCCCCAGACTGCAGCAACACTATCGAGACCATGTCGTTCTAGCCCTCCGCAAGGAGTTTGGCCTGACGAACACCATGCAGATTCCTCGCCTTGAAAAGCTTGTGATCAACATGGGCCTCGGCAAAGCCACGCAGAACCAGAAGATCATTGAAGCGGGCGTCGAGGAGATGGGGATGATCACCGGCCAGAAGGCTGTGGTCACCCGCGCTAAGAAGTCGATCGCGACGTTCAAGCTTCGCGAGAACCAAGCCATCGGCGTCATGGTGACACTGCGCAAGTCGCGTATGTGGGAGTTTGCCGACCGCCTCATCAACCTCAGCCTTCCACGCGTCCGTGATTTCAAGGGCGTTTCATCGAAGGCGTTCGATGGTCGGGGAAACTACACGCTCGGTCTGCGGGAGCAAATCATCTTCCCGGAGATTGACTACGACAAGATCGATGAGATCAAGGGCATGAACATCACGTTCGTGACCAGTGCACCGAACGATGAGCAGGGACGTGCACTGCTCCGCGAACTCGGGATGCCCTACCGCAAGTAAGTAGAAGAGGTTGAGTCATGGCTAGCACCCGTGCGTTCGCGAAGATGGAAAAAGAGCCGAAATTCAAAGTTCGGTACAAGAACCGCTGCAAGGTTTGCGGTCGGTCCCGGGCCGTCTATCGCAAGTTTGAACTCTGTCGCATCTGCCTTCGAAAGTATGCGCTGGCTGGGGATATCCCGGGCGTGACGAAGGCATCTTGGTGACACTGCGCTTTTTTGGAGGCCCCTCATGATGACAGATCCTTTGAGCGACATGCTCGCTCGTCTCCGCAACGCGGCTCAGGCGCGTCACGAGTCAACCGAGATTCCTGTCTCGCGTTTGAAGCTCGATGTAGCGAACCTGCTCAAGGCAGAAGGTTACATCTCCGATGTCACATCGGAAGGTCGCACGATGACGGTGCGCCTCAAGTACGGGCGTGACCGCGCCGCAGCTTTTGTTGGCATTCGCCGCCGAAGCCGCCCAGGTCGCCGACTCTACATCGGTGTGGATGCGCTCCCAAAGGTCCAGAATGGCTTTGGCATCGCCATCCTGTCGACGTCACAAGGCGTCATGACGGACCGTACCGCTCGCGAGAAGCGCATTGGCGGCGAACTGCTCTGTGAGGTGTGGTGATGACTTCCGTTGCTGAAGTTGCTCGCGTTTCACGAATCGGCAAGCGACCCATCTCGATCCCTTCAGGCGTGACTGTCACGTTGAGCCAGGGCCACGTCGAGGCGAAGGGACCGAAAGGTACTTTTGGCAAGTCGCTCCCCGGCAACATTGAGATCGTCCGTGATGGTAACGACATCCACGTGAAGCCTGCAAAGGCGACCGGGATGGTCGGGGCTCAGTTCCAAGGACTCGCGCGCGCGTTGGTGTCCAACGTGATTGAGGGAGTGTCCAAGGGTTACGACGTCGCTCTCGACCTGATCGGCACCGGCTACCGCGCTGAACTCAAGGGTCAGGACCTTACCCTCGCTCTCGGACTGTCGCATCAGGTGAACTTCCGCCTCCCCGAGTCAGTGAAGGCACGCGTCGAGATTATCGACGTCGGTGGTACGAAGAAGCCACGCCTGCACTTGTCGTCCTACGACAAGGAGACGCTGAGCCAGACCGCCTCCCACATTCGCTCGTTCCGGCCGCCAGAACCCTACAAAGGCAAGGGCGTTCGCTTCGTAGACGAAAAAGTTCGTGAGAAAGCCGGAAAAGCTGGTAAAGGCGCCGGCAAGAAATAGTTTCAACGTTCCCAGCGGAATCGGCGGTGCTCGCGCAACGTCACAGGGTTCCAGGGAGAGGATGATATGGCAATCGACGAAGCGCGCCTTAAGCGCAAGAAGCGGATTCGGAAGAAGGTCAACGGAGATGGGGAGCGTCCGCGCATGTCCATTTTCCGCAGTGCAAAGCACATCTACGCTCAAGTTGTTGACGATACGAGCGGTACGACGCTCGTGCACGTGTCGACCCTGACGAAAGACCTGAAGGCGGGTTCTGCTGAGGCCACCAAGAGTGACGCGGCGAAGCTTGTTGGAAAGGCCATCGCAGAGGCCTGTAAGGTAAAGGGCATAACGAAAGTGGCCTTCGACCGCAATGGGTTCATCTACCACGGACGCGTAAAGGCGCTCGCGGACGCCGCACGTGAAGCTGGTCTGGACTTCTGAAGGTAACAACATGACGAATACGATTGATCCAGATCGCCTTGAAGATCTCAAGGAGCGTGTGGTCCACATCAGCCGCGTTGCGAAGGTCGTCAAGGGCGGCCGCCGCTTCAGCTTCAGCGCCCTCATCGTAGTGGGCGACGAGAAGGGGCACGTGGGCATCGGCTTGGGCAAAGCAAACGAGGTTCCCGATGCGATTCGCAAAGGCCACGACCGCGCCAAGAAGAACATCTTCAAGGTGCCGCTCATTGGCGGGACCATCCCCCACACGATCACGGGCCACGCGGGCGCCGGCCAGGTTCTTCTCCGGCCAGCTAGCCCTGGTACCGGCGTTATCGCAGGCGGCGCTGTGCGTGCAGTCGTGGAAGCAGCCGGAATTCGCGACGTGCTCTCCAAGATCGTCGGTACAAGCAACCCACATAACGTTGTCCACGCTACGTTGAACGCCCTTCGGTCACTGGAGTCGATCGAGGATGTTGCGCGTCGACGTGGCAAGACCGTCGAGGAGCTCGCGCCAGCGAGCACGTGAGGTAGAGCATGAAACTCAAGCTCAAAGTTACGCAGGTTCGCAGTACGGCGGGCCGACCAGAAACCCAGCGTCGCATCTTGGCGGGTCTCGGACTGCGCCGTCTGAACGCAACCGTTGTCGTGGACAACACCCCGGCGTTTCGTGGTGCGGTGAAGAAGGTCCTTCATCTTGTCACCGTGGAGGAGTGCGATGTCTGAGCAATACATTCCGATCCTTTCCAGACTTGCTCCTCCCGAAGGCGCCGTCCGCGAGAAGAAGCGTAAGGGTCGTGGTCCAGGTTCCGGACTTGGAAAGACAGCCGGGCGGGGTCAAAAAGGCCAGAAGGCGCGTCAGCCCGGCAACATCCACAAGTTGTTCTTCGAGGGCGGACAGATGCCCCTCAGCCGCCGCCTTCCCAAGGTTGGCTTCACGAACCCGTTCACCCAGAAGGTGGCTGAGGTTTCCGTTGCAAAGCTGGACGTCTTCGCCGCTGGAGAGGTCGTCAATGCCGCGTCGCTTCGTGCGAAAGGACTCGTGAAGGGTCGCTTTGACGTGCTCAAGGTGCTCGGCAATGGTGCTCTTGCCAAGCAGCTTACTGTTCAGGCAGAGGCATTCTCAGCCGGCGCCAAGTCGAAGATCGAAGCCGCTGGTGGTACGTGCGAGGTTATCGTACGGGCTCCGGCGCCCGTCGTTCGACACAAGAACAAGCCTAAGAAGGCCTGATTTACTCCTGATCCCGGCACCACATGCTCAACGCCATTGGCAACATCGCGAAGATCCCCGAGCTCCGTCGGCGAATCCTCTTTAGCTTGGGGATGATCGCTGTCTACCGGGTGGGCATTTTCGTGACGCTTCCTGGCGTGAACCGGACGGCCATGCATGAAGTCGTTGCCCAAGGCAGCGGCTTTCTTGGCATGTTCAATCTGTTCTCGGGCGGCGCGTTGGAGCAGGCATCAATTTTCGCGCTCGGCATCATGCCCTATGTGACTGCGAGCATTGTCTTGCAGCTCATGAGCATGGTGTTCAAGCCGTTGGAGGAGCTTCGCAAGGAAGGTGAAGCGGGTCAGAGGAAGCTGAACCAGTACACACGGTACGGGACCATTGTGCTCGCGATCGTGCAGTCCATCGCCATCGCCCAGCAGATGGTTTCGTTCAACGGTTCTGTTGCGACGGAAGACGTTGTTCGCGATACGGGCCCCTGGTTTTACGTTCTCTCTTGTGTTGCGCTAACGACCGGGACCGCCTTCATTATGTGGCTCGGCGAGCAGATCACCGAGCGGGGCATCGGCAACGGTATCTCACTGATCATCTTCGCCGGAATCGTTGCTGATCTGCCAGACGCGGTGATCAATACTGCCCGTCAGGTCTCGATTGGTCAGATTCAGCCAGTTTCGTTGTTGCTGGTCGCAGCGATCGTTGTGGGGATCATTGCGATGATCGTCTTCTTCGAACGTGGTCAAAGAAGGATTCCGATCGCGTTCGCCAAGCGCGGCGTTGGGCGACGCACCTACGGTCAGACGGCGACTCAGCATCTCCCGCTCAAGGTCAACGCTTCCGGGGTGATCCCCCCCATCTTCGCATCGTCGTTGCTGATGTTTCCGACGACGCTGGCTGGGTTGAACGTCCCGGGTATGCAGGCCGTGCAGGATGCTATCTCGCCAGGTTCCTGGCAGTTCAACACCCTTTTTGTGTTGATGATCGTCTTCTTCAGCTTCTTCTACACGGCGGTCACGTTCCAACCCGTCGAGATGGCTGATAACTTGAAGAAGCAAGGCGCCTTCATCCCGAAGGTGAAGCAGGGCAAGGAAACCGCGGACTATCTGGACTTCGTCATGACGCGCATCACAGTCGGTGGTGCCCTCTACATGGCTTTTGTTTGTTCAGTTCCTGGTTTTCTTCAGTCGCAGTTTCATGTCCCGTTCTTCTTCGGTGGCACCTCGATCATGATCGTGGTCGGCGTGGCGCTCGACACGATTCAGCAGGTTGAGTCGCACCTTATCACACGGCACTACGAAGGCCTGACTGGACCGAAGGGTCCGCGTATCCGCGGACGACGAGGCTGAGATGGACATCATTCTCTTCGGACCTCCGGGAGCCGGTAAGGGGACGCAGAGCAAGTTCCTCCAGGAAATGCTCGGACTACCTCAGATTTCGACGGGCGACATGATGCGCGCCGAGCGAAAGACGAACAGCGACCTCGGGAAGCGTTTCGATGAGTTCATGTCCAAGGGGCTGCTTGTCCCGGATGGACTGGTAATCGAGCTCCTGGAGCAGCGACTTCGTCAGAAGGATGCGGCTGGCGGGGCTGTCTTCGATGGTTTCCCACGTACCGTTCCCCAGGCTGAAGCGCTGGATACAATGCTCCTCGGTCTTGGTCGTAGAGTTGACCTCGTTCTTTCGCTCGAGGTTCCTAGTTCGATGATAATCGATCGAATATCGGGGCGACGGGTGTGTCTTGACTGTGGACAAGCCTACCATGTGCGCTACACTCCGCCCCCTTCGACAGGCCTCTGTGGGTCCTGTGGGGGATCAAGGTTGGTGCAGCGGTCGGACGACACAGAAGAGGTCGTCAAGACGCGTCATGCAGCATACCTTGCCGACACAATGCCGATTCTCGATCACTACGGTCGTCGAGCCGGGGTGGTGTCGGGTATCGATGGCACCGGAACTGTTCATGAAGTAACTGGGCGGTTGGTAAAGGCAGTCAACCCAGGTTGATAGGATCCATTGAGTGCTTGGTAGTTGAAGTGCTTCCGAAACGCCTCTTTTTGGTGCGAGCGGAAGACGGAAGAATATTTCAAGCGGGTCTCGGACTAACTGGAAAGCTGGTCGTGAGGGTCGCAAGTGGAGACAGGGTGCTCGTGCATCCCTCCGCAACGGACCCTAAACGGGCTCGAATCGTTGAGAAGTTGATCCCATAGAGAGAGAAACTGCGATGAAGGTACGTCCGAGCGTCAAGAAGATGTGCGACAAGTGCAAAGTGGTGCGCCGCAAGGGTACCGTGCGCATCATTTGTGAAGACCCGCGCCACAAGCAGCGCCAGGGCTGAGGGAAGAGGAGAACGATCATGGCTCGTATTGCAGGAGTTGACCTCCCCGGTCGCAAGCACCTGGTGATTGCACTTCAGTACATCTACGGAATCGGCCCCGCGAAGGCGAAGGAGATCTGCGAAAAGACGGGTATCTCCGCCTCGAAGAAGGCAGACGACCTGGATGACGTTGATGTGCGAAAGATTCGCGAGATTCTTGAATCGGCGTACAAGGTCGAAGGCGACCTCCGTCGCGACATCGCGATCAACATCAAGCGTTTGATGGATCTTGGAAGCTATCGCGGATTGCGACACCGACGCGGACTGCCCGTGCGTGGTCAGCGCACACACACGAACTCGCGAACGCGCAAGGGTCCCCGTAAGGGCGCCACTGTTCGCCGCTGACCCAGCCTAGTTGGAGTTGATTCATGGCAAAGCCCGCAGCAACGTCGAAGCCCGGTAAGGGCAAGAAGAAGGTCAAGAAGAACGTCGGAAGTGGCATCGCCCACATTCTTGCGAGCTTCAACAACACCATTGTGACGATCACGGATTTGACGGGTAACGTCATCTGCTGGTCGAGCGCTGGCGCCCGTGGTTTCAAGGGCTCCCGTAAGAGCACGCCCTTCGCCGCACAGCTTGCTGCGGAGGACGCGGCTCGCAAGGCTCAGGAGCATGGCATGAACACGGTCGCCATCTTCGTGATGGGTCCCGGCCTCGGTCGCGAGTCGGCGCTTCGTGCGTTCCAGACCGCCGGCATGCGCGTGACGCTCATTCGCGACGTAACGCCGATCCCACACAATGGCTGCCGTCCGCCCAAGCGCCGCCGCGTCTGAAGTCTCGTTCTTTTCGATTAGGAGTCAGTCATGGCGCGTTATATCGGCCCCGCTTGCAAGCTCTGCCGCCGCGAAGGCGAGAAGCTCTTCCTCAAAGGCGATCGTTGCTACACCGATAAGTGTGCGTACGACCGTCGTCCGTATCCCTCGGGACAGCACGGCCAGCGCCGCGTGAAGGTCACCGAGTACGGCATCCGCCTTCGCGAGAAGCAGAAGGTTCGTCGCATCTACGGAATCCTTGAGCGCCAGTTCCGCAAGTACTTTGCGGAGGCTGACCGCGTGAAGGGCGTCACGGGCGAAAACTTGCTCTCGTTGCTTGAGCGCCGTCTCGACAACGTTTGCTATCGCCTCGGCTTCGCCCAGACGCGCTCCGATGCACGTCAGCTTGTTCGCCATGGTCACGTGAAGGTCAACGGGAAGCCGGTCTCGATTCCTTCGTTCCTTGCTCGCAAGGGCGACAGGGTCTCCGTGGACGAGCGAAGCCGCGCCATGGGCCGCGTCACGACGTCGATCGAAGGCGTTGATCGTCGCGGCGTTCCCGAGTGGCTTGAGCTCGACAAGGCCGCTTTCACGGGCACCGTGAAGGACAGCCCGATGCGCGAGGCGATCACGCTTCCGATCAAAGAGCAGCTCGTCGTCGAGTTCTACTCGCGATAGTTTTCTCGTAGGTCTGGTGAATTGACCCGGGTGCGCTGCTCCCGGGTCTTCTCACTGGGCCAAAAGGATGTCCCGCCAGGTCGACTGGCGGTCGGCGGTCATATTACCGCAGAAGGAGTGTTTCCGTGTCGAATGCATTTGTTGCACGCAATTGGCGTGATCTGATCAAGCCCAAGACGGTCCCCGTCGAAGACGCGACCGCCACCTATGGCAAGTTCGTTTGCGAGCCGCTTGAGCGCGGTTTCGGTATCACCTTGGGCAACGCGCTTCGTCGCGTTCTGCTTTCGTCGCTTCAGGGTACGGCCATTACGGCTGCCAAGATCGACGGCGCGCTTCATGAGTTCACATCGGTTCCCGATGTGGTCGAAGACGTGACGGACATCGTGCTCAACCTCAAAGAGGTTGTGGTCAAGTCGCATACGCCCAAGACGCACGTTCTCCGCGTCGATAAGGAAGGCCCGTGCGAGGTCACGGCTGGCGACATCCAGGTCAATGACCAGGTGGAGCTTCTGAACCCGAAGCACGTCATCTGCACGGTCGCCAAGGGTGGCCGCTTCAGCGCGGAGCTCACCGTCAACGTGGGTCGCGGCTATGTGCCGGCTGAGCGCAACAAGACGCCCGGCATGCCCATCGGCACGACCGCCATCGATGCGCTCTTCTCGCCGATTCGCAAGGTGAACTACACCGTCACCAACGCGCGCGTCGGTCAGATCACCGACTACGACAAGCTCACGCTTGAGGTCTGGACGAACGGCTCCGTTCGCCCGCAGGACGCGGTTGCGTATGCTGCGAAGATCTTGAAGGATCAGCTCTCCATCTTCATCAACTTCGAAGAAGAAGAAGAGGCTGGTTCGATTGACAGCTCGTCTGACGAGCCGCTCAATGAAAATCTCTTCCGCTCGGTGGAAGAGCTTGAACTTTCGGTTCGCTCTGCCAATTGCCTTCAGAACGCGAACATTCACCTCATCGGTGAGTTGGTTCAGCGTACGGAGCCTGAAATGCTCCGTACGAAGAACTTCGGACGCAAGTCGCTCAAGGAAATCAAGGAAATCCTTGCCGACATGGGTCTTTCCCTGGGCATGAAGATCGACAACTGGCCTCAGATGCTTGAGCGCT
>JBILQT010000181.1:0-14745 GCA_044373065.1 Sandaracinaceae bacterium
CCTCGCGACGCACCTTTCCTGTCGCCTCGCGCGGAAGCGCCTCGACGATGCGCATGCGCCTTGGAATCACGACCGCATCGAACGCATGACGCAGGGTTTCGCGCACGCGCTCGACGGTGAGTCCCTCGCTTGCCGCGATCACCGCACGCGTCTCTTGTCCACGTGCACCGCCCACTTCGACAGCCCAGACCGCGCACTCGCGCACGCCCTCGATGCCGAGGATGCGCGCCTCGATCTCTTGAAGAGAGACACGTGTGCCTGCGACCTTGATCACGCCGTCGGTGCGTCCGAGATGAAAGAAGGAGCCGTCGGGTTGAAGGAGGACGCGGTCGCTTGTGACCCAGGGGCGTGCGATCTCGGGCGCGAGATAGGAGGAGTCGACGGTGAGCTTTCCGTCCTCGGTGGTGCCGACCGCGATGCCCTCAAAAGGCCGAAAAGGTGTGGGGATTGGAGGCTCGCTCGCGGGGGCGATGCGGTAGGCGATGCCGCCTGTTTCGGAGGAGCCGAGCACCTCGACCACCTCGTAGCCAAAGCGCTGCTTGAGCATCAGTGCGGTGTCGAAGGGAAGGGCTGCGCCCGAGGAGAAGATGACGCGCGGTGGATGATCAAAGGCGTCTCTCTTCAGTGTGGAGAAGGCGCGCAGGTGCGCAGGCACTGCCACAAGGATCGTCCCTTGTTTGCGGTTCCATTGCGCGGCGAGGGGCTCGACGTGAAGCGTTGTCTCGCGGGCAAAGGACGCACGGGAGAGCAGAGGCATCAGCACGCCAAAGAGGAGCCCATAGATGTGATGCGGCGGCACCGAGGGGACGACGAAATCGCTGGGCGAGACCTGAAAAGTGCGGCCAAGGACGCTCGCCTCTCCAAGCAACTGCCCCGCCGTCTTTGGGCAGGCGACCGAGGCGCCGGTGCTCCCCGAGGTGTAGACGACCACGATCACCCGCTCGCTTGCGATGGGCGCGATCGGCGCGGGTGCCGTGTTCCATTCGTCGGCGGTCTCAAGCAGCGCGCGTACATCGAGGCCAGGCCTGCCAGGTGAATCGTGAAGCACGCCGCAGACGCCCTCGCGCTGACGCAGCGCGCGCACGATATCGGGCTGTGGGCTTGGAGGAAGCGCAACCACAAGGTTGCATGTCCAGGCGGCCAACATCGCGCACGCGAAGAAGTAGCGATCGTGGCAGAGGACCAGCACCTCTTGTCCCGCGTGTGGACGCATGTCGGTGGTGATCGCACGCACGATGCGCGCGACGTCGGTCTCAAGGTCACGACGCCTGCGACCCAGGACGATCACGTCTTCTGCGTCGCCCGAGAATGCAAAGAGCTCTGTCGCCATCGAGAAGACCCAGGGTGCGGAAATGAGTGCGGTTCAGCGACGCATGCTGCCAGCCGAGGCTGTCGTCACGAACGTGAAGCGCGGCCAATGCCGGTACCACTCGGCCACGATGACCGGGTCGCCGCTCGCGTCTTGTTCGCCTGTGCTGCGGCCGTAGATGCGAAGGAGGGAGCCGGGCCCAAGACGCGTTTGGTCTTCGCGCATGTCTTCGGCGCGGACTGGAATCTGTGCCGTGAAGGTGCCGAGTTCGCGCTCGGTCACGGTGACGCGACAGGAGTCTGCGTACTCAGTGCGGCAGAGGTGACGCTCTTGGTGCGTTCGCAAGCTCATGCGCATGCGTGCGACGCCGCCACTCACCTCGGGCGCGGAGGTGACGACGGCGAACCAGCCGACGTAGGGCTGATCTTCAGGGCGTGCGCGACGCACGTCCTCGTAGGCCGCATCGACCGAGCGTGTGAGGTAGGCGTTCTCTCCATCGGCCGTCTCGTATTGCCGCGCATAGCTGTAGCGGCTTCCACCGCAGCCGGATGCGAGGGCGACAAGCGTGGTGAAGAGAGAGACAAAGAGCGCTACACGAGGGGCCTTCATGCGCGCGAGAATGCCGGAATCAACGCTCATATCAAGGCGCAACGCGCTGCGAACCACGCTCGCTTTGGCACTCGTCACGAAGGTGTCGGCGTGTGGAGGGCTGGGTGTGGAGAGCTATGACGAGGCGCCCGCGGCCTCGACGCTGGAGCTGCGCTTTGTCGTGGACGGAGACCAAACCGTCGCGATGTCGTTGCCGCGTTTGGGCGATGCAGACGGCGAAATCGTTGGGCTTGAAGGCGGTGTCGTGCTCCGCGCTTCGCACATCGCAAGCGTGCAGCTCGTGCTCGGTGCGCATGGGCAGCGTGTGATTCTTTTGCAGTTGAATGATGCGGGCCACGAGCGTGCATTCGAGGCGACGCAGGCAGGTGCGGGGAGGCGCCTTGCCGTGATCGCCGATGGCCACGTGCTTGCGACACCGACGTTGCGAGGGCCACTTGTTGAGCCGGAGATCGCGATCGCGGTGCCGCAGCCGATGACGAACCGCACCTACCGAATGATGATCACGCGTGCGCCGCGATGACGTCTGCGGGTGCTTGCACAAGCTCGATGAGCACGCCTTCGCCGCTCCTGGGCTGAGTCTCTGAGCCGCGCGGGTGAAGGAAGCAGACATCGTGTCCGCTCGCGCCTTTGCGGATGCCACCTGGCGTAAAGCGCATGCCCTGTGATTCGAGCCATGCGACGGCCGCGGGGAGGTTGTCGATCCAAAGGCCGATGTGGTTCAGCGCGGGCTCGTGCACCTTCGGGCGCTTCTCGGCATCGAAGGGCTGCATGAGGTCGATCTCGACGGCGTGTACGCCCTGACCGAGCGTGAGAATGTCCTCATCGACGTTCTCTTTTTCGCTCTTGAACGAGCCCGTCTTGGTGAGCCCAAGGAGGTCGACCCAGAGGGCGGTGAGTGCATCTTTTTGCAGTGCACCGATGGCGATTTGCTGGATGCCGAGGACGCGAAATGGGCGTGTCATAGAGGCGGACGGTAGCGCGGATTCCTCGTGCTCGGCGTGAGGTAGGCTTGGGTGATGTCGCGTGCTTGTTGGTTGGTCGCGCTGCTTCAGAGTTGCTTGCTTCAGGGCTGCCTCATCGAACGTCTCTCGCTTCAGCCGAGCGATGCTGCGGTCGACACCCGCACGGATGCGTTTGGCGATGTGGATGCATTCCGAGCGCTTGATGCCTTCTCCGACATCGATGGCGCCTTGGATGCGTCCGTTCCTGTTCCGGATGCGTTCGTTGTCGTTCCGGATGCGTTCGTTCCTGTTCCGGATGCGTTCGTTCCTGTTCCGGATGCGTTCGTTCCTCTTCCGGATGCGTTCGACTGCTCGCGTGTCACGGAGGCCTGCAACGCGATCGATGATGACTGCGATACGCGCGTCGATGAGGGGGCGTGCAGCATCGGAGGAGCCGCCTGCGTGAGCTCCGTCTTTCGCGGTCGCGTCTATCTCGTGTGTACGTCGAGTGCGAACTGGGACACGGCGCGGACTCACTGCCAGGCGCTTGGCGATCCCTCCTCGACGGATGATGTTGGCTACGACTTGGTCTCACTCACGCCGCCCGAGGAAACCGACTTTGCGCTCGGTGTGACGGCGAGCGATGTCTGGGTTGGCCTGGGAGAAGATGGTGGGCGTGTGCCAGGTGCGACCAACGAGAATTGGCGATGGCTTGATGGCGCGACCGTTTTGAATCGAGATCGCTATGGCATCCGGCAGGACTCTGGCAGCGCGCTGCAGTGCGGGCGGATGCTCGGGAACCCAAGCGCGACTGAGAGTGTGTTTCGCGATAGCCCATGCGGCGAAGCACGACCCTTCATGTGCGAGGCGGCAATTCGCTCTCGCTGATCGAGGCTGAACGCCTCACCAGCACGCCAATAGCTCGCCGCCGCGAACACTTTTTCGTTATCGTGGTCGGCTATGGCCGGCGCTGCTCCCTCCGCGAAACCCGCTCCTTTCCTCAAGCCGCTCGACATCCTCGACCGCGGCATTCTTCTGGCTGAGAGCTCGCTCTCGGTGGTGATCGTCGCCGTCATGATTGTGATGGGCGTGATCGCTGCCGTGGGTGCAGCGTTCTCCATTCAGAACCCGATCACCGAAGCGGGTGGCGAGGTGCTGATGAACGGCACCGTCTGGGCTGCCTTCCTCGGCGCGAGCTTCGCGACACGTGGGCGCAAGCACCTTGCGATCGATGCGATCGGACGTCTGCTGCCCGATCGCGTTCGCCGCATCGTCGTCGCCTTCGCAAGCACCTTTGGTGCAGTCGTCGCAGCCGCACTCGCGTTCGGCGTCTACCAGGCGCTGATCGAGACCGGTCACGGCGTCGACGATCAGCTCGCGAACATGACGGCCTCGGGCATCGATGGCGCACACGTCGATCGCAACTACCAGTTTCACTTCATGATCAGCGCGGGCTTCGCGATGATCGCGGTTCGCCTTCTTCTGCATGGCTTTCACGAGATGCTTGCAGCCGTCTCCGGCTACAGCGATGCGCCTGCGCAGGTGAGCGTGCCGCCAAAGGCTGCCGAAGAGCCTGACGGGATGGATACGGCCGAAGGCGCGCCGCGCGTCGCGCCAGTCGATCAAGCGGGTGGTGTGGAGGTTGGCATCGCCCTCATTGCGACGCTGGTTCCCGTCGTGCTCGCACTGGGTTCCGCGATCTTCATCCCCGTCGTCACGGTGGCGGGTCTCACGGCGCTTACACTCGCGATTCCGCTCCTGATGCGCAGCAACAAGTCGGCTGCGCCCTCGCCTGTCGATCACACCTACGCAACCATCTCGAACCCCGCGCATGCGGCGATGGCACTTGGCGGCGTTGGCGTTGCACTCGGCATTGCGTACGGCTTTGGGATGAACATCGAGAGCATCTCGATCGGCCTTGGCATCGCGATCTTCGCGGGCCTTGCGTTGATGGGTGCACCGCTCTTCACCTTCCTCGGCGGCCTCGCACTTTTCCTCTGGCTGCACGGCTCGGACAACGTCCCCGCGACACCTCTCGCAAGCGCGGTCGAAGACGTTCTCGGCAATCACTTCGCACGCATGACCGTGCTGCCGACGATCCCGATCTTCACGCTCGCTGGCTACCTGATGAGCGAGAGCAACACGCCCAAGCGCCTTGTGCGCGTGGCCCGCGCGATCCTCGGCTCGTTGCCCGGTGGCCTCGCCGTCGTCTGCGTTCTTGCGTCGGCCGGCTTCACCGTCTTCTCGGGCGCGAGCGGCATCACGATCGTCGCCATCGGCGGCCTGCTCTTCCCCGCACTCGTCAAAGACGGCTACCCCGAGAAGTTCTCGCTGGGTCTCGTAACGAGCGGCGGCGCCCTCGGCATCACGTTCTTCCCGTGCTTGCCCTTGCTCGTCTACGGAATCATCGCCGGCCTTCAAGAGATGCCGCCGGGGATGGATCGCGTGGAGCTCGATAAGATGATCTACGCCGGCATCATGCCGGGCCTGCTCATCATCGTTCTGATGATCGCCTACTCGATGGTCATGGGCGTCATCAGCAAGGTGCCGAAGTCGAAGTTCAATGCGAGCGAAGCGCTCTCGGCGATGTGGGAAGCGAAGTGGGAGCTCGCGCTTCCGATCGTCGTTCTCCTCGGCCTCAAGTACGGCGGCGGCGCGATGGGCGCAGCCTCGCTCACGGCGGCGTATGTCTTCATCGTCGAGGTCTTCGTCTACCGCGACTTGAGCCTCACCAAGGACATCCCGCGCATCATCCCGGACTCGATGGTCCTCGTTGGCGCCATCTTCGTGAAGCTCTGCGCCGCGACCGTCCTCACCTTCTATTTCGTCCAAGCACAGACGGCGGACGTGCTCTTTGAGGCGCTCACCTGCGGCGAGCCCGCGCGCGAATACCTCGCAGCGCACTCCGACGTTCTCGTCGACTGTCGCGAAGCCGTGAACGCGCTTGCCGCGCGCGGTGAGAGCGCAGGCGGCCTCATCGACTCGCCCATTACCTTCCTCATCGCCCTCAACTTCTTCCTGCTCATCGTGGGCATGTTGATGGACATCTTCTCGGCGATCGTCGTGATCGTGCCGCTCATCATGGGCATCGCGATTCACTTCAACATCGACCCGTACCACCTCGGCATCGTCTTCTTGATCAACCTCGAGATTGGCTACCTGATGCCGCCGATGGGCTTGAACCTCTTCATCGCCAGCTTCCGTTTCGGAAGGCCGGTGCCCGACCTCTACCCGGTCGTGCTGCCCTTCATCGGCGTTTTTGTGACGGCCCTTCTCGTCACGACCTACGTGCCCGCGCTCACGCTCTCGTTCATCCCGGGCTACACGCCGCATGTTGCGGAGCACGCGGCGCCGATCGATGAGACCACGCCGGAACCCGGCACAGATCCATCCACCGACACCGGGGATGAAGCTCCCGCAGGAGACTGCGATGTGCCTGGTGAGGGCGAAGACTTCGCAGCCTTCGAAGCACGTTGCAGCGGCGCTGAAGCAGGCGGCGAGGCAACACCTCCGAGCAATGCGAACTGCGATGTCCCAGGCGACAACGAGTCGTTTGAAGACTTCGAGGCGCGCTGCAATGGCGGGGAAGCGGCACCGACCGAAGCACCAACCGAGGCGCCCGTGGAAGGCGCAGCGGTGGAAGGCGGAATTCCCGATGAGGCCGCGCCCGATACACGCGGCCCAGGCTGCGATGTGCCGCGCGCAGACGAGTCGTTCGATCAGTTCGAAGCACGCTGCGGAGCCTGATCAGAATGCGCCTTCGCTCGCTTCTCTCCGGCTCTGCGTTGGTCATCGCAGGCTCGCTCTTGGGTTGTGGTGGCGCGGGCGCAGGACGTCCGCGCCTCGGCGACCGAGGGCTCACGGCCTCGCACAATCAGTTCATGCTCGCCTTCGGAGGTGCGCGTCGAGAGCGCCTCGCGTCGCCCGCATGGCGCGTGGAGAACTTTGACGGGACAAGCCCGCGCGGCGGCAGCGAGTACCGCCAGTCGCACAGCTACGACCTGACGAACGACGACACGATCGACTTCGTCGAGGAGGTCGACACCTTCGAACTGCGGCTCCGTCACACCGAGGCCGAGGCTCAGATCTGGGTGCGTTCCATCCCGCTCTCTCGCGCGCAGCAGAGCGAGATGCTCACCGGCATGCAGCGCCAGTTCATCGAGCGCGCAGCGGGTCCCACGGGCTGGCTCGTCGACTTCGACGCTGCGCCTGCTGCACCGCGCTACACGATCACGCCGCTCGCGGAGGGGCCCTGCGAGGTCGACAGCGTGGGTGCGCAAGAGTTCATCTACGAGGCGCGTTTGGAAGACCAGGGCGCCGCGCGCATCGTGCATGTGGTGCTTCTTCAGAGCTTGAGTACCTGGCTTCCGGTGGGCCGCCCCGACGTGCCCACGAACCGCCTCCGCTCGCTTGTCATGCTTGGCTTTGCGGCCTCACCCGATGCGTATCCGACGCTTGCGCCGGAGTTCACCGACCTCGTCTCGCGTATGCGGATGGCCGACCCACAGGGCCGCCCGCGTCCTCAAGAGCGCACCACGTGCGGGGCGCTGCGCGCGAACGTCGCGACCTCGAATCTTCGTGTCGGTGACGTCATCGTCTATCGCTACGCGGGCACCGCGATCGGGCCTGAGGCGATCGAGCTACGCCAAGAAGTGACCGAGCAAGAGCAAGATCACATCACGCTCGAAGTGACGATGCGCCAGTCGGGGCAGATCCTTCGTCGCTGGGCTGAAGAGCGTATTGACACGCCTGCCAATTGGGCGGCGAATCAGATCGAGTCGCTCTGCATCTTCGAGGGCGACAACTGCCGCGACGTGCCGGTGGAAGCCATCACCGAGCTGCGCGCGGGCCTTCACGCGACCTTCGACGGCGAGCCCACCGAGGTCTCCGAGAGCGAGGAGACGCGCAACGTGAGCGGCCGCGAGATCGCCTGCACGGTGCGACGCGGAACCGCGAGCGTAAGCGGTCAGCGCATGCACTTTGAGGAGGCGAGCTGCCCCGAGCTTCCGTGGCCACGCGCGAGTGCTGCGTTTGTCTCGGAGGCGACGGGCGATGTGGTGCTTGCGGTGGGTGTGCTTGAAGTGCGTCGGCCGCACTGAAGAGCTCTCAGCGCATCGAAGGCGCGCCACGCTCTGCGCTGCATGAGGGCGAAACGGGCACGGGCAGGAGCGCAGTGCACCAGGTCTCGGGCTCGGGAGGGCACTCCATTCGAAACGCGGGCGATTGGACGATCGCGGGTTCCGGGCCCTCCTGAATGCGCACGATCTCGAACGTGACATTCCGTGCGCGCGGCGTGATCTCACCTCGCATCGTCAGGCGCGCCGCATCCACGCCGAGCGCGATCATTGCGTCGCGAACCGTGCGCGCACGCGTCTCCGCGAGGGCCAATCCTTCGCGCCTTGTCGCGTGCCCAATGATGGCCACCTCAAGCAGTTGTGGGTTGCCATTCAGCGTCGACGCGACGGCATCCACGATGGGGCGCTGCGTCGTCATCACCGTCTCGCTGCGCGCTTCGAACTCGATTTGCTCGAGGATGACGATCGCGTCCTCTTCCATCGCAGCACCGCGATCGGGACAACCATCGGCGTCGCAGTAGCCGTTGTAGACCTCGTTCACATCGGGGCAGTCATCGCAGGCATCGAGGTTGCGGTCCTGATCGTTGTCGACCTCGGGGCAGCCATCTGCATCCTCGAAGCCGTCCATGTCTTCCACGAAACAAGGGCATGCGTCGCGCGCATCCGGGATGCCGTCGTGATCGTCATCGAGGTCTGCACAGGCATCATCGTCCTCGAAGCCATCGACATCCTCGGGCCCGAATTCGCATGTGGAAGCAGGCGTTTCGACGATCGTCACGGGCGTGTGCGCCCCGCAGCCCGCGAGGGAGAGCCATGCGAGAGAGAGCGCGATGCGCGTCCACGTCATCCCCTGATGTTGCGCGCTGCATCTGGCGCGGGGCAATCCTTCTCGCGCAGCAGAGAGCGCGCCGATGGGTACAACGACTTCGCACTTCAAAGCGCGGGTGCGTCGGGTCTATCCTCAGAGGCGATGGAGACCTTCGATGTTTGGGTTCAGAGCTTCACGGGGGATGCAGATCCCGTCCCGGAGCTCATGCGCATCTTCGGCATCGATGAGCACACCGCGCGTGATCTCTGCGAGACCGCGCCGCGTCGCGTGAAGCGCGGCGTACCGCGGGCGCATGCGGATTCGATCGCAAACGCACTTCAGAGCATCGGCGCAAAAGTCGAGGTTCGCGCCACACAGGGCGCGCACACCTCGGCGAGTCGCGCGAAAATCTCGCTCACGCACCTCGCGCCACTCGAGGAGAAGACCTCGGGGCTTGAGCTTGCGTTTGAGCCGAGCAAGGCAACGCGCCCCGCTGCGCGCGCTCCGCTGCCAACGCCCGCGCCGGTGCAGCAACCGGCCCGTGGCGTCGAGCGCGCCCTCATGGACGCCCTGGCTGATGCGATTGGGCACGGGGCTTGTGATCGCGTTCATCGGGATGGGTGTGCGCATGGCGTTCCGCGCTGCACGCGCGCCCTCCGAAGCCGATCAGGTCACCATGGAGGCGCAAGAGACAGCGGCGTCTGTCGCGTCGGGTGTTCCGCTGAACTCATTTCTTGCGCGTCGCGGCGCGAGCCTTGGCGTCGACACCGATCGCAATCGCGCGCTCACAGTGGAGCTCATGCGCCTCGGCGCGACACGCCTTCTCGTCACCGATGTCATCCCCATGGGCAACCACGAAGTGGCCACGCGCTTGATCGTCGAGCTCCCCGCCTCGCAGACCGTGCGCCGTGCAATCGCGCAGGCCATCGCGCGTTTCTATGCGCACGGAGAGCGTGTTGAGCCCGGAGACGTGGAGATGCCGAGCCCCTCGGATGCGAGCGTCTTTGTCGACTTTGAGTGAGGCTCTTCAATCGAAGCGTGCTGGAGGGAAGTGCGCATCGGCCTCGCGGATGAAGCGGGCTCGATCGGCGAGCCACTGCGTTCGAATGGCCTGGGAGTAGTTCAAGAAGAGGCGGCCGTTCTCCACGAAGAACGCATGCGGGTCGACGCGCACACGACGCCCCTGTGCTGCAGCAAACGCGCAGTAGCCGTCATAGGCCGGCGCATAGCGTGCCGGATTCGCAGCAAAGGCCGCGCGATGTGCCTCGCTTGCAAAGAGCCAGCGTGCTCCGCGCCACGAGAAGACGTGCTCGCTCGTCCCCTGCACTGCCGCATGGTCGGTGAAGTACGCGACCGCATCGAAGCCGCTGATCGCATCGGTGCCGCCGTTGGTGTTCGTCTGTGCGAGCGCGGGAGAGGCACAGAAGAGTGCGAAGACAAAGACGAGGGCGATGCGAAGGGGCGCGTACATCGATGGGTTCATGCAGGCCCATTCGCGCGCGGGGCGCGTTCGTTACGGCGTCCTCAGGGCTGCAGCGTGATCACGAAATCATCCACGCCGATCCCAGCCCGATCCGTCTGATCCACAAAGCACAAAGAACGCGAGCGAGGCGAGCGGCGCAGAGAAGGCGAGGGTGAACTCGCGCGAGGTGCAGTTGCCTCCGCCATCGGGACGAATGCAGATGAAGTTCGGTGCAGCGCCCAGGTCGACACCGCGAATCGGACGAGGTCCGAGCGCCCGTGTGGCCGCGACTGCACATGGCCCTTTCGTTGGACATGGGGGCTTGAGTGAGCACTTGGTGACGAGTTGCACGCTTGCGCGCTTCGCACGAGACAAGAGCCCATCAAGCGTGTGTATCCTTGACACATGCACGTGCGTTCGGGACTCCGCCTTGCCCTCCTTTTGAGCTGCGCCTCGGCGCTCGCTTGTGACCCTCCACGCGTCTTTGAAGACGTGGACGCCTTCCGCGCCGAGCGGCGTGATGCAGGCCCGCCGCCCAGCGATGCGCCTGTGGGCGATGCCGATGGCGACGGCCTAGACGACCAGATCGAGGGCCGCGCGATCAACCAAGACACCGATCGTGACGGGATGTTCGACTACCTCGACGTCGACTCGGACAACGACGGAATCCTCGATTCTGTCGAGGGAGTCGCAGACACCGACACGGACGGAACGCCCGATCGGCGTGACCCAGACTCGGATGGCGATGGCCTCTCCGATCGCGACGAGAACACAAGCGGCACCTCGCCGACCTCGGGCGATACCGATGGCGACATGGTGAGCGACTTGATCGAAGTCGCCTCGGGAACCAACGCGCTCGACCCGCTCGATAACCCGCGCACGCGAGGCAATTTCGTCTTCGTCGAGCCCTTCGAGGCCGCGCCCTCACCCCCCCGCGACATCCTCGACTTCGCGACCAACCTGCGACGCGCCGATGTTTACTTCTTGATGGATACGACCATCTCGATGGGTCAGGAGATTGCGAGCCTTCAGAGTGATCTGACGCGCGTGCTCATCCCGGCCATTCGTGCGCGTATTCCCGAGGCGCAGATGGGCGTCGGTCGCTACGAGGACTTCCCCATCGAGCCGCATGGCTCCCTAGGTGATGTGCCCTTCGCGCCGGTCACGGCGATCACCGATTCGGATGCGGACGTGCTCGCAGGCGTGATGTCGCTTCGCGTGGCTGCGGGTGGGAATACGGCCGAGTCGAGCCTGCCCGCGATCCATGCGATTGCGACGGGCGAGCCCCTTCGCTGGAGCACGTTCCGCGCACCCGAGACTGACCCTGCGTGCGCTCCAGGTCGCACCGGCTATGCGTGCTTCCGGCCTGATGCCGTCTCCGTCATCGTGCAGTTCACCGATGCGCCCTCGCACAACGGGCCCATCGATACGGTCGACTACACCGAGCCTGAGATCATGGCGCCGACCTTCGCGGAGTCGCTCATGGCGATCAACGACAACCGCATTCGGCTCATCACGATTAGCTCTGGCTTGCCCGGCACCTGGCGCACGATCGCAACCGCCATCGGCTCGATCGACCGCGCGGGTGCGCCCCTTGTCTACGAGATCGACACGGACGGCATGGGCCTGAGCACGGCCGTCGTGGATGGCATCGAGGCCGTCTCCGGAACGCCGCTCGATATCTCCGCAGTCTTCGAAGACGACACGAGCGATGCCGTAGATACGCGCGTGGCCTTCGTCGAAGACATCGTGCCCGTCGAAGAAGGCGACGTTGCACGTGGCTGCATGCCTCGCGAGGCAAGCGACTCCGATGGCGATGGACGCAAGGACGTCTTCCGAGATGTGCCGCCGGGTCAACGCGTGTGCTTCCACGTCGTGGTGCGCATGAACACCTTGGTGATGCCCACGCTTGTGCCGCAAGTCTTTCAAGGCACCGTGCGCGTGGTCGGCGATGGCCGCACGCCGCTCGACTCCCGCGAAGTCTACTTCCTCGTGCCTCCGACGATTCCAGACCCTGGCATCCTCTGATCGAGAACGGCTACGCGAATGAGAAAGCCCCGAGCGAGATGCCCGGGGCTTTTTCTTCGACGAACTTTATTGAAATACTATTGCAACGTATTTGCAATATGAGGCCATGTTGGCCTCAGCGCGCGCGGCTCAACGTCCAGTCGTAGGGCACGTACTCGATCGTGTAGTGCTCCACATCGGCGCGCTCGATATCCGGACGAACGCGTGGACGCGCATGAAAGCGAATCCAGGCGAGCACGGTGGGTAGGGTTCCGACGCGACGTGCGTGGCCCTCGAAGTCGACGTGGTGCCACTCATAGATCTGCGAGAGACGAATCGTGCGCGCCTCGTGATCGACCTCGACAAAGGGCGCCTCGGAGGCGAAGCGCTCGGCGGCCTGGGCGAGCTGCACCTCGAGCGTCTCTGCGCGCATGATGGTTGGGCTCAGCGGCGGGCACGAGGCACTCGCACAGTTGAGCACGGCGTGGATGCGCGCATCGCCGCTGCGCGCGATCACACTCTCGAAGTCGTAGAGGTTCGTGACGCCACCGTCGATCATCCAGAATTGGCCGTAAAAGAAGCCAAAACCGGGCGAGGGGTCGATGACGCCGTGCACGTCGTGCACGCTGGTGATGGGCCAATGCTCGGCCACATTCGCCATCACGAGGGTGTTGTACGCATTGATGCGAAAGGCGAGCTGGGCCTCGCGTGAGTCGAAGCCCTCGCCGCCGGAGATGGGGCCGCTGCGTGCGATCATCGCAGTCACGGTGCGCAGCTCGGAGGGCGCCTCTGCGGCCCACTCCGTTCCGAGCCTATCGAAATGAGTTCCATTTCGTGTGACGACGCGGGTGAAGAGTGTTTGGAGGGCTGTGTTGAGCTCCTCGGCCGTGGCCGGAGGCTCCGACATCGGATGCTCTTCGATCGCCTTCTGCCCACCAAAGTTGATGCCCAACGCCGCGATGGTGAGGACCACGATCGCCACGGTGGAGAGCAGGAGGAGGAGCGCGCGACTCCAGGACCAGAGTCTGCCGGTTTCCCTATCGGGAACGGAGCGCGCCATCACGCGCCCGCTTCGATGAGGCCTCGCTTCTTCAGCATTGGCTCCACCTTTGGATCACGTCCGCGGAAGGCGCGGTATCCGTCCGCGGGCTCGATCGTGTTTCCGGCCGAGTAGACGAAGCGATAGAGGCGCTCGGCGACGGCCGCATCGAAGGGACTGCCCGCCTCTTTGAAGGCGTCGAAGCCATCGGCATCGAGCACCTCGGCCCACATGTAGACGTAGTAGCCGGCCGCATAGGCCGAGCTTGAGAAGAGGTGACGAAAGTGCGGCAAGCGGTGCATCAAGCCGATGTCCTCGGGGACGCCCAGGCGCGCGCGTTCGTCACGCTCGAAGGCGGCAATGTCCACACCGTTGACATCCGTGCGCGAGTGAAGCGCCATGTCGAGAAGGGCGGAGCCGACGTACTGAATCGTGGCGAAGGCTTGATCGAAACGGCGCGCGCGCTGGAGCTTCTCAAGGAGTGAGGTTGGGATGGGCTCACGTGTCTCGACGTGCCGCGCATGCTGACGCAGCACGCTCTCTTCTTGCGCCCAATGCTCGAAGATCTGCGAGGGAAGCTCGACGTAATCTTGAAGCACCTCGGTGCAGGCGAGCGTCTCGTAGTGCGCGTTCGAGAGCAGGCCATGAAGGCCGTGGCCGAACTCGTGAAAGAGCGTGCGCACATCATCGAAGGAGAGCAGCGAGGGCGCGCCTGCGCTGGGCTTTGAGAAGTTGTTGTTGTTGATCACGAGCGGGATCGTCCCGCCCTCGAGCGCCGATTGTTTTCGGAAGACGTGCATCCACGCGCCGCCGCGCTTGGTCGGCCTTGCGAAATTGTCGCCGATGAAAATGCCGATCAGCTTGCCCGCTTTGGACACCTCCCAGAGGCGCACATCGGGGTGGTAGAGCGCGACGTTCTCTTTCTCTTCGAAGGCCACGCCAAAGAGGCGTGAGGCACAATCGAACATCGCTTGGATCATGTCTTCGAGTGCGAAGTAGGGCTTGAGCTCGGCATCATCGAGATCGAAGCGCGCCTTGCGAACCTTCTCGGCGTAGTAGCGCCAATCCCAGGCTTCGAGCTTCGTGATGCCATCGGCCGCGGCCAGTTCAAGGAGCATCGCGCGATCGCGATTTGCCGCCGTTTTGGCCGGTTCCCAGACCTTGCCGAGCAGATCGAAGACGGCGCTTGGCTTCTTCGCCATGCGATCGATGAGGGCCGCATCGGCATACGAAACTTGCCCGCGAAGGCGCGCTTGCTCCGCACGGAGCGCGAGGATCTCCTTGCTGACAGGTGCATTGTCGTGGGCCCCTGCGTGCTCACCGCGTGTCGTCCATGCACGCCAGATTTGCTCGCGCAGATCGCGACGCGGCGAGAGCGTCAAGAAGGGCATGACGAGTGAGCGCGAGAGGGCAAGGGCGCGTGTGCCCTCGGGCAAGCCGCGCTGCTTGGCCGCACTCGACATTGCATCGAGCAAGAAGGGCGGAAGGCCCGTGC
>JBILQT010000537.1:0-3332 GCA_044373065.1 Sandaracinaceae bacterium
GAGCGAGCCCGAGCCTGCGTAGAGTTCGACCACCTTGGGCTTGGGTCCGAGCTCCTTGAGCACCCCGACCACGCGATCGTGAATCGCTGCCGCAATGCCGCGATGCGCCTGAATGAACGAGCCTGGCGAGGCGCGAAAGAGCGGGCCCGAGCCAATCTGATCGTAGGTCGCGCGGTGCGGCTCAAGCCTGTCCGCATCAAGGCGGTAGGTGCCAAGCGTGCGCGGTGAGCCGTCGTGAAAGGCCGCGGAGAGAGAGACCGTGAGCGCAGAGCCTCTGCCGATGATCGCCTCGCGAAGCGCCTCCTCCAAGTAGGCCAAATCACCGTCACTCGGGACGTCGCCATCGCGGTAGGTCAGCGTGGCCAATGCGCCTTCGCCACGCGCCATCGTCTCACGCACATCGAGGCCAAGAATGCGGTCTTTCGCGAGCAGGAATTGAACATCGCGGCTGCCCTCGATGCGGAGACGTCGAAGCGCATCGAGCACGCGCTTGATCGCCGGTCGCACGACGAGACAATCCACCAAGTTCACCACCTCGTGCGTGCCCTTGCGATAGAGCCCGATGTGTCCGCGCTCATCGCAGACCCACTTGGCGCGCGTGCGGTAGGCGTCGAAGGGCGCGCGTGTTTCGAGGGTGTCGATCGCACAGCCGTCGAGGGCGCGGAAGTGACGCACGGCCTGCGTGACGCGCTCTGTCTTCGCCTCGGCTTGGGCCTCGCGGGAGAGGTCGATCGCAGAGCAGCCTGGGCACTCGTGTGCGTGGATGCAGGGCAGCGTGGTGGTCGTTGTCGTCGTGGTCATGAATCACTCGCCCCATTCGCAGGCGCGCATCGCGAGGTAGCGCTCCCAGGCCTCACCACCTGCAGCTTGAAGACGCTCGGCACGCGCACGCGTCTCGTAGGCTTGCACCAGGCGTCGCAGCACCGAGCGCTGGATGCGCCTTGTGTCGTCTTCCTCACTCAGCGCATCCACCACATCGGTGCTCGCCGTCCAGACGCGTGCCTCGCCCGAGTCGCTGAGGAAGCTCTTGATCGCATTGCGGTTCGCGTTGAGCACGCTGTCGAAATGCGGATGGAAGGGGTCATCGAGCACGGGCCAGCGGGAGAGCGTGGCGTAGATCAGGCGACCGTAGGCTTCGTCCATCTGGGCGAGCGCAGCGTCGAGCTCATCTCCGCCCTCTTTGCGTTGAAGCTCGATGCGCGTGAGCTCTGCGGGGCTCGTTGTTTCATTGAAACCAAGGCGTGCGCTCAGCACCTCGATCACGCGCTCCTGCTCGGGCATTGCGAAGGGGACGCGCTCGCCTTCGGTCGGCGCGAGTGCTTCGAGCAAGGCCTCCGAGGTTGTCGTCGGGATGTCGACCGAGGCGCCTGCGATGCGCGCTTGGGTGAGCGCCTCCATCGGGCTGATGCGGCCGTTGTGATCGAGGTCGAGCGCTACATGCGCGTCGGTCCCGTCGCGAAGCTGGCCGCGCATCGCCATCAAGAAGTGCACGCCAAAGCCCTCGTGCGCACCGCGATCAGGGTTCGGATCACAGCCGCTCGCCTCCTCGTCCCATGAGGTCGCAAAGAGCCCGCAGCGGTCTTGACCTGTTGGCCCTTCTTCACGGTTGGCCGCTTGAAAGGCGAGCTCGGCGAAGCCTCCTGAGAAGCATGTTGTCGCGATCACACGGAGCGGCCGGCGTGGTGCGCCAGGCAAGAGCCCGTCTTCCAGCAAGAGCGCGAGATCCACTGGTGTGAGTGACTCGCCGCCCCAGAAGAGCGCGCGCGCATCGGCGGGTACTTCACCCCGATCGCCGTGCCCAGCGATGTAGAGCGTGAGCGGCGTGGTGCCCTCCGTGAGCGCATCGAGAAGGCGTGTTTCGAGCGCTTCAAGCGTGCTCGGCCCGTGCAGCGCGAGCGTGGTCGCGACGTAGTGCGCATCGCGTCCGCCATGCGGATAGAAGATGTCGCCAATCTGCCTTCGCAGATCATCCGGGTCGTTCTCGTCGTCCTCCACTTGCACCGCGCGCGTGCCTGGCCCGCCCGCGAATAAGCGCACGGAGGTCGCCTCGCCGAAGGTCTCGCTTGCGAGCCGCACATCCTCTTCGAGCGAGACTTGATTCGACTCCGGTGAGGGCCCGCCACCGACGATGATCGCGCTCACCTCTGTCGGAAGGGGCAGCGCGCTCTCGCTTTCCGCGTCTGCCGCAACGCGCTCGCCATGCGCTGGCTCCGAGGGCGCCGGATGTGGCAACTGCGCCAAAGCAAAGGCCCCGCCGAAGACGACGAGACCGGTGCCGAGCAAGACGAGGGATGGGCGGCTCACCAGGCGATGCGTAGCGCATCGAGGGCGAGCGTGTGGAAAGTCATCACGGGACGGGCACGCAGACGCGGACATCGCCCGCAGGCTGCGAGACGGATTCGCAGGACCAACCCTCGGCGCAGTTCGCGCGTGCTGTGCAGCGCTCGAAGCACGTGTTCTGGGCGCCCGCGAAGGCGAGGCATGCGCCCGCAGCGCCGCGTGCATCGAGCGCGCAGTCGCTGTCCACGACACATCGCTGCCGCGTGCACATCGACTTCTCGACGAGCCCGCTCGCGGAGGGGAACGCGATGGAGACGCACGTGTCGCCGTTCAAGCAATCCGAGGTGCGCTCGCACGGGTCGTAGCTGGGGCGCCCCTGTGCAGGGCAGCCTGCGAGCGTGCCCAAGAGTGCGACAAAGAAGAGCGGAGCGAGCTTGGTGGTGCGCATCGGAGACCTCCTCAACGGGGAAGACAGATCGGTGGGAACGTGCTGCCCGAGGCGTCGCGATCGAAGCAGCCGAATGAGCCCTCGCACTCGCTGCCGCCTGCGGAGATGTTGCAGGCCTGGAAGCACTCGAAGTTCGCGCCTCCATCAAACGAGATGCAGCGTGCCGAGGTGCCGAACGCATCCGTTGGGCAGTCTGCTTCGGAGTTGCAGCTGCGTGTGCACATGCGCGCGCCCGTAGAGCTCACGCTGAAGCACTCGGTGCCGCCCGCACATCCAGCGGCGACGGTGCATGAGGCGTAGGGGCGGGCTCCGGCGCGGCGCGTGGGGATGCAGATGGCTGCGACGGCAGGGCCCGCGTCGACGTCGGTGCAGGTGAACCCACTGGAGCAAGAGTCCGCACGCGCGCTGCTTCCGAGCACACACGACTCCCAGCACGTCGCGTTGCTGCCGCCGTCAAACGAGACGCAGGTCGCCGCATCGCCCTGGGCATCCGCAGGGCACACGTCTGTTGCGCTGCAGGCACGCGTGCAGATGCGATCGCCCGTGCCGACCGTCTGGCAGGTCAGGTCGACCGGGCAATCGGCCGAGGTGAAGCAGAGGTCAT
>JBILQT010000538.1:0-3326 GCA_044373065.1 Sandaracinaceae bacterium
AGCCAGGTGCGATCGCTGCCGCGAAAGAGCACAGCCACGGCGCCGCCTGCGACGAGCGCGAGGATCGCTGCGAGCAATGCGCGCAAGGTCGATGCGGATCGCGACGGCGTCACGTTCTCGGTCATCGCGATGTGGCCCGCGAGGGCACTTCCGAGCGCGACCGCGACGAGGCCACGCAAGACGGGCGATGCCTCGGAGCCTTGCGCGTGCAGGGGGTCGCCTATCACAAGCACGAGGACCGCGAGCGCTCCTGCAAGCAGTGCAATCGCCAGCCCGAAGAGCGCCCACGCGTTCTGTGCGAGATGCTCGGGTGTGGAGCCAAACGAGCGACGCGAGGCACGCAACACAACGGCGATGAGGGCCGTGGTGACCACGAAGATCGCGGTGAACCACCCCGCCTGATGCGGCACGATGAAGAGCTCACCGCCGAGCTCAAGGCCAGGTGATGTGCGCAGCGCCTCGAGCAGCGTCAGCGCGAGTGCACCCACGACGGCGAAGGTGCGCAGGGCAATGCGTACGCCGCGTGCAAGGCGCGTGAGCTCATCGGGAACGGTCAGCGCGAGCTCAAGCAAGAGCGCGCCGACCCAGGGCGCCGCCACGCTCCCTGCGAGCTCAAGCCACATGCTCCCTGCGTTGTGCTCCGCCGTTGCGCCAGCACGCGAGACAGCCACTGCGCCGAGCAAGATGCCCATCCACGAGAGCACACGACGCGTGCGCTGCGGCCCCTCGTCGCTCTGCTCTTCGTCGAGGCCTGTTCTTGCGGGTCGCAGCTCGGCTGCGCGCTGAAACCAACGAGGGCTGAGGCCGCCCAGTGCTGCGATGACGAGCATCGCGATCGTGACGCCATCGAGCGCCATGGCGGTGACGAGCAACTCGACCACAAGCAACCCAACGATCACGGGCCCGAGCATGGGCAGAAGTCGTGCATCGGGCTGTGGTTTCGGACGCATTTCGGGCTGCTTCGAACGTTAGCGGTGCGACCTATCCCTGTCGAAGAAAGGGCGCGCTGAGGGCGTGCCCGTGCATCGCTGCGCACGCGTTCATGCATCCACCAAAGTTCGTCGCGGTCTGCGCGGTTCCGCTACGCTCGTTTTGTGGCTTTCCCCTGTCCGCACTGTGGCGCGCTGCACGATGCGCGCGAGACGCGCTGTCCCTCGACCGGACACCCCATGGGCGGTGATCCGCGTCTGGTCGGCACGACACTCGCGGGGCGCTATCAGCTCGTGCGCTTGCTCGGCGATGGCGGCATGGGCGCTGTGTACAAGGCGGCCGATCAAGTGTTGCGGCGCTTTGTTGCGATCAAGATGCTGCATCCCGCGGTGGCCCAACGTCCTGCGGCGGTAGAGCGCTTTCAGCGTGAGGCGCGTGCGGCTGCTGCGATCGGCCATCCGAACATCATCGACATCCTCGACTTCGGTGTGGATGGGCAGCCCTACATGGTCATGGAGTATCTGCGCGGGCGCTCGCTCTCGCAGGTCATCAGTGCCGAGACGGCGCTTGCGATTCCACGCGCGTGCTCGATCGCAGCGCATGCGCTCGCAGGCCTCGCCGCAGCCCATGAGCGCGGCATTCTTCACCGCGATCTCAAGCCCGCGAACCTCATGCTCGTGCAGCGCTTTGGCGACAAGAGCTTCGTCAAAGTCTGCGACTTCGGCTTCGCCGCATTGATGGGCCCGACAAGCGCCGAGGACGGCAAGACGCTCACGCCGGCCCGCACCCTTGTTGGCACGCCTGCATATGCCTCGCCTGAGCGATTGCGCGGTGACGATCGCCGTGACCCGCGCGTCGACATCTATTCGATTGGTGTCGTGCTCTACGAGATGATCGTTGGGCGCAGGCCCTTCGACGGCGAGACATTTCGCGACCTCGCACGCGCGGTGAAGCACGACCCGCCGCCGCGCGTGAGCAAGCTTCGTCGCGATGTGCCCACGCAGCTCGATGATGTGATTCAGCGCGCGCTCGCCAAGAGCCCGGAGGAGCGCTTTCGCAACGCGGGTGAGTTCGCTGCAGCGCTGGTTCCATTTGGCGGTCGCAACATCGCGCTCAACGATGAGCCGAGCGACAGCTTCACCTTCGAGGTCTGGCAGATTCGGCAGCGCGACTCGCGCAAGAAGGGCACGCGCCCGAGCATCGAGCTGCCTCCCGAGAGTGCGCGGCGCTCGCCCCCTGCGCAGCCCGCCGCAGTGCCTGCGGTGCCCGTGGATCCCTTCGCAGCAAGGCGTCCATCGTCGCCGCCCATGCCGCGCGTGCAGCCCACATCGCTCCCGCTCGGCAAGCCAGCGGGGTTTGCGCCGCAGCCTTTTGCACCTCCTCCAGCGGCCTTTCCTGCGGCCGCACCAGCGCGCCCTGCGCCCACCGTTCAGCCCGCGTCGCCGCCCTTTGCGCCTTCCCCTGCGGCCCATCAGCGCGGTGCATTTGCCGCGCAGCCACCAGCCCCTCTCGCGCCGAACGCTCCGATGCAGCCCGCCGTCACACAGGCGCGCACGTCGTTTCCCTCTCGCGTCCCGACAGCGCCGATGCGCTCGCTGCAGCCCTCCTCGGGCAGCGCGCTCCCCCTCGCTGCGCCCTCGCTCCCCCTTGTGCCGCTCGCTGCACCGCGAATTTCCCGCGAGGGAAACCAGCCGGCAGGAGAACTCGCTTGGCGAGTTCAGAATGACCCGACGGTGCGCATGCCCACGATGCCGCGCCACGACCCGGCGCATGTCTTTGACTTTGACGATGCGACCACCGCCGACCGCCCTCCCGTGGGGCACAACGCGCCCGAGCGCATGCGCTTGGACGTGGTGGATCGCGACAAGACGGAGGTCGCCAATCCGCTCGTCGCACCGCGTGCCGTCCCGAAGTTTGAGGCCGTCGAGCGAAGGCGCATCGGCGACAGCGACCACGAACAACTCACCGCCACGACGGTGAGCCTCTTGGTGCGCGGCAAGGTACTCGTGGCTGCGCTGCGCTTTGTCGCAAGACGCTTTGGCGAGCGCTCCGTGAAGGAGGTGCTCGACACGCTCTTGCCGATGCTGCGAAGGCCCTTTGATGAGGGTGTCGATGCCGAGCGCTGGTACCCCGGCGAGGTGCTCACGGGCTTGGCCGAGCGCATCGATGCCGTGCATGGGCGCGATGACCTGCATGTCGTGGTCGAGCTTGGGCGTGCAGTTGCCGAGAGCGGCTTCGAGGAGATGCGCAAGCTCAAGCCTCCCGCGCCGCCCCCAGAGCTCTTGCTCACCGAGCTGCCCACGATCACACGTGGACTCATCCAGGGCGCCGAGACTGCACTGCGTCGCATCGGCCGTGGTTACGCACGCGTTGAGTTGCTTGAGGGCACGAACGCA
>JBILQT010000182.1:0-14697 GCA_044373065.1 Sandaracinaceae bacterium
ACGATCGACTGCGCGCTTTTGCGTGATGTCGCAGCCGATGCCGTACACGGTGTCGGTCGGATACGCGATCACGCCGCCTTCGCGAAGCACTTCAACCGCGCGCTGAATCTTGCGCGGTTCGGGATGCTCGGGGTTGATCTCAAGGCGCATAGGACGGCTTCAGCTCGCGTGGATGAGGCGGCGAATCTCGCCGTCTTGGAAGAGCACAACGATGAAGTGATCGGTCGTCACCTCTTCGACGCGACCCACGCCGAACTTCGAGTGGATGAAGAAGTCGCCTGCTTTGTAGGAGACCGTGCGATCCCAGGGCTTTGAGGTTGCGAGCGCGAGCGAGACCTCGCGGTCCTCGAGGCGGGTCTTCTTCGGCGAAGATACCGCCTTCGAGCCCTTTGCAGCCGTGGCTCTTGGGGCGCGCTCCGCTTTGGGTGCCGGTGCGCCTGGCGCGGGCTTCTCAGGAGGAGGCGCCTTCGCGATGTGCGAGACGAGGCGTCGTGCTGCGCTCACGACCGAGAGGCGCGGGTCACAGACGAGCACTTCCTCGATCGTGTTGGGCAAGCCCTTCGCGAGCCTGTCCTCGTAGAACGCACTGCACGCTTTCACGATGATGGCGAGTCGCTGAGCATCGTCGATCGCGTTGGGCCCGGCACCGAGCGCAGGGAACGCGACGCGGATGACGTTGCGTGGTGCAACGAACTCAAGGACGGCTTTGACGCCTTCCTCAAGCAACTCTCTGCTGGGCGCAGCAGCCTGCACGCCGCCTTGCTCGGGTTCGCGCGATGCGAGCCAGAGAAGGAAGTCGCAGTGCAGCTTGCCGGGGTGGAGGCGGAGCAATCGCCCGGTGGGGAGGACGCCTCCAGCGAGTTGTTTTTCGGTCTCGAGGAGGTGATTCAGCGCCTCGGATCCGTAGGCAAATGCGAGGTCTTTGTCAGGCCCCGGTCCGCGCCAGATGCGGAGGTCGGTGGCGCCGTCGTGAACGACAACGCCGACGCGTTTGGAGGTGGGGAGTTCGTAGGCGGAGGCTTGAAGAAGCGCGATGTCCATGCGGCGGCGCGGGAGGTAGCACTGGTTCGCGAGCGTTCAACGCAACGCGATGCGATTGCGCGAGAAGCAACACTGCGGCACTGTCCCGCCCCTTCGTGAGGCCGCGTGGTCTCCGACGCGTCTCTTTTCCCGTTAGGCAACCGGCCCGTGAGGGCACAGCGAGAGCACCATGTCCGAAGAGAACACCACCGAAGCGACTCAGAGCCCCGTGACCGCAACCGAAGCGCCTGCGAGCCCGGCTGAGGCGCATGCGGAGGAAGCGCCCGCACATCACGAGACCTCGGTGCGCGAGATGCTCCCGCACACGCACACGGACGAGGTGCTCCCGTCACGCGGCGAAGACCCGCGTCCCTACATCGTCGTGACGGCGATCCTCGATTCGAACGCACGCGTGGCGAACGTCACGTTGAGCCATGCGGACGCGTGGGAGCGTGCGCAGAAGGCCATGGCGGGCAAGGAGATCGCGGGCATCGACATCGTCGAGTTGCCGGTTCCGCCGCGCGCCTTCACGGCACTTCGCGAGCACACGCAGCGCTCGCCCGAGACGGTCGCTGTGTACGACCTCTTCCCGCTTGCCGCGCACCTCGATCGCGCGACGCGCAAGGTTGCAGGTCAGTTCCTCGGCGCCGAGGTTCTTTGGGCGCTTGAGGAGCAGGGAACGCTCTCGGGCATCCCGCTCAACCTCCGCTTGGATGTGCCGCGCTCGTGGGGCGATCGCTCGCCCAAGGCTGTGCACGAGAAGCTGATGGAAGCGGGCGCACTCGACCTCACCGAGCGCGCGATCGACGACTTCAAGGCGATCAAGGGCCACTGGGATCAGGCCTGAGCCGAGCTCGTACTCCACGTTGAATCGCGCAAGGCGGCCCGTTCGTGGTCGCCTTTGCGCGTTTTTGCGCTATAGCTGCGCACTTTTTTGCTCCGGCCCTGCTCGGGTCGAAAATTTCGCCGCCTTCGCGCGGTCGCTACAAGAGGAAAATCCCCATGGCCATTGAGAAAACGTTTGCGATTTGTAAGCCCGACGCGGTTGAGAAGAACCACATCGGCGGCATCATCAACCTCATCGAGACGAGCGGTCTTCAGGTGAAGGGCCTTCGCATGATGCACATGACGCGTCCCATCGCGGAGGGCTTCTACGCCGCGCACCGCGAGCGTTCGTTCTTCGGCGAGCTCGTCGACTTCATGACGCGCGGCCCGTGTGTTGTGATGGTGCTTGAGGGTGAGAACGCGGTTGCGAAGTGGCGCGAAGTCATGGGCGCAACGGACCCGAAGAAGGCAGCGGACGGAACGGTTCGCAAGCTCTTCGGCGGAAGCGTCGGCGAGAACGCCGCGCACGGTTCGGACGGCGTCGAGGCTGCGAAGGCCGAGATCGCTTGGTTCTTCCCAGGCTACTCCGTCGGCTGAGCCACACCGACACGAACGCAATCGGGCCGCGAGCAGAGATGCTTGCGGCTCGTTTGTTTTCGTGGCCGTCGATTGCCCGACCCCACCGGTCGAAGTAGGGTCGCGCGCTTCCCGCGTGGGAACCCAGCAGCACTTATGAAACGCACTCTTCCCCGCAAGGTGAACAACACCATGGCTTCATTCTCGCGACGTCTTTCCTCCCGGGGAAACTTGCGCACGCTGCCCTTCGTCTTCGCGCTCGCGTCGCTTGGTTGCGGTGCCAACGAGGGCTCACTGCCTCCTGCGAATACGCTCAACTTCCCGATGGCGCTGGCCATCTCACCTGCGACGGATGGGAATCAGTTTCTTGTCGTCGCGAGCTCGAATTTCGACATTCGCTACAACGCGGGTGCGCTCCACTCGTTCGATTTGAATCGTCTGAACGCATCGATCGACGCGTGTACAGAGCCGCCCTGCGCACACGACGATATCGGCCCCTTCATCGTCTCCGAAGCGTTCATCGGGTCGTTCACATCGGGCATGACCTTCTCGCCGCGCGGCGACCGCGCTTACCTCGCGGTTCGAGCGAACGCGAACCTCACATGGGTCGATTTTGACCCGCGCACAGGCTCGATTGACTGCGAGGGGCAAGGGCAGCCCGAGGTGTGTTCGCCACGTCGCGCGACGACTTTGACGGCATCGAGCTGCGGTCGCACGCCAGCCCTTGTCGGTGATCCGATCGCGGTGGTCGCGGAGTCTGTTTCGCGTGCGACGGGTGGCACGACGGATGACGACTACGTCGTGATGGTTCATCGCAACGGCAACGCGAGTCTCTTCGTCGACCGCGTCGTCGACGGGTTGCGCCAGCCGGTCTTGGTGCACACGACCGACGGCCTGCCGCCCGACCTCGTGCAGGCTTCCTATGAGCCGTCGAGCGGCCTCATCTGGACGCACTCGGCTTTCGTGTTCGCGACGCGCGCGACGCGTTCGCTCGGCTTCGCGGGTGTCTCTTACGATGAGGCGAATCCTGAGTGCTCGTCGGTGTTCTCGGCCGGTTCGCTGCTCTTGCGCGGCCTCGACGATGGCTTCGACACGCGCGACTCGGTGTTCTCCTCGGATGGCGCTCGCGCCTATGTCGTTTCGCGTCGTCCTGAGGCCTTGGTGCGCATCGACATGGAGCGGAGCCCGCTCTTCCCGGGCGAGGCCGCCATCGATCAAACCTCAGTCGTCGGCTTTGGACCGTCGCGTGCCGAGCGGGTCGAGGTGGACGGGCGCGACATCATCGCTGTGAGCTGTTTCGATGACCGCAAGGTCTGGTTCATCGACGGTCAGAATGGACGCACGCTCGGCGTTGTGCCGCGCCTGGCAGGGCCCTTTGAGATGGCAAATGACGCTGCGCACGAGGTGCTTTGGATCGGCGATTTCCGCGACTCCATCCTGAGCGCGATCGACTACTCGCCGCTGCGGACCGGCGACGAGCCGCGCCTGGTTGCAACGTTTGGCCGCGTGCGTCCGGTGGGGGTATTGCGATGAGTTCTTCCAGCAAGTCACCCAAGCTCGCGCGAACAGCGATTCGTGGAGCCGCAGCGCTCTCCCTCGGGCTTCTCGCGTGTGCGCAGAACACCACGACGGGTGCGTCACGCACGTTCAATCGCCCCGTGCGCGTAGCGTTCGCGTGCATTGAAACCACCACCGGCAACCCACGCTCCCTCTCGGACTGCACGACGGGCGCGCAGGGCATCGCGATGCACGCGCTTGTGCTTCAGGAGTCGCGCGGCGAGGTGGCTGCGGTGGACTTGGTCGCCCGCACCGTCATCGACAGCGATCGCGGTGTGCCTGGCTACAGCTTCGTTCCTGCGAGCGCATTGCCGACCTCCATCGTCGTGCCGCGGAACGCGCCTCAATGCGCATTCGTTGCAAGCGCGGGGAACAACGCGATCGATGCGATCGACCTTCGTCGCTTCCGACGCGAGAGCGCGCCCACTGCCGAGTTGCATGCTGCCGCTGAGCTTCCCGGTCAGCCGAGCGCGATGGTGCTCTCGCCCACCGAAGATGCGCTTTGGCTCTCGCTCCCGGAGCGTGGGTCCGTGGTGCGCGTTGGGCTCGATGGCTGCAACTTCGTCTCCCAGAACGAGATCATGCTCGACGCAACGTTGCCTGCGGCGACGCGTTGGGATGGCTCTGGCGACCTCGCTCGCATCTGTCCGACGACAGGGTTCACGGGCGCGACTCCGGCAACGCTCATCCCGCGCACGTACACGCCCACGAGCCTCGGAGCGCATCCGCAGGCACTCGAAGTGGGTCGTGAGTTGCTGGTCGGCGATGCCAACTTGCCGCTCATCCATCGCATTGATTTCGACACGCAGGGCATCCTCCCAAGCATCGCCACGGGAGCGCCGATTCGCTCTCTTGTCGTGACGCCGGATGTTCCGAACTCGTCCGACCCAGCGGACCCAACGCGCGGCCGCTTCATCTACGCGATCGACGAAGAAGACGGCACGGTCATGGTCGTCGACTACAGCGACCCGTCGGCGACAGGCTTTGGCGCCGTCATCCCAGTCGGGCCTGAAGGCGTTGCGCGTCCAGACCGGCTTCCGCTGCTCACAGGCGCACGCACCCTCGCAGTGCTCACGCCCTCCTACGACCCAACGAATCCGTTCGCCGCAGCATGCGATCCCACCGTGGCACTCGCCTCAGGCGCGACGGCACCAGGTGTCACGGCCCTGCGTGGTGTCTTCGTTGGCGTGGGGCTCACGGACTCAACCGTACGCTTCGTCGATGTCTTCGATTCCGATGCGCTCTGTCGCGGTCGCGTCGTTCCAGGGAGCACGGAGTGCGACGGCTCGGAGAGCTTCGTCTACATCCGACGTCATCGGCCTCGCATGGGCGAGGCGCGCCGCGTTGTTGGCGCCACGGCCTCGGAAGTCAGCTTCGTCCTCGACGGAGCTTCCGTTCGCATCAGCGCCGAGTTGCCAGACGCTGGCTTGGGGCTCACCCGTCTCTCGTGCGGCGATTACGGCCTTCAGCCCATCTTTGCACCCACGGATGCGAGCGGTTTGGTGTGCGGCCAGTTCGACCCCTACGCTGCGCTCGCTGAGCTCTGGTCTGCGCAATGGAACGGGCCGCTGCTCTCGACCGTTGCCTCATCCGGTCGCCTTCATTCCGATGGGGACGCCATCGTGCTCGATTCGGCCGTGGACTTCTGTGCGGCGGGCGCACTCGGTGCCGACAACATGGCCGCGACGGACGCGGCAGCGCTTGAGCGCGGTCCAGCCGACATCGTTCGCATCTCAAGCGCGCTGAGCGCCACGATGCTTGAGGATGAGCGCTGTCAGATCGTGGCGGGCATCGAGGGTTCGAGCCGCAACGCGCGTCCGATCGATGTGTCGATTCAACGCACATACGGTCCCTTCGATGGTCTCAACGAACCCTTCCGCGGCCGCCTCGTATTCGACCCGGACGCGTTGGTTCTCGACCGCTCCGCAGCGACGCCTGTGACGATGCGTGACGTGCTGCGATGCGTTGGAAATGAGTTCGTGCGATTCGATGTTCGCGTCCGCGACGTGTTCGCGATCGCCGGTTCACGCAGCGGCCAATCGCATCGCGTCGTTACGACGGCGGATGGTCAGTGTGCCGTCGATGCAGCGCAGGACGCGCGTCGCATCTCCCGTGTTCGCGCGGGCCAGCCATTCAACAACGGTGCACTCGCGTTCCAAGTGACGCGACCACCGAGCATTGTCAGCGCGACGAGCACAGGGACGACCGAGTTCCGCGTGGTGCTTGGCAACGTGCCGGCGACGCTCAACGTCGATGTCGGCTTCATCTCGCAGCAAGCAGGTAGGCAGCTCGCACTTCCAGCGGACATCAGCTGGAACGGCGTGAACCAGCGCCTCTACATCATCGACATTGAGCGCCGCGGTTTGCTTGAGCTTCAGACACTGCCGCTGAGCTACACGACGTCCTCGTTCAACTGAGTCGTTTGGTGGCCACGCGACGCAAGCCAGCCTTCGAAGGAGAGCCGGTCGAAGACCTGTTCGCGGGCTCACCTCGCGGTGAGAAACGCTCGCCGGCGATGCAGCAGTTCTTCCGCGCGAAGGAGCAAGTCCCCGATGCGCTCATCTTCTTTCGGATGGGCGACTTCTACGAACTCTTCCATGAGGACGCAGTCATCGCGGCGCGTGCGCTCGACATCACGCTGACCGCGCGTGGCAAGAACACGGATGGCACGATGATCCCGATGGCGGGCGTGCCGCATCACGCTGCCTCGGCCTACCTCGCGCGCTTGATCGAGCAGGGTTTTCGCGTCGCGATCTGCGAGCAGATGGTCGACCCCTCGACGGTCAAAGGCGTGGTGCCACGCGAGATTGTTCGCATCGTCACGCCTGGCCTCTCACTCGACCCCGAGACGCTTGAATCGCGCGTCGACAATTGGCTCGTCGTGGGCCTCGCGCGTGCGGGCTCGATTGCGGTTGCGGCGTTTGATCTCGGGCGCGGTGAAGCGCGTGTTGGGAGCGTGCGCGACGAGGTGGAATGGCTGGCAGAGCTCGCGCGCCTTGAGCCGCGTGAGGTGCTCCACCAAGGCTTCACTCCAGCGACCGAAAGCGCGATGCGCACGCTCTTTCCGAAGGCGCGTCTGGGTGCGCCTCCGAAGCCGAGTGAGGCGACTGAGCAGCATGTCGCGCATCTCACCGGTGTTGCGCGCGAAGCGCTTCATGTTGCGCTGACCTACGCACAAGCGTCGCTCCCGATGAATGCATTGCGCGTGGATGCGATCATCCCGCTCGCGGCACACGCCTCGCTTGAGCTGGATGAGCCAGCACTTCGCAATCTTGAGATTCTCAAATCGCTCAATGGCGACCGGCAGGGCTCGCTCCTTCACGCGGTGGATCTCACCGTGTCGGCGATGGGCGCGCGCGCTTTGCGAAGGCGCTTGGTGCGTCCGCTCGCGGATCTATCGCGCATTCGTGAGCGTCACGAGGCTGTTGCGTATCTTGCGAGCGGGTCCGCGTTGCGAAGCGATGTGCGAAAGACGCTCCGTGATCTGCGCGACCTTGAGCGCCTTCTCGCGCGCATCGAGACGGGCCTTGGGAGCCCGAAGGATGTGGGCGATGTGCGCAATGCACTCGCACTCGCAGGCACGCTCGGAGCGCTGCTGCGCGAGGCCCCCAGTGAAGTCGCAACGGTGCCCGAACTGGCTTCCGCACTCGCCGCGAAGTTGCTCGCCTCGCTTGAGCCCGAGTTGCCCACGGTGGCGAATCAGGGAGGCCTCATTTGCCGCGGCGTAGACGCCTCGATCGACACGTTGCGTGATCGTGCGTCGAAGCTGCGCGATGACCTGCTCGCACTCGAGACACGCGAGCGTGATGCGAACGGAATCGCGTCGCTGAAGATTGGCTACACGCGCGTCTTTGGTCACTACATCGAGGTCACGCGCGCGAACCTTCGAAGCGTGCCTGCGCACTTCAAGCGCAAGCAGACGATTGCGAATGGCGAGCGCTACACGACGGATGAGCTCGATGAGATCGAGCGCGATTTGCAGCGCACCGAGGATGAGCTGCACCAACGTGAGAGCGAACTCTTTGAGGCGCTCCGCAATGAAGTCTCACGCGCATCTCCGGAGTTGCGGCGCGTCGCGCATTGGCTTGCGCGTGTCGATGTGAGCGCTGCGTTTGCGGAGCTTGCGGTGCGCGATGCGTATGTGCGGCCCGTGCTCGATGAGAGTCGCGCGCTCACGCTGCTGAAGAGTCGGCATCCTGTCGTCGAGCAGAGCATTCCGTCGGGTGACTTCGTCCCGAATGACATCGAACTCGATGGCGCGGGCATGCGCCTCACGTTGCTCACGGGCCCGAATATGGCGGGCAAGTCGACGGCGATGAGGCAGGTCGCGATCTCCGTCATCCTTGCGCAAGCCGGCTCGTTTGTGCCCTGTGCGCAGGCCACGATTGGCCTCGTCGATCGCATCTACACACGCGTCGGTGCGAGCGACAATCTCGCGCGTGGCCAGAGCACCTTCATGGTCGAGATGGCCGAGACCGCCTCGCTCTTGCAGGGCGCAACGGCGCGCTCGCTTGTGCTCTTGGATGAAGTCGGACGCGGGACGAGCACCTATGACGGGCTCGCGATTGCGCGTGCTGTTGCCGAGCATTTGGTCGACGCAGTGAAGTGCCGCGCGCTCTTTGCCACGCACTACCACGAGCTCTGCGAACTCGCGGGGACGCGGCCTTTGCACATCCGGAATGTGAACGTTGCTGCGCGCGAGCACGACGGACGCATCGTCTTTTTGCATCAGCTCCTTCCAGGCGCCGCGAGCCGTTCGTACGGCGTCGACGTTGCGAAGCTCGCGGGCCTTCCGGAGTCGGTGGTGACGCGTGCGCGCGAGATGCTTCGCACACTCGAAGAGAGTCCGCGCAAGAGCGACGCGCCACCTGCTGCGACCTTGAATGCGGCGCCGTCCATGAAGCCCGCCGAGCGCGCCGTGCTCGATGCGTTGAAGCGTCTCGATGTGAATGCGACGACGCCGATGGATGCGCTTCGTCAGCTCTCGGATTGGGCGACGCGCGTTCGTGCGGACTGATATCGTTCAGCGATGGATGCACGCGAGCGTTGGGCGAAAGTTCTCTCGGATCTGGAAGCCGCAGACCGCGCGTTGATGGCCGCGCTCGACGCGCGCGCACGTGCCGTGAACGCCGCAGCCGAAGTGCGACGTTTGGAGCCGCAGAGTTACTTCCAGCTGCCCGCGAAGGAAGCCGTTGTTGCGCGTGCGCATGAGCATCGTGGTGCGTTTCCGGAGCGCTCGATCGAGCCCGTGATGCGTGAGGTGTTGAGCGCTTGCACGGCGCTGGTCAGTGCGACGCAGATTGCCGTCGTCGCCTCGGATGGCGCGTTTGGTGAGGAAGCTGCGCACGCGATTTTTGGTCACGCCGTCTCGACACAGCCAGTCGCCTCCGTCGACGCCGCGGTGCTCGCGGTGGAGCGTGGCGAAGTGACGTACGCGCTCGTTGCGCTGGAGACGAGCAGCGAAGGCGCGACCTCGGCGACGCTCTTTGCGCTCGCGAATGGGACTGGAAAGATCATCCGCGAGAAGACGATTCGCAGCGCGACGGATGCCGACAAGCAGACGCGCTTTCTCGTCGTCGGTCGCGAGGGCTCGCGTCGCACTGGCGCCGATCGCACGTTCATCGCGCTCTCACTCTCCGAAGACCCAGGCTCGCTCTACGCGGCGCTCCAACCCTTCGCGGAGCGCGGCATCAACCTCACGCGGCTTGAGTCGCGTCAGGCACCGGGCTCGCGTTTTGATCGCCTCTTCTTCGTCGAGCTTGACGGTCACACAAGTGACCGCGCCGTGCTCACGGCGATCGATGAAGTGCGTGCAAAGAGTCGACATCTGCGTGTGATCGGAAGCTATCCGCGCCCTTCGAATGATTGAGAGGACGCGCGGCTTTTGCCTCGCGAGAACGTGCTAGCTCTCGCCGCATGAAGCGATACCGCGTGCGTCCCGGAGGCCCTCTGAAGGGCACAGTTTCGGTCCCCGGCGACAAATCGATCGGCCATCGCACGCTTCTCTTCGGTGCACTCGCCGAAGGCGTCTCGACGGTGCGTGGTCTCTCGCAAGGCCTCGACAATGAGGCGACCGCGAATGCACTTCGCGCGATGGGCGTGAAGCTTGAGTTCGCACTGCGCGAGAACGGTTTGCGTGATGTGCGCATCGAGGGCGTGGGCCTTCGTGGCCTTCAGATGCCGAAGGCGTCGATCGACTGTGGTAACTCCGGCACGACGATGCGCCTGCTCGCAGGCATCTTGTCTGCGCAGCATTTCGGCGTGCGTTTGCTTGGCGACGCGAGTCTCTCGAAGCGTCCGATGAAGCGCATCGTGGAGCCGCTTCGCGCGCGCGGTGCACACATCGCAGGCCTCAAAGGCGCGAAGGAAGGCGAGCACTACGCGCCGCTTTCGATTGCACCCTTGGTGGAAGGCGAGCGCCTGACGGGGCTTCGTTTCGATTCGCCGATCGCGAGCGCGCAAGTGAAGAGTGCGGTGCTCTTTTCAGGCCTCTACGCCGATGGCCCAACCATCGTGTACGAGCCGACGGTTTCGCGTGATCACACCGAGCGCATGATGCTCGCGTTGGGCGTCCCGCTTGAACTCTCTGGTTCGATCGCTGCGCTGGATCCCTCGCGCTGGAGTGGCGCATGGAAGGGCTTTGATTGGGATGTGCCTGGCGACCTCTCGTCAGCCGCATTTCTCGTCGCCGCAGCGCTTGTTGTGCCCGGAAGTGAGCTTCGCATTCGCAGCGTAGGGACAAACCCAACGCGCACCGGGTTCATCGATGCGCTTCGTCTTGCACGCATCCCGCTCACGCTTGTTCCCAAAGGCGACCTCGCCGGCAACGAGCCCATCTCGGACATCTTCGTTGAGTCTTCGCCGATCTTCTCGATGCGCGTCGGAGGCGAGTTGCTCACGCGCATGATCGATGAAGTGCCGATTCTCACCGTGCTTGCCGCAGCTGCACGTGGACGATCCGAGATTCGCGATGCCGATGAGCTGCGTACGAAGGAGAGCGATCGCATTCACGCGATGCATCGCACGCTGAGTGCGTTCGGCGCGGACGCGACGGAGCTTCAAGACGGGCTCACGATTCATGGCGGCGCAAAGCTCCATGCGGCGACGGTCGAGAGCGAAGGGGATCATCGCGTCGCGATGAGTGCCGTCGTGCTTGGGCTCATCGCCGATGGGGAGACGATCGTGAATGACGTCGGCTGTGTGGAGACGAGCTTTCCAGGCTTCGCGCAGACGATGCGCGCGCTCGGTGCAAACGTGATCGAGGAGGAAGTATGAGCCGCGCGAAGGGCGTGATTGTCGCGATCGACGGTCCAGCGGGCGCAGGCAAGAGCACGATCTCGCGCAAGCTCGCTGAGACGCTTGGCTACACGCTCGTGGATACGGGCGCGCTCTACCGCGCTGTCGCGCTGACAGCCTCGCGCCGCAGCGTCGATTTCAACGATGGTCCCGCGCTCGGAGCGCTTGCCTCGTCGCTCGCGCTCTCGTTCGTCGATGGTGAACTCGAAGTCGATGGTGCGCGCCCTCTTGAGCAACTGCGAACCTCCGAGATGGGGCTTGGCGCGTCGAAGGTCTCAGCACATCCAGAGGTGCGTGCGGCGTTGCTCGGCGTGCAGCGTGCGATGGGCACGGACGGCGGCGTCGTGCTCGAAGGGCGCGATATTGGCACCGTTGTCTACCCCGATGCTGAGTTGAAGATCTTCCTCGTCGCCTCGAACGAGGAGCGCGCGCGAAGGCGCCTCGCAGAGCTTTTGCAGCAAGGTGAAAACGCGACCTTGGAGAGCGTGCTCGCTGACATGGAGGTGCGCGATGCGCGTGATGCACAGCGTGCTTTGGCGCCACTTCGGATGGCGGACGACGCGGTGAAGGTCGACACGACAGGGCGCACGATTGAGGCCGTCGTGACGCAGCTCGCAGAGCTTGCCCAGGGCCGCGCGGCGGCGCGCTAGTCACCAATGTTCGCACGTCAACAAAGGCGTGATTGACGCTCTTCTGGGCCGCTGCTAACGATGCGCCGTTCGCAGACTTGGCGTGCATGCAATCGCATTTTCGCTGAGCAGGTCCGCTCGAGTTGGCAATCACGCCACCTTGAGCAACACGCATTGCCGACGATTCCGGTAACGCGTGCGTCTGGTTGACCCATTCCCCAACCCCAACCCGAATCAGAAAGTCCACCCCAACCGATGAATATGTCCGCGACGCCCTCTACCGCCGTCCGAAAACCAGGCGGCTTTGCCGACCTCTTCGAGCAGTCCGTCTCGAAAGCCGACACGCTCAAAGAAGGAGACATCGTCTCCGGCACCGTCATTGCGGTGGGTAAAGATCACGTCGTCGTCGACATCGGATACAAGTCCGAAGGCGTCATTCGTGTGGACGAGTTCCAGGAGCCAGGTGGCGGCCTCTCGGTCAAGCCCGGCGACAAAGTCGACGTCCTCGTTGAGTCCAAAGAGACCGACGACGGCCTCGTCCTTCTCTCCAAGGAGAAGGCAGACAAGCTCAAGGTGTGGGACGAGATCAGCGCCGCTTGCGAGCGCGATGAGCTCATCCAGGGCACCGTCACCGCACGCGTGAAGGGCGGCCTCTCGGTCTCCATCCGTGGCGGCGTGAAGGCGTTCTTGCCAGGCAGCCAGGTGGATCTCCGCCCCGTCCGCAACCTGGACAAGCTCCTCGGCCAGACCTTCGACTTCAAGGTCATCAAGTTCAACAAGAAGCGCGGCAACATCGTGCTTTCGCGCCGCGTTCTCCTTGAGAAGGAGCGCGACGAGCTCAAGGCCCGCACGCTTCAGAACCTCGAAGAGGGCATGATCGTCACGGGCGTGATCAAGAACATCACCGAGTACGGCGCCTTCGTCGACCTCGGCGGCATCGATGGTCTCTTGCACATCACCGACATGAGCTGGGGCCGCGTCAATCACCCGAGCGAAGTGTTCAACGTTGGCGACGAAGTGACCGTCAAGGTCCTCAAGTACAACGCAGAGACAGAGCGCGTTTCGCTCGGCCTCAAGCAGACGGTCGAAGATCCGTGGAACAGCGCGGGCAATCGCTTCCCGGCCGAGATGAAGGTCTCCGGCAAGGTTGTGTCGATCACCGACTACGGCGCATTCGTCGAGCTCGAGCCGGGCGTCGAAGGCCTTATCCACGTCAGCGAGATGTCGTGGAAGAAGCCAAAGCACCCCTCCAAGCTTCTCGAAGTTGGCCAGGAAGTGGAGTGCATCATCCTCGACGTCGACGCGGCGTTGAAGCGCATCTCCCTTGGTCTCAAGCAGCTTGAGCCCGATCCGTGGTCGCTCTTCACCACGAAGTACAATCCAGGCGACATCATCCGCGGCAAGGTTCGCAGCGTCACGGATTACGGCGTGTTCGTCGGCATCGAGGACGGCGTGGACGGCATGGTTCACAAATCCGACCTCAGCTGGACGCAGCGCATCAACAACCCGGCCGACGTCTACCGCAAGGGCGACGAAGTCGAAGCGATCATCCTGTCGGTCAACCACGACGACAAGAAGGTCTCGCTCGGCATCAAGCAGCTCTACGAGGATCCGTGGACGCGCATCCCGCTCGACTACCCGCAGGGAACGATGCTCGAGGTGCGTGTCATCTCGATCACCGACTTCGGCGTGTTCGTGGAGCTTGAGCGTGGCGTTGAAGGCCTCGTTCCGATGAGCGAGCTCAGCTACGACCGCATCGACGACGCCCGCAAGGTCGTCACCGAGGGTCAGATCGTTCGCGCAGAGGTTCTCGATGTGAACCCGGCCGATCGTCGCATCACGCTCAGCCTCAAGAAGATGGAAATCGAAGTGGGCGCAGCGGTTCTCAAGTACGGCGAAGAGCGCTCGATCGAGCCAGCACGCACGACGCAGGTTGCCGCAACGAGCCAGCGCTCGGGCTCCGGCGCCAAGCTGGGCGACCTCCTCAAGGAGAAGCTCGGCGACAAAATCGGTGGCTGATTCAGCCCGCTGAGTGAGTTTCCCCTCCGGGAGATTCAAACTGAAGAAGGCCGCGACTCGAGAGGGTTGCGGCCTTTGTCTTTTCGTCTTTTCGAGCGACATCGACTCGTCTCGCCGATGGGGCGCAAACGTCCTTGCGATGCACATACGCGCCTGATAGTTGCGCGCCCATGCCGCGTCGGAATGACCTTCGAAAAATCCTTCTTCTTGGTTCTGGCCCCATCGTGATCGGGCAGGCATGCGAGTTTGATTACTCGGGCACGCAGGGTGCGCGCGCGCTGAAAGAGGAGGGCTACGAGGTGATCCTCGTGAACTCGAATCCAGCGACGATCATGACGGACCCAGAGTTCGCCGATCGCACCTACGTTGAGCCGCTGACGCCTGAGGTGGTCGAGGCGATCATCGAGCGTGAGCGTCCGGACGCGTTGCTTCCCACGTTGGGCGGTCAGACAGCGCTCAACCTCGCGCTTGCGCTCCACGACTCGGGCGTGCTCGAGAAATACAAGGTCGAGCTTTTGGGCGCGAATGTCGCCGCGATTCGCAAGGCAGAGGATCGTCAGCTCTTCAAGCAAGCGATGGAGAAGCTGGGTCTTGGGGTGTGCAAGGCGCGTGTCGCCAAGACGCTCGAAGAGGCTGACCTCGCGGTCGCCGAGATTGGCTTCCCAATCATCCTTCGTCCCTCGTTCACCATGGGCGGAACGGGCGGCGGCATCGCCTACAACCGCGAGGAGTTTGATGCAGCGATTCGCTGGGCCTTCTCGCAGAGCCCGAACCA
>JBILQT010000540.1:0-3322 GCA_044373065.1 Sandaracinaceae bacterium
CGACCTCATCTCGCTCGGCATCGTGCAAGAGCGCGAGTCGTGGAAGCCGGAGCAAGCGACGAAGGAGGGCTTCCTCAAATTCCTTCGCGAGCACAATGGCCCAAGGCAGATGCTGGAGAAGGCCGAACTCGTCGACATCGGCATGTACACGCAGCTCGCGTACCGCACGAAGAAGTTCTGGGATGCCTCGCAGCGCTGGGCCTGCATCGGTGATTCGGGCGCCTTCCACGACCCCTTCTATTCGCCGGGCTCTGACTTCATCGCACTTGAATCCGACTGCATGACCGACGTCATCACGCGCGACTTCAAGGGCGAGGATGTGACCGAGCGCGCGAACCTCATGGAGCAGTTCGTTCAGTTCCGCTACGAGGCTGCGCTTCAGCTCTACGCTGGGCTCTACCAGACGTTCGGGAGCTACGAGCTCTACCGAGAGAAGTGCTTCTTCGACTGCGCGAACTACTACAACCTCTGGGTGGAGTCGTTCGTCAACGATGAGCACCTCGACCCACGCACGCTTCGCTACGCGCTTCGTCGCAAGGACTACGTGCTCGAGGCGATGCGCAACTTCAATCGCTTCTTCCGCTCGGCGGCGCTTGAGATGCAGGCGAAGGGGACGTACTGGCGCGGCAACCAGGGCAACTGGGTGCTCAACGGCGCGCAGGCGTTCGGTGTGCCCACGCAGCTTGGGCTTCCGCGCACGAACAAAGACATCAACGACAAGACGGAGCAGATTTTCAACAAGGCGCGCGAGGGCGTGCTGAAGCTGCTCGCGAATGAAGACCCGACGCCCTTCCGTCGCGGTCCGGATGCGATTGTTCCGCTCGGAACGGTCGAGAAGCCCGTCGCCTTGGAGAGCTTCATGGGCGAGACGGACCTGCGTACGTTGCAGCCTGCTGCCGCAGCGGAGTGAACAGCCCGCCGGCTTCTCAGGTAGGCTCAGAGGATGCGTTTTGCGTCGCGCCTCTGGGCCTCTTTCTTTGTCGCGCTTCTCGGTGTGGAGGCTGGTTGCGAGGCGCGGGCAGGCGTCACGCAGTTGGTCGTCTTCGTGGAGGTCGAGCCTGCACTTGCGGGGCGCATCGATGACGTCCGACTCGAGGCCACGATGCCCGACGGGTCGATGCGCAGTGCGATGTTCCCGGTGCTCGGCGGTGCCCGAGAGAGTGTGGGGATACGCCATGTTTCGGGGGCACTTGGCGATGTGATGTTGATCGCGCGTGGACGCGAGGGCGGCATCGAACGCGTGCACGCAGACATCACAACGCAGTTCGTCGCGCAGGAGTCGAGGCAGGTGACGCTGCGTCTGACCGCGGACTGTTTGGGTGTTGCCTGCGGGCCAGGGACGGCTTGTGTCGCCGGTGCGTGCGTCTCCTCAAGCGTGCCTGGCGCCTCGCTCCCGGTGTGGACTGGCGAGGACCCCGATGCTGGCCGAGACGACGTCTCGGTTGTCGACGCATCGCGCGTCGATGCCGCATGCACCTGCGAGGCGAATCAAGCCTGCGCGGGAGGTTCATGTGCTCGCCAACTTCGGAGACTGCGACGCGAGACCTGGATGCGAGACCGACCTCTCGACGTCTGTCGCGCACTGCGGTGACTGTGAGACGCCCTGCGCGCTTGCGAACGCAGACGAGTCCTGCGTGGGCAGCGCATGCCAACTCACGCGCTGTGATGCGGGGTTCGAGGATTGCGATCGCCTGGACGCGAATGGATGCGAAGTGTCGCTGTCCGACACGGCGGCACACTGCGGCTCGTGCGGGATGGACTGCAATGCGCTTCCCAATGTGAACGCAGCGACGTGTTCGAGCGCCGCCTGCGTGCTTACCGCATCGTCGTGCGAGGTCGGCTTTGGCGACTGCAACGGCCTCGTCGCGGATGGCTGCGAAGCAGACCTCATGCGCGACCCCAGCCACTGCGGGACATGCCCCACTGTCTGCAGCGCGCCCTCAGGCGTACCCACCTGCGTTCGGGGGAGCTGCCAGGTGACGGCGTGCCCAAGCGGTACCTCCGACTGTGATGGCAACGCCATGAACGGCTGCGAGGTCAACACGACGTCGCCGTCTACGTGCGGCACATGCGGCGCTTTGGTCGACTGCAACGTGCGCACAGCACATGCGACGGGACTGAGTTGCTCGCTGATGCCGCCGGCGTGCAACTTCACGATGTGTGAGACGGGATTCGTGAACTGTGATGGTGACCGGACCAACGGCTGCGAGCTCGCAAACCGCACGGTGAACTCGTGTGGCTCATGTGGGGCCATTCAGGATTGCAGCAGCATCGCCACCCTGACGAATCAGGTGATGCCGAGGTGCACGATGGTTGGCAACTGCAACTTCGGTGGATGCGTATCGGGCTATGGTGACTGCACTTCCGCACCCGGCTGCGAGACGCGCCTCGATGCTCCGACGTCGTGCGGCACGTGTGCCTCGCAGGTCAACTGCACGACAGCCCTTGCAAACGCCTCGGGTGCGACCTGCTCGATGGGCGCATGCAACTATGCCGCGTGCGCATCGAACGCCTCAGACTGTGATGGCAATCGTGCGAACGGATGCGAGCGCCTCAACACGAGCGCATCGTGCGGCTGCATGGCGCTCTCGTGCGCCCCAGGAACGATGTGCGTTTCGGGCCTCTGCCGTTGAGCTAAACAGAAACGCATTGATCCTGGATCAATGCGTTTCTGTTTAGACGCGAAGCGGAGTTGGGAGGGGGACCCGATCTGGCTTTGCCAGGCGGGGGAGGGCCTGCATCAGGCCCTCAGTAAAACAACTGAACTGGATCGCGGTCTCCGCGAAACAGTTTAGTTCATGCGCTCGTTCGGTGTGTTCACGGCATCACCCACCAAGCCAGCCTCGCGCGCCATCCGGACGATTTCGACCGACATGCGGGCAAGCAAGGGCCCGAGGAAGAGTCCTGCAGGACCCATGAGCGCGAGGCCGCTCAGCATCGCAATCAAGAGCACGAAGGTTGGCAACTGGAGCTGACCGAAGCGCGTCAGCATGGGCCGCAGAAGGTTGTCGATGCTCGAGACCACGATGATGCCGACGAGCGCGAGGATGAGCGCGGCCGTTGTGCGTCCGGTGAGCGCGAGCCCGATGCAGATGGGCACCCAGACCAGCGCGGTGCCGATCGTGGGCAGCACCGACGCGAAGAAGGTCACGAGGCCAAGCACCAGCGCGCGCGGAACACCGAGCGCGAAGTAGGCGATGGTGGCGATGGTCGCCTGCAAGAGGCCCGTGAGCCCGATGCCGACAAAGAGACCGCGACCGGTCTCATGAAACGCGAGGTTGAGCCGCTCGAGCCCGGCCTCGTTGAGGGGCGCGTGTGCGAC
>JBILQT010000541.1:0-3313 GCA_044373065.1 Sandaracinaceae bacterium
GCCGCGCGAACCAAAGATGCGCTCGACGAAGCCATCACTCACGCGCTCACAACCTTCCAAGCATCAGACTTTGCGGGTTACTACGAGCGGTGCGGGTACGAGGTCAGTTAAGATGCGAACTGCCTTAGTACCGACGCCAACCCAGCCCGAGCTCGGTGAAGTGACGACGCCGATGTTTCGGCAGCTCTACGAACTCTATCGGCGTCCAACCCCAGCCGCGCGTCACGCCGACAGCCTCGGACGAATGCGCTCGGCAGGTGCGGAGCGCGGGCGCGAGGCACCGCGCGTCGAGGTGCTTGAGCAGCGCGTGGTCGCAGGCATGGAGGCCTCCGTCCTGCGCGCGAATGAAGCAGGCGTGCTCGACCGCTGGCTGAGTGAGCATGGCTACCCAAGCGGCCCGACCGTGCAGGCGTACTTCGCGCCCTACGTTGCAGGCGGTTGGATCATCACCGCATTCCGCATCGCACCGGGCGCCGCGCAGGGCAGGTTCGCGACGTCGATCGTGCGGATGTCGTTCCACACCGAGCACCCCTTCTTCCCGTACTCAGAGGCCGCTGGCGCAAGCGCAACGCGTCGCCCCTTCCGCGTCAGCATCATCGCGCCCCAACGCATGCGTGCCTACCTCAGCGCGCCCGCAACGATCGACGGCCCGCACTCAGACTGGTACGGCGCGGCCTTCGCCGGACGCCCTCGCAACCTCGCGCGGCGCGTGCGCGGCCTTGCTCGAGGCGCCGTCCCCGCCAACGCCTGGCTCACGACCTTTCACGAGCCCCGCTCCCAACGCGGCGCCATGGATCTCTTCTTCGAGGTCGACCCCGAGCAGACTCCGCTGAGCTCGACCATTTCGTCGCAGCTCGTTCCGGAGTGAGGCCGACGAACGCAACGCACACAGAAAGCAAAAGCGTGCAGCATCAAGGCCGATGACTCGAAGCTGCATTGGTCTCCTCATCGCGCTGCTCGCCCTCACCCTCTCGCATTCACCCGCACATGCATGCCTTGCGATCGGTCGCAACGGGCCAGTGCAGGTGAAGGGCGAAGAGGCGCTGATCGTCTGGGACGCTGCGCACCAAATCGAGCACTTCTATCGGCAAGCGCACTTCGAAGACGCGCCTGAGGACTTCGGTTTCTTGGTGCCGACGCCAACGCAGCCTGAGCTTGCTGAAGTGACGACGCCGATCTTTCAGCAACTCTTCACGCTCTACCGACGTCCACAGCCACGCATCTGGGTTCCCCCTGGCGCAGTGGCTCGCTTCAGTCCGCATGTGGAAGTGCTCCAGCATCTCGTGGTCGCAGGCATGGAGGCCTCGGTGCTGCGCGCGAACGATGCGGGCGTGCTCGACCGTTGGCTCAGTGAGCACGGCTACCCAAGCGGGCCGGCCGTGCAGGCGTACTTCACTCCCTACATCGGGAGCGGTTGGATCATCACGGCGTTTCGCGTTGCGCCGGGCCGAGTACAGGGTGACGTCGCGACTGGCATCGTGCGCATGTCGTTCCAGACCGAGCGCCCCTTCTTCCCCTACTCCGAGGCCGGTCGCGCAAGCCGCGAGGCTCGTCCATTTCGCATCAGCATCATCGCGCCGCAGCGGATGCGCGGCTACCTCACGACGCCTGCCACCATTGGTGACCCGATTACACCTTGGGTCGAGCCGTCCTTCGCGGGGCGCCCGCGCAACCTTGCTCGGCGTGTGGAGGGCATCCCGCGCGGGGCCGTCCGGGGCCAGCCCTGGCTCACCACCTTCGAGGAGCCGCGCTCACGACGCCGTGCGCAGGATCTCTTCTTCGAGGCGAACCCGGAGCAGGCCCCGATTGCCTCGAACATCGAGTCTCAATTCAATCCCCGCTGAGGCGAACAATCCCTCGCGCAGGTGAAGTGTTGCTGGTTTCCCTCGCGGGAAAGTGTTGCTGGTTTCCCTCGCGGGAAAGTGTTGCTGGTTTCCCTCGCGGGAAAGTGAAACGAAAACGGGACGCACATCCCACGATGGCGTCCCGTCTTCGTTTGCACCCAGCCAGGTGCCGAGGCCTCATTCAGCGGCCTTCGACTCCACTGGCGGATTGGCCGCTTTCTGCTGTGCAGCCTTCTGGTTGACCGCCTTCCTAAGCCTGGCGTTCGCCACTCTGGCCTTCGCCCTTGCAGCAAAGAACTTGTTGTCTTTGCGGCCGGATTTCTTGGGCCCGCGGATTCCCACGCTCTCGAGCTTCGCGCTGTCGCGCCACAGCAGGTACGTGAGGCCGCGTTCGATCTCATCCCAAGCGTTCGCAAAGAGGGTGTAAGCGCCCATGCGCAACACGACGGACGGCGATGCAGCCTGCTTCTTCTTGTTGTTTCGGTACGCGGCGATGTCGAGCAACTGCACAGCGAGTTCGTCGCTCGCATCGAGGTCGTCGGCGTGTACGGGGGTGTTGTTTTCGACGTGCGCCCAACCATCGCGAAACACACTCCCATAGGTGGCCAAGTCGGTGGCGACGCTCTCGAAACCGCGAAGCATCGTGATGGTCTGCAGGCGCGGGTCGTCGAGCAGGTCGTGCTTGATGAGTGTGCCAGCCGCGGCGCGGTATCGCTCGCGCGTCTCAAATCCGCGTTGGAGTGCCTGAGCGTCTGCGCGACGCGAGCGTGGCTGCGGGTGGTTCGCATTCGCGTGGAGCGTGGCAAGGCCGTACGTCGACAGCTTGTCGACCGACTGCATGTTGAAGTCGGGCAGACGCGAGAGCGCCTCCTTGAAGGGCGTAATCTGCGGGTGGACGTTCAGAATCGACGAGATCGTCTGCGTGACGTTGCTCGGATACGAAACGTAGTCCTTGGGTGCGACCGCTTGAATCTCGGGGAGAACAGCGTCGTAGGCCACAACCAGGGGGCTTGATGAGAGGTGATCAGACATGGGGAACTCCTTCCAGGAACCATTTGCTTCGAGGCGCACCGCGCGCCCTTTGCCCTCTCATCGGGCGGCCCCATTTTTGGTTTCCTCCTTTTTTACGAATTCGTCCGCGCGACGTTTTTTTTCGCGCACACCACTCTCACCATGCCCTGGCCATCATGCAGGCCGTGCACACACGCATTCGGATGCCCTGGCCATCGTGAAGGCCGTGCACACACGCATTCGGATGCCCTGGCCATCATCAAGACCGTGCACACAGCGTTTTCGGATGCCCTGGCCATCATGAAGGCCGTGCACACAGCATTTTCGGATGCCCTGGCCATCATGAAGGCCGTGCACACAGCATTTTCGGATGCCCTGGCCATCATGAAGACCGTGCACACGACGTTTTCAGATGGCCTGGCCACCATGAAGGCCGTGCACACACGTTTTCAGATGTC
>JBILQT010000183.1:0-14638 GCA_044373065.1 Sandaracinaceae bacterium
AAGGGAAAGGCGCGCTCCAAGGCTGCGCGGCAGGTGGGCTACCGTGAGAGCGCGAGCGTGGATGCGCCGCTGCGGCACTTCCTGTTTGCGCGCCGCCCAGGCATCGCCCTCGCACCGCTCGTGCTCCTGGCCCGGCAAGCCAAGCCTTGGCCTTTGAGCGAGGCCTGTGCGCTCGTGGCCCAGCTCGCGGGGGCTCTTCCGCATGCGGAGCGCGCGCACCTGGACCCATGCACTGCAGGCCGCGATGCGCGTGGGCTCTGGGTGCTTCATCCGACGTTCGATGGCTTCTTGCGGGCCGTGCGTCGTGAGGCGCGTGAGCCTGTGAAGTGGCTTGGGTACCAAGCGCCCGAGACCTTGCGTGGCGCGCATCAAGGTGAGGCGAGTGCTGTGTTTGGCCTCGGTGTGCTCTTGCATGAGCTCCTTGCGGGGAGGGCGCTTTTCGATAGGCCCAATGCGCTGATGACGCTCCGCGCGCTCGCACACGACACGCCTGCACCGCTCGCCTGGCTTGTCCCCGGCGCCCCGCTTCCCGTGGCTGCATGTGCGCAGGCGATGCTCGATCGAGACCCGCTGCGAAGGCCGCAGCTGGCGGCCGTCACGCGCGAGCTCGCACCTTTCGCATCCACCTCGGAGGAATGGAAAGCACGCGCCGTGGCAGGCAGCTCAGACGCCGCGCCCTTTCTCGCGCGCCTTTGAACGGCGACCCTTCAGTGCACTTTGTTGGAGCCCGCTTGAGGAAAGAGGCGCTCCACAAGCGCCTGCGGGTTCTCGATCACGACGAGATGCTCCTCTTTCTGCGCATCGGTGAGCACACAGAGCCTTCCTCCCACGACCTCACCGTGCACCAGCGCGTCGCGACGCAACGACCACGGCGCAAGCTGCACATTGAAGCGACCTGGATGGAAGTAGATGCCCTCGCGCGTCACGAAACCAAGTCCTGCGCGCGACTCACCTTGGAGCAAATGGTTCATCGGGCCCGTCCACAACAGCTCCTCGTCAGGCGGCACAGCGAAGCTCGGATGGGGCGTGCGCATGCGCATCAGGAAGAAGAAAGGTGGGACGACGAGCGCGGCGAAACCGATGCCGCTGAAGAGGGAGATACCGATCGTCATGGGCATCAGTGCCATCACATCGCGACCGTTTTCGCGCGCGCCATCCACCATCAACCAGCCCATGAGCACGCTGCCGATGGCCCAGGCGATGAGGACTGCAGGTCGCGTGAGGAGGAAGCGAAAGGCGCCCACTGTCGTCGCGAACGCGCGCTGGCCACCGGCCCAGGAGAGGAACGCCACGAACGATGCGAGGAAGAGGATGACCTTGAGCCAAGACATGCGGCCAACGTAGCCCGCACTCCGCTCAGAGCTCTTGATGGATTTGCGAATCCACGCGATAGAGGCGGCCGCGCTGCATCGGGCAACGCACGCAAAAGAGGAGCTCCGCGATGACTGACTACATCTTCACCATGAAGGGCGTGACGAAGGTTCATCCGCCCGACAAGAAGATCGTGACCGACCTCTACTTGTCGTTCATTCCGGGCGCGAAGATCGGCGTCATCGGCCCGAACGGCATGGGCAAATCGTCCTTGCTTCGCATCATGGCGGGCACGGACAAGAACTTCACTGGCGAGGCCTGGATTCGTCCGACGGCCTCGGTTGGCTTCGTCGAGCAAGAGCCCGACATCGGCAAGAACCGCTCGGTGATGGATGTGATCAACGAGGCTGTGAAGCCGATGCGCGATGCGCTCGCGCAGTTCGAAGAGATCTCGATGAAGATGGGCGACCCAGACGCCGACATCGACAAGCTCCTCGAGCAACAAGCGAAGCTTCAGGACTACATCGACGCGGGCGATGGCTGGAACCTCGACAACACGCTCGAGATCGCGATGGACGCGCTTCGTCTGCCGCCCCCCGATGCGAATGTCGATGTGCTCTCCGGCGGTGAGCGCAGGCGTGTCGCGCTCTGTCGCGTGCTCTTGCTCAAGCCCGATCTCCTCCTCCTCGACGAGCCCACCAACCATCTCGATGCCGAGTCGGTCGCCTGGCTTGAGACGCACTTGAAGGACTACCCGGGCACGATCGTCTCGATCACCCACGACCGTTACTTCTTGGACAACGTGGCGGAGTGGATCCTCGAGCTCGATCGCGGAAACGCCTACCCATACAAGGGAAATTACACGCAGTGGCTGGAGCAAAAAGAGAAGCGCCTCCAGCAAGAAGAGAAGGGCGAGGGCGCGCGTCAGAAGAAGATTGCGCAAGAGCTTGAGTGGGTGCGGCAGTCGCCCAAGGCTCGTCAGGCCAAGAGCAAAGCTCGCCTTGCGAACTACGAGACGCTCGTCAACGAGGCGGCACGTCTCAAGCGCACCGAGGCCGAGATTCAGATCCCGCCGGGTGAGCGCCTCGGAGATCAGATCATCGAGATGAAGGGCGTCACCAAATCGTTCGGCGACAAGCTCCTCTACGAGAACCTCAACCTGATGATCCCCAAGGGCGCGATCGTCGGCATCATCGGCCCGAACGGCGCCGGTAAGACCACGCTCTTCCGCATGATCACCGGCCAGATGCAGCCCGACGCGGGCGAGGTCACGGTCGGCCAGACGGTGAAGCTGATGTACGTCGATCAATCGCGCGACGCGCTCGACAGCGAGAACACCGTCTTCAAGGAGATCGCCAAGGGCCAAGACAAGATCATCGTCGGCCGCAGCGAGATCCCAGCGCGCGCCTACGTCGGCCTCTTCAACTTCCGCGGCGCCGATCAGCAGAAGTCAGTGAAGGTGCTCTCCGGTGGTGAGCGCAACCGCGTGCACCTCGCGAAGGTGCTCACCCAAGGCGGCAATGTGCTGCTCCTCGATGAGCCCACCAACGACCTCGACGTCGAGACGCTCCGCTCGCTCGAAGAGGCGCTCCTCGAGTGGCCCGGCGTGGCCCTCATCACAAGCCACGACAGGTGGTTCCTCGATCGTTTGTGCACCCACATCCTGGCCTTCGAGAGCGACTCGAATGTCGTCTGGTATGTCGGCAGCTATCAGGAGTACGAGGCGGATCGGAAGAAGCGATTGGGTATCGAGGCGGAGCGTCCGCATCGGATCAAGTATCGGAAGCTGACGAAAAACTGAGAACGCAGGCACATGACGAAGCCCCGCTTGGATGCACTCCGGGCGGGGCTTTCTGCGTCTTGCGGTAGAGTTGTGTGGTGAGCGAACCAAGTGCAACGCCCGACGCAGCGGCAGACCTAGAGGATGCGCCTTCCGTGGAGGCCGACTCTCCGATACCCGTCTCTGTACCGTCGCTGACGGAGCCTCAGATCGCTTTGCTGGTTGATCGATACAAGCTTGAGATGGCGCGGTACGAAAAGGCGGCTTTCTCTGTGGGCGAACGTCTTCGCCGTGAGCTGCGCCAAGCCGGCGTGAAGCACATGGTTTCGAGCCGACCGAAGCACCCAACGGACCTCGCCGAGAAGCTGCGAAAGAAAGCCGCGGATCCGAAAAAAGCAGACGTGTACCGTTGGGATTCCCTCAAAGATGACGTCGGTGCTGTGGTCACGGATCTCGCCGGGTGCCGTGTAGTCGTCTACTCCGCAGGCGATGAGGAGGTCGTCGGTTCGATGATCGAGCGTTTGTTCGCCCAACCTCCTCACGCCGATGCAAAGGTCGTTCGACACCGATCGTGGAACAAACCGTACTGGGCAACGCACGCTCTCGTTCACCCATACGGACCAGGCGAAAACGTTGACATGACGATCGAGGGAGCCATCTGTGAGATTCAGGTCGTCACCGTCGCAGGTCACCTCTTCAACGAGATCGAGCACGACATCACTTACAAAGACCGCGACGCGGGGCTCACGGCCAGTGACGAGGAACGGCAGTTGGTCGACGAGTTGCGTGGTGTCGCACGAGTAGCGGACCGGCTGGTTAGTCAGCTACTTGAGCTTCGGGCAAAACGGCGAGACGAGCTCGCTCACAAGATCGAGACCGCTGAGGATCTTCGATACGCGCTGTCGCAGCACGGGAATCGCAACTTCGACGGCACGGAAGTTTGGCGACTTCACCGCCTGCTTGAGCAGTGTCTTGAGCCCCTCACATCTGCCGCCCTCAGGGAGCTCGGCGCCGTTGACTCGGTCGTGGCATCTGGTCGCAACCGCTTGGGCCAGGACACTGAAGAGTATGGTGAAGCCATCCTCTACACCGTTGGTCTGCTCGACAGATTTCCTGAGGAGATTGAACGTTCCGTCGGACGTTGGCGCGGTCCCCGCACGTCAATGCGAAAAGCACTAGAGTTGGCAATCAGAAACGCTGCCGAACAGACGGAGAAGAAATCATGACGGAGCACAAGCTCAACACCTCCGACCTCGTGCAGGCGCTGCAGACCTTCAACAGCAGCCGGTACGACGCTGTCGACGTCTTCGCCGACAACCTCTCTGAGTCCGCGCTAGTCGATGCGGCCCAGGGGATCGTCGCACTTGGCGGCAAGACCTATCGGCTTTCGGTCTTCGAAGACCACGGAGTCGTACGCCTTGAGCGAGATGGCGTCAGCAACGCTGAGAGCGCGCTGGTCGGAGCCGCGCTTGGCGGAGCTGTCGCAGCAGCCACTGCGGCGGCCAGCAAACAGCGCGGCGATGGCGTGCTCGGCGGCGCTCTATTGGGACTGTTGGTGGGCGGTCTTCTTGGCGCGTCGACCACGCCAGTACGTAGGGTCTTCGCAATGGAGTTCGACCCCGTTGCGCGTGCCTGGGTCGCGTACGACGGCACTCTCCTTCGTTGGATGAAGGACAAGCTTCTCCCGCGGACCGGCACGTAACCACGCACATCCCTCTTCCCACTCACCCCGCCCCCTGTTTACCCTCCCAACATCGCCCTCAGAATCCCCTGAGTGCGTGGTCTGGAATGGAGGCAACCATGGTGAGAAAGCTGCCCGATGACCTCGGGTTTGATGACCACGAGGATGAGATCCTCTTCACGCGCGCGATGCTGGCGGCCGATCCCCACGCGTCCGGGTTGCTTGCGACGACTGACTCCTGGCTTGGGAGAGTCGATGCGGCGCGCTTGCTCGACCGCGCGGGTCGCGAGGCCACGATGGGGGCTTCTGCGCTGCGCCTTGTGGCCAATGCTTATCTCGATGGTGAGTGCCGCGCGGTGGGTCGCGACCTTGCGCATGACCTCAACAACGACCGCTCGGGCGTTCGCTGGACGCGCATCTTCCCGACGACCGTGGACGCGTTCATCTCGCAGCCCCTCGGGGAGCAAGCCACTGCGTGTCAGGCCTGGATCACGACCGATGAGCCCGTGATCGCGGCGCGCAGCGAGGCCCTCACGCGCTGGTCCACTGCAGCACAGACCGCCATCGCGACCACCAAGGCCAGCGCCCAGGTGCGCGGCACGGCGATGCTTGCCCGCGAGTCGCTCGCGGAAGATCTCACCCGTGCCCGCGATGGCCTCGCCCGCGCCCTTTCTGAGCGCGCCGAAGCACGCGCGCTGCCACGCGACTACGTCGAGCGCTTCTTCCTGAAAGACCGCCGCCGCTCGAAGCCCGAGGTCGCCGAGTAAGCATGACGGTGGGCGTTTTGGAGGCCCAAAACCGTTTCCTGCACCTGCAGGAATGCGTTTTGGAGGCCCAAAACCGTTTTCTGCACGCGCAGGTGTGACCATCTGGCGCACAAAACGCAGTTCCGCCGATGCAGGAATGCGAATTGGGCCCACAAAACGCAAAAAGGACGCTCCGAACTCGTTTTCGGGCGTCCTTTTCGCGTGAGAGCGCGGTTTCTCTGAGATTCGAGACTCAGTCGGTCGCGAGCACGTAGGACTCGAGGACGGAGGAGCCGCGCGTTGGGATGGCCGTGTTGGTCAGGTCGATCACGAGGTCGCTGTAGCGGTAGGCGATGGTTGCGGTTGCGTAGGCCTCGGTGCCGCCGGGCTCGCCACCGCGGAAGGTGGGGTCGCCGAAGAGGGCCTCGAGGTCGGCAGCGGCTGCGCGAAAGGCCTCCGCGTTGGCGGAGACATCGGGCGCTTGGCGGTAGGTGGCCACGGAGAGCAGGCGGTTGTCGGCGGACCGGAAGGTGAAGTCCACGCGCATCGGGCCCGAGCTCATGCCGAGCGCACTCGCCGGGACGTTCTCGCAGAGAAGCCACGTTCCCTCGCGCTCGGAGGTGCAGCGCACCTCATGGGCATTGGCCCACGCCTGCACCTGAACCGAGCTGTCCTCGCCAAGCCGAAAGCCGCGAACGATGCGTGTTGGCGCGGGTTCGGTGCCGCGACGGGCCAGGGCTCCCTCGTGCCGTGCGCGCTCGATGGCGATCGGGTCTGTGACCACGGGACACCCGCCGACCTGCATCAGGAGCGGCCGTGCCCAGGGCATGTGAAGCGCGCCGATGAGGCCAGTGAGGCCGAGCACGACAGAGAGAAAGCCCAGGCCTCGTCGCACAAGGACGCGCCTAGACGAGGAGGCCTGGAGAGCGCTCACGGGGCCACGATGTCGGCGCGGGTTCCGTTGAGCACGCTGCCGATGACAGCGATGTCGGCGCTCGCGACGCCAAGGCGCGTGAGCGTGCCGGCTGCGATGGTGACGAAGCGATCGAAGACCGCTCCGCTGATGCCAAGGCCCGCGTGTGCAGCGGTCATGCTGCGGCACTGCCAGCCAAGCGAGTCTGCGGGAACGCCGGGGTAGGCCTCTGGCCCGCCTGCAGCGTTGGCAAGCTGGTTCACGAGACAGGCCTTGATCTGGTCGACCGTCGGACGGCCAGCCATGCCGGCGTTCGCGAAGAAGGCTGCGATCTCCGCATCCGCTACCTCGTCAACGACGATTGCATCGACCGCGGAGGCGATGCCTGCGCGGCCACCAAGGCGCGCATAGAGCGTGGTGGCGGCGGGCGCATCCACCCTGCTGCCCGTGTCAGCGGTGTTGTTGTCCGAGCCACAAGCGGCAAGGGCAAGCCCGAGCACCAGGCAAACCAAAGAAGAAATGGAAGTGTGACGTTTCATGAGAACCCTTCTGTAGGACGCCGCTCGATCTTCCGAGGGCGCCCAACCTACGGGTCACCTCTCGCCGCAGATCAAACATTCCCGCGCAGCGCCCTCAACTTTGGGCGCCGTCTACCCCCGCTCACATCCCCGAGGCTGGCGTCAGCGCCAGCGACCAGAGGTCTGGGTACACGCGAACCCGGCGAGCTGCACCAGATGCACGCGATGCGTCGTCTTCAGCTCCCTGACCCAACCACCTCGACCGACAACCGGGCAGACGCTTGCCGCACCTGACCAGGGCTGCGCCTTGAAGAGGGCGTTGAGCATGTGAGTAAATTACAACCCAAAGATGCGTTAGCGTCACGCCATGAACGCGCTGCGAGAGTTCGCGGTCTCTCTCTTCGCGAGGCCGATGTTGAACCTCTTCACCTGGGATGAGCTCGCACGTCGCTCCCTCTGGGATTGGTACGGCTTTGGGCCGGAGCACGTCGCGGGCGTAGCGACGGAGCCGGATGCGTTTGAGCAGCTGGCGGCGCTGAGTGCGCATCCGAATGGTCATGTGCGAGAGCGAGTCGTGGTGGCACTCGCAACGCATGGAAGTCGCGCGTTGCCGTGGCTGCTTCTGCGCACGGTGGATTGGGTCTTGGTCGTTCGCAGCGTGGCGAGGACGGCGGTGCGCGCGCTTCTTGTCGATGCCTTCATCGATGCCTTCGTCGATGCGCTTCCCATCGCACTTCGGACGCGTGAGTTCAGCCGTGCGGGCGCCTCGGTGATGAACGAGATCGCTCCCTTTCTCGCGCGACAGCCCGACCTGATCTGGCAAGGCGCGCTTGCCCACACGGATGCAGCGGTGCGACGGGCCGCCATCACGCTGCTCGCAGAGACAGGGCGCGCGACACCGAACTTGCTCCGCATCGCGCTTACAGACCGCGACCTCACTGTGCGCGTGCGGGCCGGACGCTTGGTCACTGTTGCGCCGGAGATGGCGTCGCTGCGCGCGATGCTGCTCGACGACCGCGATCCGTCGCTTTGTCTTCACGCACTTCGCCTGGCGCTTGAGGTCGATCCGGCGCCCCATCGCGCGCGACTTGAGCGTGCGCTGACCCATCGCGTGCGTGCGATGCGCGAGCTTGCGCGGCATCACCTGGGCGGCACGTTTACGGAGTTCTATCGGGCGAGGTTGCTTGAGCCCTCACCCGCGCCAACCGTCATTCAAGGCCTCGCCGAGACGGGCTCGGCAGACGACTGGGAGCACCTTGTCCCGGCGCTCGACATGAGCTCGAAGCGGGCGTGCGCAGGCTTGGTGGCGATGGCCTCGCTGAACCGAAAAGAGTCGCGTGAGACGCGGCTGATGATGGTCGATGACCCACGCAGGCGGGTGAGTCAGGTCGCGGCGCACACGATGTTGCGTGACGTGTGGGAGAGCGATGCGCCGATCCTCAGCGCCTATCTCACCTCGCCGCATCTGCATGTGCGCGTGAGCGCGGTGCAGCTCGCTTGCTGCCTTCCAGGCTGGGCTCCACCGCTCTTGCTTTTGAGCGTCGATGACCCGGCGCTCGCGCCGACCGTTCTTCTCCACCTGACGCGCTGGCTCTCCAAGCATCATCGGCAGATTCGTCCGCCGACAGCCGTAGAACGGGATCGTCTTCAGGTCCTGCTTCAGCACCCCGAGGTTCGTCTCCCAGCGCTCGTCGGCTTTCTGGAGATGTTTCGGTAGCTCCGGTCTCAGGGGGCGGCGCGAGGGCCTTTCGTGTACGAGGTCCGCATGCGCCTGCAGCTCCCGCGTCCCCTCGCGCCCGGTTCGAAAATCGCCCTCGTCGCACCGAGCTCGCCCGTGTCCTCGGCACTGAGCCCGCGCCTCGCGCTCGTGGTGGACCACCTGCGTGCAGAGGGCTTTGACCCGAGGCTCTCGCATTGTCTTCGCGCGAATGAGACGGCCTCGTGGGAGGTGCGGCTTGAGGCGTGGATGGAGGCGCTGCGCGACGATTCGTTCGATGCGGTGTTTCCGCCCTGGGGCGGCGAGCTTGCGATCGAGCTCCTGCCGCGGATGGACTTCGCGGCGCTTGCTGCGGCGCGACCGAAGTGGATCTTGGGCTACTCCGACATCAGCACGCTGCTCGTGCCCATGTTGCTGGAGCTTGGTTGGGTCTCGGCGCATGGCCCGAACGCGATGGACTTGGTGCCGCGTCAGCGCGACCCGCTGAGCTCTGGTGTGCTGCGCATTCTGCGGGAGACGGGTCCTTTCACGCAGCACGCCTCAAGTCACTTTCAGACGGCGTTTGTGGATTGGAAGACGCAGCCCGACGCGCCCTTTCAGCTCGATCAGCCAACACGCGTGCGCACGCTGGATGGTCGCCCCTTCGAGGTCGAGGGGCGGCTCATCGGTGGTTGTCTCGACACGCTCTCGAACCTCGTCGGCACCCGCTTTGGAGACATCCCGCGCTTTGTTCGCACGCACCAGGAGGAGGGCGTCATCCTCTTCCTCGAGAACTGCGAGCTGCAGCCAGGACAAGCCGCGCGCGCCTTCATGCAGCTTCGCATGGCGGGCTGGTTTGAGGGACTACGTGGGCTCGTGCTTGGGCGCTCACAAGCACCAGGGGCACGCGGCGAGGGCTACGTGCGGGGGCTTGAGCGGATGCTGGGTGACCTCGGCATCCCAGTGATCTTCGACGCCGATATCGGTCACGTGCCACCGCAGTGGACGCTCCTCGAAGGGGCCTTGGCGACGATCACGGTGAGGGACGGCGCAGCGACAATCACCCAGCAACGTTAGGCTGTGTTGCTGCAGCGCTGGCGCGCTGCGGGTCAGGGGACGCTTCGCTTTCCCCCGACACCCCCTTCGCTAGGCTCGTCGCTCCGCTCCTCACCCACGCGGGCCTCTTGGGGCTTTGCCCCGCCGGCGGGCATGCCCCAGGCGCGACTGTCGACGCTGCAGCGCTGGCGCAACTGCAGTCTTCAGTCGAAGCGGCTGCGCAGGGTGACGGACCACTGAAGGATGCGTCCGGTCTCTGCGGGGTCGAGGTCGACGGCGCGGAGGAGCCAGCGGCCGTTCACGCTCTCGTCGCCGGAGTTGGCAACGATGCGCTCGATGTCGCGGACGGGCACGACGGGTTCACCGGAGGCATTGCCGTCCCAGGCAAGCGCCTCGGTTCCGGAGGGGTTGGTGAGGTAGACGCGGACGTCGGCCGAGCGACCGTGCTCGATGCGAAAGCGCAAGACGACCTCGGTCGCGACGGTGGCGAGGCCGAGCGCGTCGATGCTCACCGTGATGCCGGTCGGGTCATCGTCTGGGATCTCCACCGTGCCGCCGACAAACGTGTCGAGCATCCAAGCCGGGACGCAGGCGCCGCCGGGGCGCGTCTGGGTGCAGATGAGGCCCGGTCCGCATGCGAGATCCGAGGCGCACTCGGCACCCTCGCCAGGGATCGGGGTGAGGTCGCGGCAACGGCCCTCGCCGGCAGCGCCCACGCCCATGCACTGCTCACCCATCGCGCAGTCCGCAGTGGTCCTGCAGGTGGTCGCCGGAGCGGGGCCGCCATCCACCGAGGTGCCCGCGTCCGTGCCCGCGTCCGAGACGCCCGCGTCGGTGCCCGAGTCGGTGCCTGCGTCGGTGCCTGCGTCGGTGCCTGCGTCCGAGGTGCCAGCATCCTGCGTGCGACCGACATCCGAGGGACCGGGCCCGCCACAGGCGACGAGAAACCAAGGAAGCGCCGCGAGGGCGAGTTCCTTCGCGCGAGGGAAACCCACAAGTTCGGTCATGCGCTCAACGTCGCACGCTGCGTGTGACGAGGCCGCTCAGGGCACAGAACTGTCACGTCGTTGCGCCCGAGCCGCGCAGGCGCGCTACCAACGCCCGATGCCGCACTTCCAGAACCGACCCAATCCCCGCGTCGACCTCCCCGATGGGCGCGCCATCTATCACTCGCGCTCGGTCGCGATCGCGGCCGTCACGATCGCGTACAGCGCAGCCGAAAAGAGCTTCTACGCGCTGGTCGGGCAGCGCGGCCCGGCGGTCGACTTCGAGGGCTTGTGGTGCCTGACGTGCGGCTACCTCGACTGGGATGAGTCGCTTGAGGATGCCGTGCGCCGCGAGGTCTTTGAGGAGGCAGGCCTTGACCTCAAGGCGCTGGAGGCGCGCGGCGTCGCGACCTTGTGGCGGCACCCGCTCTACTTGCAGAGCGACCCGACGGTGCACTTGCAGAACATCACCGCGCGCTTTCTCGTCTCGCTTGATGCGCTCGTCCCGCCGAGCACCAAGAATGCGGAGGCGGGCGAGGTGCAGCGCGTGGAGTGGATGCCCTTGAACACGGCCGACATCGCGGAGCGCGCCTGGGCCTTTCATCACGAGCAGATCTTGAGCGACCTCGCGGCCTTCTTCGCAGAGGAGAAGGCCCAAGGAACGCTGGGCCAAGAGAGCGCGGGGCGCTTCTACCGCGCGTGCTTGGCGAGGCTTGCGTGAGGCTCTGTCACATCCCCGAGGCGGGCGTGAGCGCGAGCGACCAGAGGTCGGTGTAGCGTCGCGCGGCGGTGTTGCCGAAGCCCCAGAGGATCTCACGGCGCGTTGGATCGTAGAGACCCTGCGCACTGCCGCGCGCGGGTGGGCCGCCCTCCGGCGTGTCGAGGTGCGTCCAGGTCTCGGTGCCGCGATCGAGGGAGAGCACATCGAGGCCCTCCACGGCATTCCTGCCGTCGGGCGTGCCGCCCCAGATGAAAAGCCGGTGGCCGATCGGGTCGAGTGCGTAGGCGCCATTGCGACGCCTCGAGATGCCCTCGACTTCCTCAAAGAGCTGCACCCAGGTGGGCTCGCCAGACTCGGGTGCGAGCTCAAGGGCCCAGGTGTCGCCGCCGATCGCGGCGTTGCTCTGCCCGACTTGGCCGCCGAAGAGGATCACGCGGTCCGTCTCCTCGTCGAGGGCGTAGTGAAAGCCGTAGCGGCCCATGGGCGCATCGCCTGCGATCTCGATCTCGCGCCAGCCGCCCGCGGTGGTGTAGGCGTGCACGCGGCAGTGAAGGCCAAGCGCGATGGTGTCGACGCCGCAGACGGAGAGCCAGCGATCGCGTGGGCGATCGTAGAGGAGCGAGCCTGTGTAGCTGCCCGGCGCGCCCTCGGCGCTCAATGCCTCAAAGCCTGCGGGAGAGGCGCTCCAGCGCAGGAAGGCGGGCTGCGTGTCGATGGAGCCATCGGGTGTGGGGAGCCCGCCGCCGAAATAGTGAATCGCGCCGTCAGCACCCACGGCAACACGCCCGCCGGGAGCGGGAAGCGGCCCTGTTTGCGTGACCTGCGACCAGACGTTGGAACGCCTGTCGAAGCGGTAGAGATCGCTGCGCGGGGTGAACTGGCGCGGCTCAAATGCGAAGCCGCCGTACATGTAGAGCGCTTGCTCCCCCGCGCTCGGAGAGAGCCACCAGGCGAAGTATTCGCGTCCCCCTGGAACGCCCTCGGCTTCATTCCCCGTCCACTCGGCCACAGACGACCAACGCAGCGGCTGCACATCCACCGAGGCAGTCGCGGTGCCTGTTGCACAGACAAAGCGCGCGGTGCGTGGGCCCTCGCCATAGGGCGCGCGAAGCACGATGCGGGTTGCCTCGATCGACGCCTGCAGATCGCCTTCCACGCGCAGGCCTTCGAGCAAGAGCTCCCCCGTTCGCGCGACCTCGATGCGCCCTCCCTCGACGACCGTCAGCGTGAGCGGTGCATCGCCGCCACAAGGCACGGGAGGCATCATCATCGGCGTGGTGGTGGTGCAGCCAAGTGCCGCGGTGAACGTCGCAACGCCCATGGTTTGCAAGGTGATTCGCATGCACGCACCTTGAACAATCAAGCGCATGCGGGCCGCTTAATCGCGGGCGTGATCACTTAATTCGCGCGCCTCATCCCACGACAATCGTGCGCTCGCGCTCCAGCCAATACCCGCCCTCTCCCGAGCGGAGCACATCCTCCAAGCCGAGCTGCCGCAGCGTGGTCAGCGCGACGTGCAGGCGATTCTTCGCGGCCCGCGGGACGAGCTTCTCGTCCGGCCAACCTGCGCGAATGAGCGCCTCACCCACGAGCGCATGCGCCTCGCTGTGGCCCTCGGCGAGAGCGGCCAGGATGCCGCGCAAGGAGGGGCGCTTGGAGAGATCAACGACGCGATCGCGATGCACCAGATGCGAGCCATCACGCTGCACGATCACGCGTGGGGCGCGCTCACTCGTCAGGCGCTCAAGCACCCTCTTGGTGATCCGCGCGTGCTCGGTCTTGGCCGAGAACGCATTGAGCTTCGCCAGCGCGACGCCCCGACGCGCGTTCTCAAAGAGCGCCTCGCGCATGCCACGCAGGCTCGGTGAAATGGGGCCCTCCTCCGCGCCATCCACGGGCACGCCGAGCACCAGCTTCACGAGCATCAGGTAGTGCGAGAGCATCCAGCGAAGCATGTCGCGACCGATGCTGTTGCCCTTGAGGGAGGTCGTCGCATCGTAGGCGCGCGCGAACTCGGTCAGTGCTTGCGCCGCATCGCCCTCAAGCAAGGTGGTGATCGCGGCATCCATCACAAAGACCCACGCAAAGAGCGCATCGCCCATCTCGAACGAGCGCTGAATCGCCTCGGCGTAGAGCGCACGCGCCTCGGTGAATTGCCCTGCCTGTCGCGCGATGTTGCCGCGGTAGCCGAGGATGGCCGGGACGATCGAGCTCCCACCTTCGACCTTCTGAACCTGCGCCTCGATCGCGTCCAACATCGCCGATGCACGCGGCCCATCGCCCTCGTCGTAGTACGTGAACGCGAGCGCGACCTCGGTGCGAAGCGCCGCAAGCTCATGGCCCCGCTCGCGATCTGCCTGCGCCGCTGCGAGGAAGGATCGACGCGAGGCCTCGAAGTCTTCGCGCTCGTGATGCACACGCGCGACGATCTTGTGTGCATGGGCCTCAAGGCCAGGCAGCGAAGCGGAGTGCGCAAAGACCGCGGCCGCTTCCGCGATCGTCTTGGCCTCATCGAGGGCCCTTCGTTGGATGGCGGAGAGCGCCACCGCGAGAAGGTCCTGCGCACTCTTCTCGATCTCGCTCACACGCTCGCGTCGAGGAAGGCGATCACATCGCGCATGACCTCATCGCGATTCGTCTCGTTCAGCATCTCGTGGCGGCCGCCTGGATAGAGGCGAATGCTCGTGCGGCCAAGGCCTGCCGAGATGAGGCGCTCGTAGAGCTCGGTGACGCCCTTGCCCGCCTTGCCGACTGGGTCTTTGTCGCCCGCGAAGAGGTAGATCGGGAAGTCTTTGCGGACGCCGCCAAAGCCCGAGGTGGCGATGGCTTGAAGGCCCTCGAGCAGGTCGACCCAGAGCTGCGTGGTGCACGGAAAACCGCAGAGCGCGTCGGCGATGTATTTGTCCACCTCGGCGTGGTCCTTGGAGAGCCAATCGAAGTCGGTGCGGGCGGGCTTGAACGCATCGTTGAAGGCACCAAACGAGAGGAAGGTGAGCGTCCGGCTGGTGCTGCGTGGCCCCTTGCGCGCGCGCTCAAACTTCGCGGCTTGAACGCCTGCCCGCTCGAAGAGCGAGCCCGGCGCATTCGAGCCGGAGAGCACAACACCATCGAGCTCATCCGAGTGCTTCTGAAGAAGCCGCTGCGTGAAGAACGAGCCCATCGAGTGCCCAAACAAGACGAGCTTCTTGCCCGGATGCTCCTCTTTGGCCTTCTTGGCGAGCACGCGCAGA
>JBILQT010000185.1:0-14559 GCA_044373065.1 Sandaracinaceae bacterium
CCAAGTAGAAAATGCGTCGTGCGCGACCGATTGCCTCAAAGTGCGCGTCTTCGCCGATGCGGGCATGCGCCGAGCGAATCTCACCGCCGAGCTCATGCTCAAGAATGGTGCGTGCCGCCGTCACGAGATGGAGTGAGTCCATCGTGGCAGGGAGCTTGAGCACGCGACCTTGATAGAGCGCAGCGAGGAGCGGATGTGCCGCCCCGATGGGCTCGCGTGGAGCAGTCTCTTCAATGCGGAAGGCGCTCATACCGGCACCTCCGCGAGCACGATGCAGCGGGGGCTCTCAAGCGTCAGCGGTGCGTCATCGAGGCTTCCGACAAAGCGCACGTTCGCAAACCCAACACGGGTGAAGAGCGCGCCAAGCTCGCGCGGTGTGTAGAGCCGAACACGACTTGGATGCGTGAGCGTCTCGCCGCTCGGGAGCACGTAACGCCAGCTCTTCTCCATCGTCATCGAGGCGAGGTCGAGGGTGCTCAGACGTGTGAGTCGAAGCCGTCCCTGCGCAGTCTCGCGTGAGGTCTCGACGACGGACTGAAAGGTACGGAGCACACCGGGCACATTCATGAAGTCGAGGGCGAAGGTGCCGCCCGGCTTGAGGGACTCGAACGCGCGACGAAGCATTGCGACATTCTCCTCATCTGTGTCGGCGTAGCCAAAGCTCGTCCACCAGTTGAAGGCGGCATCGCAGGGCGTGCTCGGGGTGAACTTGAATGCGTCGGCCGTGTGCAGATCGAGAAGTGCGCGCGTGTGTTCCCCATCGCGAAGTGCACGCGCGACATAGCCTTGCCCGAGGTCGCAGCCGCTGACGTAAATGCCTTGCTCTGCAAGGGGAATGGCGATCGAGCCGATGCCGCAGCATTGATCGAAAGCACGCTGCCCGCGCTCAAGACGAAGGTGCCTTTGCAGAAAGCGAAGCGTTGCTGCGAGCTCGTCTGCGTCCTTTCGGACCAGGAGAATTTCAGCCAGGTGCGCGTCATAGAGCGTTGTCCACCAAGCCTCTGTCATCACGCGTCTCCGAGGTTGAATCGCTCGTGCATGAGCACGGTGGTGAGTGCGAGCTGAAGGGCTGGCTCGTGGGCTTGCTGTGCACGCGCATCGCTTGCATGTGAGGCATCGAGTTGGTCGAGTTGGTCGAGCATGGCGGTGACCTTTCGCGGATCGAGAAACGGAACGCGTGACGTGCGTGAGGGCGCGAGCGCATCGCGTAGGCCATCCCGCAAAGCCTTGGTGCGCTGTGCTGCAAAGGGAGGTGCGAGGAAGGGATGCTTCTCTCGAATGCGCACTGGCTCTGGCACCACGCCGCGCATCGCCTCGCGAAAGAGCCACTTCGTGGTGCCCTCGCGAAAGAGCAGATCAGGCGCAACGCGGAGGGCCTCCTCGAAGAAGAGGTGATCGAGGAAGGGCGGGCGACCCTCGATCGAGGCGGCCATCTCCACGCCATCACCGAGCGCACGAAGGATGTAGCCAGCCAGGGCGAGCTTGCCCCAAAGCGCAGCACTGCGACGTGCATGTGGGCCCTCTGTGGTGCCGCTTGAGCGCAGCCCCTCCGCGAGATGCAGAAGGCTCTCTTCGCTTTGGACCGCACGCCGCGCATCGCCTGTGAGCAAGCCCTGAAAGCGCGCTCCGATGGCGAGCTTGGAGGCGAGGAAGGCTGGGACAAAGCCGAAGGCCGCACGCAGCGCGGGCGCGTCGATCGACCCTTCTGGAAGCATGACGGCGTCCTGAAGGGAGCTTGCGCGTGCGGCGTTTGCCCCAGTCTCCGCGTGATGATCGAGTGCGAGATGCGCGTAGCCAAGGAGCGCCTCGTCCGCGCCTTCGCCGCTCAGCACCGCGCGAAATCCGGCTGCACGGATGGCACGAGAGAGGATCAGCTTCGCGGGTAGTTGCGCGTTGATGCCGAGTGTCTCCCCCGCGAAGACGGCATCGCCCGTGGCTGCGAAGAGAGCCTCTGGGCTCGCCGCGACAAGGTGCAGATCCACCTCGAGCGAACGCGCGCTCTCCTCGGCGTAGAGGCCCTCGGCATAGCCCTCCATGTCGAACTGCACGGTAAACGCCTGAGGCCGCGAAGCTACGTGTTGCTTGGCCAACGCGAGGATGCTGGTGGAGTCGATGCCGCCCGAGAGATGAAACGCCACGGGCTTGTCCGCGCGCAGTCGAAGTCGCACGGACTCGTGGAGGGCATCGCGAAGTCGCGCTTGAAGTGCCTCGGTTGGTGCATCCGACGGCACTGTATGCCTCATATACCAATACGGCTGAATGGAGAGGCGGCGTGAGGCGATGTCGATCGTCAGCGTGTGCCCTGGAGGCAAAGCTGCGATGCCGCGAAACATCGTGCGCGAGGGTGGGAGGTATTGGTGCGTTGCGACGTGCGCGAAGGAGGTCGCGTCCCAAGCGGGCGCGATGCCCGCTGCAAACAACGCCTTGGCCTCGGAGGCAATCCACACGCCCTCTGAGGTGACTGCGTAGACGAGCGGCTTGATGCCGAAGCGATCGCGTCCAGCGAAGACGTGGTTGCGCGTCTCATCGTGAAGCGCGAAGGCGAGCTCGCCGCGAATCTTCCGAAGCGACTCAGGACCATGTGCTGCGTAGAGATGGAGCAGCACCTCGCTGTCGGAGTGGGTCGTGAAGTGATGGCCCTCTGCCTGAAGCGCCTGGCGAAGGCGTGCATCGTCATAGACCTCGCCGTTCACGACGGCATGAAGGCGTTGGTCGTGTGTGTGGAGTGGCTGGGCACCGTTGCCTTCGCTGACGAGTGCGAGACGTACGTGTCCGAGCGCGACTGCGCCGTCCGACGACACGTAGATGCCGCGACCATCGGGGCCGCGGTGCGCGATGGCGTCGAGGGCGCGCTCAAGCGCGTTGCGATCGGCTGAACCCGGTGCGCCAACCCATGCGACGAGGCCGCACATCAGTGAGCGAGCTCGGGGTTGAAGAAGGCCTTCTTCGTCTCGTCGTCTTGCGACATCAAGTGCTCCAGAAGGGCGCGCAAGGGCAGGGGCTCCTCGAAGAGATCCTCGACCTTGAAGGCCTCCTCTTGAAGGAGCTCAAGGGCGCGTGCTTGGCTGCCGTAGGTGGCTGTCACAAAGCGCGCGCCGGTGCGCTCGTACGTGGCTCGGTCGAAGTCGCTGCCACGCGAGGGGAGCTTGAGGACAAAGCGCGCATCGGGTGCTTGCTGCATCAGCGAGCGAACGGCCTCTTCGCTTGGCGAGGGGAGCACGCACCATGCTGGGCCCTCATCGGCGGCGACTACGCGCGTGCCTGAAACGCGAAGCGCCCTTCGCGTGAGCTCTGCGATGCGACCCTCGCCGTGCACATGCACGGAGTCCTCTTTGGAGAGTGCTTCGACATACGCACCCAGGGCTGCGACGAGGGGCTCGAAGTAGGCGGCTCGCTCGAAGGGCATCGTGCTCGGTACGCGAAAGGCGTTGCGCTCGGGCACGACGACTTCCTCCGCGAACGTGCCGTCCAACTCGACGCCGAGCTGAAGCGAGGCTTTACCGTGCTGCACATGAGGCCAGATGGTCACGTGATCGCCCTCGCGTAGAAGGTCGCTTGCCGCAGCAACTTCGACAACGATGCCCGAGGCCTCGTGGCCCAGCGTGAGGTTTGCCCGTGTGGGGATGCGCCCCTGTGCTGCGCGACAATCGGTGCGGCAGAGACCGGTGCGCTTGATGCGAATGCGCACGCAGGAGGGCGGCAGTGGCTCACGCGCGCGGTCCACAAGAACCACTCCAGACTCGGTGCGAACGATGGCGCGGAAGCTCGCAGGCATGACTACTCCCTCGAAGACGGATGCTTCGATGCACTATGCATCGAAGTCACTCTCAACGCGAGCGTGGAGTCTTCTGATTCCGCGCGCCTCAGAAGAGGCCGATGGAGAAATGGAAGGCGCCGAAGGGCTCGGCGAGGTCTTCGCGTCGCGTGAGGTTGAACCCGTAGTCGAGTGCGATGGGACCAACGGGCGTTGTGATGCGCACGCCTGCACCCGCGGAGACACGCAGCCGAAAGAGGGCTTCGAAGCGCACCGCATCGCCGAACGCCCAGACGTTGCCAACGTCGACAAACACGCCGCCTTGAAGGGACCCAAAGAGCGGAAAGCGAAGCTCGGCGCGTCCGAGATAGAAGAAGTCACCGGTGCGCACGATCGCGGCGGGGTTCAACGTGCGACCCTGTGTGCGCTCGCTGTCGATGAGCTCGACCTGGTCCTGCGGCAGTACCTGGTCTTGGAGAAAGCCTCGCAGTGAGTCGACGCCGCCGAGGAAGTACGCGCGGTTGGGGTAGGTGCGCGAGATGTTCTCAAGGTGAAAGACGCGGCCGCCGCGGACTTGAAGGGCGAGCACCCAATCGTCGGCAAGAGAGACGTAGCCATTCGCCGTGAGCGTCAGCTTGAAAAAATGACTGTAGTCAGTTTCTCGTTCCGTCGCGATGGTGTGCGCCCACTCGAGTGCCGCGGAGGCGTAGAAGCCGTCGGTCGGGGTGAAGGCGCTGTCGCGAAGGTCGAGTGAGACGAGCGCGCGAATGCTGCCGATGGCCGACACGCCCTGCGGCACGCGGAGCAGGCGCTGCGTGCGCGGGTCCATCATCACCTCAGGCCGCGAGAGGTACTCCTGAAGGTCGGAGATGTTGCCGAAGAGCGTCACGCCGTTCTGCTCGATCTCGGTGGACAGTGAGCCTTGAAAGCGACGCTCGGGCTGCCAGGTGAAGGTCAGTACAGCGCCGTTTTTGTCGAGGCCGAAGTCGCGAAAGTTGTCGCGTAGATGCACAAGATCGAGCCCCGCGCGGACGTTGCGAAGGCCAGGAATGTGCGGGAATGCGAGCCCGATGGTGATGCGACGCTCAAGCCTGTCTTGAAGGTTGAGTGCGGTGATCGCTTCTTCGAGTTCGCGGTCTTGGAAGAAGAATTGAAATGCGAGTTGGACGCGAAGTGAGAGGGAGACCGCGTAGCCAAAGAGGTTGCGGTAGGCGTACTCAAAGCCACCGCGCGCGCCCTCACCGGTGCCGACGCCTGCGGAGAGCGCGAGCTCCTGTGCGGGCCGCTCTGCGACCGTGACCGTGAGGCTCTTCACGCGCTCGGCGAGCTCGGGATCTGCGGGCGTGATGCTGACGCTGGAGAAGATGCCAAGGCGCAGGAGCGTCTCCTCGCTCTGGCGAATGACCTCGGGGCGGTAGAGGTCTCCCTCGCCGAAGTGGAGCGCTTGTCGGATGAGGGCCTCGTCCGTGGCATCGCGACCCTCAATGCGAATCGCCCCAATATGAACGGGGAAGCGCTCGATGATGTCGATGACGATCTCGGCGCGGCCGCGGTCGGCGGAGCGGTGCACAACGGGCTCGACGCGCACAAAGAGATGGCCGCGGTCCTGGTAGAGGCTGATGAGGCGACGACGCGCCTCCTCGAGTGCGATGTGGCTGAAGGCTTCGCCGCGCATGAGGCGCGCGGCCTCGAGGCATTCACGTGTGGAGACCGACTCGTTGCCGCGGATTCGGATGTCGTAGACGAGGGTGCGTGGGCCCTCGAAGATCGAGACCGTGACAACGGCGCGGTGATCCTCGAGCAGGGAGAGTGATGCCTCTTCGACGCGCACATCGAGGTAGCCGGCGGCTTGATAGAGCTCGGCGATGTGTGTGACGGCCTCGCGGTAGGTCGGCTCGAACCAGACGGATGCGGGCAGCGAGACAAGGGGTGCGGGCACGGAGCGCCGCGCGGTGGGGATGCGACCTGAGAGGCCGATGCGATCGATGACATCCGAATCGACGGGCTCGAAAGGTTGCGAGGAGGGCAAGTCTTGCTCGAGGTAGCTGAGCACTTGATCGCGGAGGAAGTTGGGCTCGAAGTGCACAGCACCAGGGAACGAAATGCCTACGACACGAAGGGGAATTCCGGGTGTGACCGCGATCTCAAGAAGGCCGCGTGAGGGGTCGAGTGAGCCGTCCTGAAGCTCCTCGGCCGGGTCGAGCGTGCGCCGCACCAAGACACGCGCCTCGCGGAAGCCGTGGCGCTCGTAGAGTTGATGCACGCGGATGCGGATGTTCTCCACGACGGCGTCGGTGAGTCGCTCTGCGCGAAGCTCAAGGACGCCCTCCACATCGGTGCGCGAGAGCGGCGCTTCGCCTCGGATGCTGACGCGATAGCGATGACCGAAGATGGCTGGAATGCGCACGACGCCCGTGGCCCGGTCGACCTCGGGTGGGTCGAGACGCAGCTCGAGGAAGCCCTCATCGCGGCCTCTTGCCTCCGCCTCGCGCACGCCCGTGTTGAGCCGCGTGACGTCGAGCACGTCGTCGACTGAGAGGCCGATCTCGCCAGGAAAAATGGCCTCGTCCGGCAATGCGAGCTCGGTGCCATCGGGGCCGACGAACGCGATGCGTGTGACGAGCCGTGCCTCGCCCTCCTGCACGAGAATGCGGAGCACCTTGCGCGAGAGTTGGTCGGTGTCGCGGAGGACGAACTCCACATGAGCATCGACAAAGCCGCGCTCGACGAGCTGTGCCTGCAGGTCTGCCTGACGCGTGATGAGGCCCGCATTCGTGAGCTCGTCTCCGACGTCGAGGCCCACCAACTCACGGATGCGGTCATCCGAGAAGACGACATTGCCCTCGGCTTCGATGCGGGCGAGCACGATGCGCGGGACGAGCGAGACACGCAGCCGAACGCCGCCCGCAACGCTCTCGGCTTCGAAGGCCACGTCTGCCCAATCGCCTGAGGCGAGAAGGGTGCGCGCTGCTGCTTGGAGCCGCTGGCGTGAGATCAGCTCGCCTGTGTGAAGCGGCAAATCGGATGCGTCGACAAGCCCGCGCGCCTGACCTTCGACCTCGATGCTGACGATCGATCGTCCCGTCAAATCCTCCCACCGCTGTGCCTTGGCTGAGCTCGCTGCCATCGAGAGCAGGAGCGCGCACACGAGGGCCAGCAGCGCATGCGAGCGCAGCGCGGAGAGGGTTTGGGCTAGTGGAATTCGAGGCGCCAACGGAGGTCGACGCCGACGTTACCGAACGATGATGCGCTCGTCAGGTTGTAGTTGTCGTAGCCCGCTTGAACGCTTGTATTCGCATCGAGCTGCGCCTCGATCACGGCGCGGAATTCGCGCGCCTCGCTCAGTCCTGTGGTGGCCGAGAGACGAACGCGGTCGGCGATGCGCTTGCCGATCGAGACCTGCGGCTCGGTGCGCCCCGTGCGCACGGAGTAGGCGCTCGAGAGGCGGAAATCATCGATGACGGGCACGGCGCGTCGCACCTCGCGGTCGATGCCCGTGACGGATGCGAGGGCCTCCAGGGCGAGCGTGCTGCCGAGATCACCACCGCGCAGCGTCTCCAGCTCGCCGCGTGTCAGGCCGACGGCAAGCAAGAGGAGAATGTCCTCTTGAGGGAGGTCAGGGTCGGAGCGCGTCGCGATCGTGAACGCGTCGGAGGTGCCGGAGGCATCGAGGATCACGCGCCAGCTGGGCGCTTGCAGATCGGCCGAGCGGCGAATCTCGGTCGTCGCGTGGATGTCGAAGCGGGGCACGATGGCGTGCTCGTCGTCGAAGGTCAGCGTCGCGCCCTGGCGCAGCTCAAACGCGGCATTGCGGAAGAAGACACGCCCACGCGTGAAGCGCATGTCGCCGACCATGCCGTAGCGTTGGTTGGTGCCGACGATGCGGAAGGGGCGCTCCGCGTCTTCGATCGAGAGCGCGGCATCAACCAGGTTGTTGCGAACGGCCAGCGGCTCGTCGTTGCGGACGTGGAGATCAATCGCCAGCCAATCGGCGGCCGGATCGTATTGCTCCACCTCGGTGCGTTGCGTGCGTGAGAGCTCGCCAATCGTCGCGCCGAGCGCGATGTCGTGTGTGTAGGCGAGATGCTCAATGCGTACCTCTCCGCGAGCATTCGGCAGTGGCTCACCACGGTTCCAACCGAGGTTGATGTTGGTGCCGAGGGTGACATCGAGGCCTTGTGTTGGCTCGAACGAGAGGTGACGCGAGCGGATGGCAAATGCGTAGCGTTCGAGCGTGCCGTGATCGAGCGAGGCCTCGCCCGCGACTTGAACGTGGCCGCCTGCGACATCGGCCTCGATCGCCTCGATGAGGATCTGGCGCGCGCTGAAGGTGGCGTGCGCGCGCAGGTTGGTGAGTGGACTCTCAAGTGCGCGGAGGCGCACAAGACCTTCCTCGAGTGAGGCCTCGCCGTAGACCTCGGGGTCGGTGAAGGGGCCCGTGAGCGCGAGCCGAACTGCGAGCCCACCGGAGGCTTCGAGCACCGTCGGGGTCACACGCGGAAGCGTGGCCAGGTCGACATCGGCCGAGGCCTCAAGGGCAAGCCCTGCATCGAGTGAGGCCTCACCTGAGAGCCGTACGCGCACACCCGGTCCGCGCATGCGCCCGCGCTCAAGACGCGCCACGCCGCGGTCGATGTTGACGATGATGGGATGCGCGTTCTCAAGGCGCAGATCACCACGCTGAACCGCGAGCGTGTCGACCTGGATCTGCCCGCGCAGCGTGGCTGGGTCACGCATGCCGCCGTCATCGAAGCGCACCATCGCGCGCACGAGCCCTTCGGTGGGAACGCTCCCGGTGTCGAGCGTCGGCATGAAGCGCGCGAGGGAGACATCGTCGACGTGAATCTTGCCGCGCAGTGGGTAGAGCGATTGCCTTCCGACGGCCACATCGAACCCAACATCACCATCCATCATCGTGCCGCAGATCAGAAATGCGCTCGGCTGATCGAGGCCGCGCATCGGGCCATCGACCGTCTGAAGCGGCGGGTCCTCAGGCCAGTTGGCATGTGCGAGGCCAAGTCGTGCATGTGCGCAGGGCTCGGCTTCTGGGAGCTGTCTTCCCCAGCCGAGTGCCTCTTGAACCCAGGGGTCGTCTTGGTAGGTGAGGCGCATGTAGGCGCGTCCGTCGCCGAGGGGCCGGCCTGCGGCGATGACGTCGTGCACGCCGATGTCGGCGTCGACGAGCATGCGGTCCGCCGTGCCATGCACCTGTGCGGAGACGCCGGCGATACCGTCGAGTTCGCCGAAGCGGTCGCCGATGCCCTCAAGGTCACGCAGCGCGAGCCGGTCGGCGTTTGCCGTAACGTTGAGCACACCACCGCGCTCCATCGAGCCAGCGAGCGTGAGGATGCCGTCGCCTTTGCGCAGCTCGACGTGGTCCATCGTGAGCACGCCGCCGCGGTAGCTCTCGGACCAGTCGTACCAATTCCAGCTTCCGCGAAAGAGCCCGTTCTCGAAGGCATAGCCATTCAGCGTGGCCGTCTGGATGCCGAGATCGAGGTTCGTGCGGAGCGTGCCCGAGCGTGAATCACCCGGGAAGCCGTTGGTGTATTCGATGTCGGAGTGACCGGTGAGCACGCCCTGAAAGGGGGCAAAGCGCTCATCCGATTCGAAGCCGAACACATGATAAAAATCAGCGAGCGTCATGCGCTCGAATTGGATCCCGCCGCGCATCGCAAAGCGGTTGTGGTGGAAGTCGAGGTAGACGTTCTCGCCCACGTAGTGGCTGTCTCGTTTGACCGCGACCAAGCGCGGGAAGGTGACGCCCATGCCATCTCGATCGAGGTCGGCGTCGGTCTCGATGTCGCCCAGGCGGAAGTCGTTGAACTCAAAGCCCGCGAGGCGAATGTGGCCCGTCACGTGCGGGTCTTGAAAGAGGCCCTCGATGCGGCAGGTCGCAGGTCCAATGCCCGCCATCGGGAAGCCATCGAGCGGCGAGATATCGAGGAGGTTCGCCTCCGCGCGTGCATCCACACGCAGCTGGTTGTGAAAGCCCAAGAGCACGTCGGCGAAGATGCGGCTGCGGGGCAGATCCGCGACGAGGTTCGAGAAGCGCACGCCATCGGGACGAATCGACCAACGGCCCACAAAGTTCCCGCGCGGGATGGCGATCACAGGCCGCACGGGGCGCGCGTGGTAGGCGTCTTTGGAGACGACAAAGTCGCGCGTCTGAAGCGTGATGGGGCCGCTCAAGTCGATGTGCTCAGGGTCGGCGAGCGAGCCCTCAAGGTGCAGCTCGCCATCGAAGATCCACTCCACGATCGAGTTCGCCGAGACCTCGAACTGGTCCATCAAATGCGCGAACGAGAGATCGTCCGGACGGGCGACGGCGACGAGAGGAAGGTCAGGCGTGAGGCCCAGGCGCGCATCGATGTTGACGTGCCCACCGCCGCCTTGAACGTCGATCACGGCACCGTCGATCACGACCTCGTTGCGGTCTGCGTGGAAGGGCAAGCGGCCGCGATCCCCGATACCGAATTGCTCGACGCGCACGCCCTCGATCTCGATGGCGCCCACGGCGCGCGGGGCACCTTGTTGGCCACTCAAGGTCGCGTCGACCAGCACGCGGCCCACCATGCGCGGGAGCGTGACGGGCAACTGCAGCGCAGCGAGCGTTCCCAGGTCGTAGCCCACGCGGACATGGCCTCGCACGCGACCCAGACCATCGATGTCTTGGGGTGGCGGCAGGGGCACGTAGACGTCTTCACCTGCGAGCGAGAGCGCACCTATCGCGAGGTTCGTCTCGATGACGTGAATCGCATCCGGAGCGACCTCGACGCGTGCATGCAGGGCGGTGAGCTCGTGGTGTGTGTCGAGGCGCTCGATGTTGCCGTGGGCGACATCCGCATCCACCGCGATGATGTGGCCCGTCTCACCGCGCACCTCGGCATTCACGCCGCGCAGCTCGCCGCGTGCCCACGGGTCGGCATCGACCATCACGTTCGAGTCGCGAATCACGAGCCTGCGGAAGGGCAGGGTGGGTGCACCACCGCCGTTGTTCGCCTCAATCCGCGGCAGGTTGCGGACGCCGTCCTCGCGCACGATGAGGTTCACGTTCGCGCGCTCCAGCTCGATCGCAGCGATCTCCACGCGCCCGTGCAGAAGCGAGCCGACCGAGGGCACCACGCGCAGGGCTTGGGCGTCGGCTGTGCGGCCGTAGATCGGATCGTCGAGCGCGATGTCCGAGGCCACAAGGGAGAGCGGCACAAGCTCGATGTGGACGCGTCCAAGCGAGGCACGCAGTCCAAGCTCATCGCGGATTGCATTGACCGCGAGCTCGCGCAGACGCTGATGCGCGTTCGAGGAGCGCACGGTGGCGACGGCAACCGCGGGGATGCCCACGGCGAAAAGCGCGAGCAACGCCATCCATCGTCGGAAGCGCAGCCATGCGAGCGATCGCCTTTTCTTGCGGGGCACCTAGCGCTCAAGCCTAGCAGCGGGCCGCCGGGGGGCTGCCTTTTCGGCCGTCGCAGTCGCCTGCGCTTCGCTGTAAGGTGCGCGCGCTTCTCTCCACTTTCCTGACACGACGTCTCCCGCACGACGTCCCCCGCACAAGGAGTCCGCGATGAATCTGAACGAACTCAATCACGAAGAGACGGTTGTCCTGCTCGGCTTCATGCGCGTGATCATCCAGGCCGATGGCGAGTTCACGGAGAACGAGCGCGGGCATGTGGCGCGTCTGCGCGAGGCGCTGGGCGCGGAGCGCTTTCAGGTCGCGATGCACGAGGCCTCGCAGTGGGACAACGACGCGCTCAAGACGGCGACCAAGGCGATTGAGCGCGCGGAGGCTCGCAAGATCATCCACGCGCTGCTCGTCGAGGTGGCCGAGAGCGACAGCGTGACGCCCGAGGAGGAGAAGCCGCTGCGCTGGCTTGAGTCGTGGTGGACGCTTCCGCGACACGGCGCATGAGCGACCCACGCGCCTTTCTCGACCCCACGCCCGAGGGTCGAAGCCGCGAGACGGAGATTCGGCGCGATGCCGCGGGGCATTGGTGGAACGCCGACGTGGCCATCACGCATCCCAACGTGGCGGCCTCCTTCGATGGTTGGATTCGACGCGCCGAGGATGGCCGCCTCTGCCTCGTGAACGACATCAACTGGGCCTACGTCGCGATTGAAGGTGCCCCCTACACGGTGCGCCACGTGACGCTTGGGCGGGCTGCGGACACTGCCGAGGTGCGGCTTCATCTCTCGGGCGCACTCACCGAGTTGCTCGACCCCGCGACGCTTCGGCTGGATCACGAGGGGCGGCTCTATTGCGATGTGCTCGAAGGCTCGCTTGCGGCCGTCTTCTCCAGCGCTGCGATGAATGAACTCGCGGAGGCGTTTGCGGAGGAGGGCGCTGCGCTGATGCTCGGCAGGGTGCGCGTCGCGTTGCCGACTGTGGACGAACCGCTGCTGCCCCATCGCGGAGCCTCGGTGCACATGGTAGACGCGGCGCCGTCATGAAGAAGCAAGACCTCCTGGCCGCGCTTGTGGTCGTCATCCTCGGCGGGCCGCTCGCCTTCATGCTCACGAGCGCTTTCGCCGACGGTGAGCAGCGCCGCCACGAGATGCCCCTGCGCGCGATGCTGGGCGACGATGGCTACGAGGCGCTCGCACGCGGTGAGAGGACCGAGATCAACTACATGGGCAACGAGCGCTTGGTGCCTGACTTCGAGCTTCGTGATGAAGCCGGTCAGACCTTCCGCATGCGCGACATGCGCGGCCGTGTGGTGGTGCTCAACTTCTGGACCTCGACCTGCGGCCCCTGCATCGAGGAGATGCCGAACCTCGTGCAGCTCGCGCGCATCCTTGCGGATCGCGACGACGTCGAGCTTGTGACCATCGCGACGGATCGCACCTGGGATGAAGTGCACACGGTGCTTCCGCCGAACACGCCGATGCGCGTGCTGCTCGATGCGGATCGCTCGGTGGTGCGTGGGCAGTTTGGGACGCGCCAATACCCCGAGACCTGGATCATCGACCCGCATGGCGCGGTTCGTCTGCGCATCGATGGCGCGCGCGATTGGTCGAGTGCGGTCGCGCTCGATCTCTTCGAGTCGTACCTGTAGTCAGCGCGCGTCGCGCTCAGGGGTTGTCGCCCGTTCCTCCGCGGCTACCCTCGCGCCGTGCACACGCTTCGACTCGCCGCTCTCCTCACGCTCGCGCTTGCCCTCTCACCGCATGCGTCCTTGGTCGCCGCGCAGTCGGTCGTCGATGCAACGACGCTTCGTGTGGCGCCCGCGCTCGAGGCCTGCGCCTGGAGCTCCACGCTCGATGAGGCTGCCCTTCGCGCGGTGCGCATTCGCATTCGCGCGGGCGCACGCAACCGCACGCAGGTCAGCTACGAGCAATCCACGCCCGAGCTCACGCGCTGCATGACGCGTGCGATGGCGCGTGTGACACGTGCCCGATGGACGCGTGATGAGGTCACGCTCGCGCCCTTCGCCACGCTCGATCTGCCGATGGACCCGATGCCGCGCACACCCACGCGCTCCGACCCCATGTTCGCCACGGGCTTCTCGCTCGCGAACTCCGAGGGGCAGCGCACCGCGCAGCTTCAAGCGCTCGCCGACAACGGCTTTGGCTTCCCCGTGAGCCTCGCCGCGCAAGTGCTCCGCGCCTTCCGCGACAAGCGCGCCGCCGCGATGCTTGTCTGTCGTGTCGTCGTGGGTGCAGACACGTTTGCGACCGTCTCTGCCGCACTGAGCGCAGCGGATAGGCGCTGGCTGATGCAGCAGACACGTGGGCGGTGTGGGTTCCCGAGTTACGCGCGCTGAGGCTTCTCGACGCGCGCGAGGCTTGAAGGGCGCAGGCGCTCTCGCCTAGCCTCGCGTGGCGCCAAGGCGTGCAGAGGAGGAAGCGGTGGCAGCAAAGAAGAAGACGGTGCCCCAGGCTCCAACCAAGACGCCGACGCTCGCGAAGATGCTCTCCAGCGTGCCCTCGATCGGTACCGAGGAGCGCGCAGCGTTCACTGCGCAGTTCACGCCTGCGGAGTGCATCAGGCTGGGTGCGCAGACGCGCTCTGCGGCCGTGCGTGAGTGCGCGGTGACCTGGGCGGCGGGTGTGCTGGTGGCCGTGACGGGCCCCGAGAAAGAGCTCGTCCCGTATGCGCCGGAGCGCCTCGCGTTCGTGCTGGAGTGCATCGTGGAGCTCGATGCCGTGCGTGCACAGGACGCGAAGAAGTCTGCGGCCTCGACGGTGCTGCGCAGCGCGCGCGACCTCGCACGCACGCGCCTCTCGGATGTGCGCAGGCGCCTCTTGCCGGTGCTGACGCGGGCGGCCAAGGGCAATGCGGCTGCGAGCGCGGAGGTCGCCCAATTGCGGGACCACGGCGCAAGTGATCGCGAGTCGGCGGAGGGCATGCAGAGCCTTGTGCGGGTCGCGCGGAAGCTCCTCACAGGCACGAGCGCGCAGAAGCTTGTTGCCAACTCGATGGGCCTCACCGCAGCCCGCGTCGATGCCGCCGAGGCAGCCGCCCAAGCCCTCTTGAATGCCCGCGACGATGTCTCCGCCGGCGCAAGCGGCACCCCGCAGAAGGACTCGCGCGAGGTGAACCTGGTCGAGGGCCGCGTGCTCCACGAGATGCGCATCATGAAGGCCTCGATCGCCGATGCGCGCAAGGCCGGCGCCTCCGTGCCCCTGCTCGTGCCGACGGCGGGCGTAGCGCATGTGTTCAACAAGAAGGCGAAGAAGACCGAGTAGAGGGAGCCTGAGCTGCGGAGACAGGCGCTTCTGCAGAGGAGACAGACGCTTGCGCGGGGGAGACAGGCGCTTCTGCGGGGGAGACAGGCGCTTGGAGCGCCAAGGGACCTAGAAGGGCA